>DASTSH010000285.1:0-8299 GCA_035760785.1 Gemmatimonadaceae bacterium | reverse complement strand
GTCCTACACCCCATGATTCACCGGGCCCATCCCTTTCCCGAGCCCCGGCGCCGTGGCGATGGCCTGCTGGAGCCAGGCGAGCGACCGCGAGACGGCTTCCCCGAGCGGCGCGCCGAGTGCCAGGTGCGCCGTGATCGCCGCCGAGAGCGTGCATCCGGTGCCGTGCGTGTGGCGGGTGTCGATGCGCGGATGGCGGTATGCGTGCAGCTCCTGGCCATCGAAGAGCACGTCCACCATCTCCGCGCCCTCCAGGTGTCCCCCCTTCACCAGCGCGGCGCCCGCGCCCATGGCCACCAGCGCGCGCGCCGCGCGCTCCATCGCCGCCACGTCGCGCACCGGCGCGCCGACCAGGATCCCGGCCTCGTCCAGATTCGGCGTCACCAGCGCGGCGAGGGGGAGGAGCTCCGCGCGGATCGCCTCCACCGCATCGCGCTCGAGCAGCGGGTCCCCGGACGTGGCCACCATCACCGGGTCGAGCACGTAGGGCGCGAGCGCGTGGGCGCGCACGCGGTCCGCCACCGCGCGCACCACCTGGGCATCGGCGAGCATGCCGCTCTTCACCGCGGCCGGGGGGAGATCGGTGGCCACGGCGTCGAGCTGCGCGCGGACGAGCTCCACCGGCGTCGCCACCCACGCCGAGACGCCGAGCGTGTTCTGCGCGGTGATGGCCGTGACCACCGAGGTGCCGAACACCCCGAACCGGTGGAACGTCTTGAGGTCGGCCTGGATGCCGGCCCCTCCGCCGGAGTCGGAGCCGGCGATCGTGAGGGCGATGCGCATGCGCGAATGATGCCCCGCGGCCACGGGAGCGACAACCGCGCCGCGTGACGGCGCCGCGGCGCGGAGAGTCTGGATGTCGGAGCACCGGCGCGGCGAGTCCCCTCCCGCCCCGGTGTGTCGGGCCACCCCGGCGTCCACCTCTCGCACGCTCATGGATACGGAACCCACCAACGTTCTCCTCATCTCCGATCGGCCGTCGGACCACGCGCGGCTCGATGGCGCGCTCGCCGCCGACCGCCGCGCGGGCGCGCCGGGCTTCGCGCTCGTCGGCCGGCCGCTCCTGCCGGAGGAGGGGCTGATGCGGCTCGCCGGCGGCGGCATCGATGTGCTGCTCCTCGACGTCAGGCAGTCGGCGGAGCAGGGACTCGACACGCTCGTGCGCGCGCGCATCCAGGCGCCGGATGTACCGGTGGTGTTCCTCACCGCGCCGGGGGAGGGCGAGCAGTCGCTCGGCGCGCAGGCGGTGGAGGCGGGGGCGCAGGACGTCCTCTCCGCCGACCAGCTCGACGGGGGCGTGCTCGCGCGCGTGCTGCGCTACGCCATCGAGCGGCAGCACATGCACGCCACGCTGCGCCAGCTCTCGCTCACCGACGACCTCACGGGGCTCTACAACCGGCGTGGCTTCACCGCGCTCTGCGAGCATCACCTCAGGCTGGCGCGTCGCACCCGCGGCCTCCTCGTGGCGGCGGCCGAGCTGGATGGGCTGGGCGCCATCGTCGAGCGACGCGGGCGTGTGGAAGGGGAGCGCGCGGTGGTGCGCGCCGCGCAGGTGCTGCGCGCCACCTTCCGCGCCTCCGACCCGATCGCCCGTGTGAGCGACGGCACCTTCGCGGTGCTCGTGCTCGACGCCGCGCACGAGACGGTGGACATCGTCGCGCCGCGCCTCCGCGCCAGGCTCGAGAGCGACAACGCCGCGGCCGAGCGCGCCGGGGCGGATCGGATCGCGCTGCACGTGGCGCTCACGCGCGTGGAGCCCGATGCGCCGCCGGACGTGGAGCGCCTGCTCGCGCACGCCGCCGCCGCGCTGGCGGAACGGAAAGGGCGAGGCTGACCGATGCGACGAGGGCGCCCCGTTGTCGGGGCGCCCTCGTCGCATCCGGCTCGCGCGGCGATCGCGGCCGAAGCTGCTACTGGCCCGCCTGCTTCGGCGGCGGCGATGGCGGGAGCGACTGCACCCGTTGCTTGAAGGCGTGGAAGTTCGGCGTGTCCTGCGTGAGCGTCTGAAGGATCGCCGGATCGATCTTCGCGATCAGCGCCTCGGTATCCTGGATGCGGCTCTCCTCGGTGGGGTGCGTGGCGAACCACGCATCCACCGAGGACGGCGCCTGCTGCCGCTCCTCGAGCAGCTTCTGGAACATCTCGGGGATCCCGCGCGGGTCGATGCCGGCGCGCGACACGTACGTCACCGCGACCTCGTCCGCCTGCGCCTCATCCTCGCGGCTGAACTTGGCGAACACCGCGTTCCCCGCGAGGTTGATCGCCGCGCCGGCCGCCTGGCTGTTGCACACCTTGAGCAGGATGCAGCCGAGCGCGACGCCCACGTTTGCCTGCTGCTCCTTCTGCATTAGCTTCACCGTGTGCCGGTTGATCACGTGGCCGATCTCGTGGCCGAGCACGCCGGCGAGCTGGTCCATCTTGTCCGCGCGCTCGATGAGCCCGCGGTTCACGTAGATGAATCCGCCGGGGACGGCGAAGGCATTCACCTCCTTGCTGTCCACCACGAAGAAGTGCCACTCCAGGTTCCGGTCGTCGGAGAGCTTGGCGATCGAGTCGCCGAGCACGTTGATGTAGCGGTTGATCTCCGCATCCTGGATGATCGGCAGCTGCGAATTGATCTGGGACGCGTACTGCTGTCCGAGTTGGACTTCCTGTTGCGTGGACATCGTGGCGCACGCGGCCGTGGACAACGCCAGTGCTGCGCCCGCTAGGAATCGTTTCATCGAAGCTCCTCGTGTGCTTGCCCGCTTCCGTCCACCTGCCCGGCTCGATGAAGGCAAGTCTCGTTCCGAGCCGCTCTCCTCGCTAACCGCGTGAAGCTACTGACCTTAGCGCGCGACCTCCAGCGCCGCCGGGCGCGCGAGCGCCACGGGATGTTCGTGGTCGAGGGGGTGCGCGCCGTGGAGGAGTTGGTCCACTCCCCGATCCCCGTGCATGGCGCCCTGGTCTCGTCCACGCTCTCCGGCAGCGACCGCGGCCGCGCGCTCCGGGCGGCGCTCGCGGCGCGGAGCGTGGATGTGCTCGAGGTGGGCGATCGGGACTTCGACAGCGCCGCGGCCACCGATACGCCGCAGGGGGTGCTGGCCATCGGGGAGATCCCGGTGCGCACCCTGCCCGCGCTCGAGCTTCCCTCTCGCGTGCGGATCCTGGTGCTCGACGCCGTGCAGGATCCCGGCAACGTGGGAACGATCCTGCGCACTGCGGCGGCGCTCGGCGCCGCGGCCGTGCTGGCGATGCCGGGCACCGTTGACCTCTGGAACGGCAAAGTCGTCCGTAGCGCGATGGGGGCACTCTTCCACCGCCCCGCGCTCTCTTGTACTTGGGGGGAGTTGGACGAGTTCCTGCGCGAGCGGGCGCTCCCCCTGTGGGGGGCGGACGGGGAAGGGGAGCCTCTGGGTGAGGTCGTGGCGCCCGACGCGCTCGCGCTGGTCGTCGGGAACGAGGGCGCCGGGCTCACCCCCGATGCGCTGGCGCGCGTGGCGCGGCGCGTGTCGATCCCGATCGAGCCGGATGTGGAATCGCTGAACGTGGCGGTGGCCGCCGGGATCCTCCTCTTTCATTTCCGTCCTTGATGCCAGGTCCGGATGTCCTCGATCCCGCCGTCACGCGCTTCCTCGCCTTCGTCGTCGGCGCGGTGGTCGGCTCGTTCCTCAACGTGTGCGTGGCGCGCTGGCCGAAGGAGCTCAGCGTGGTCGCGCCGCGCTCGCGCTGCCCGGGGTGCGGCCACCAGATCGCGTGGTTCGAGAACATCCCGCTCCTCAGCTGGATGGCGCTGCGCGCGCGGTGCCGCGGCTGCCGCGAGCCGATCTCCGTCGTGTACCCGCTCGTGGAGCTCGTGGTGGGACTCGGCTGGCTCGCCGCCGCCGTGCAGTTCGGTGCGGGGCTCACCGCGCTCCGGGTGGCGGTGTTCGGCACCGTGCTGCTCGGGATCATGCTCACCGACGCCTCGGAGTACGTGATCCCGGACGGCTTCACCGCGTTCGGGCTGGCCTGGGCGCTGGCGATGGCGCTCGTCGCGCTGTTCGTGGGTGAAACTTCCCCGTTCGCGTCGCTGTATGATGCAGCCATAGGGGCGTGTGTCGGCGCCGGAGCGATCGCCATCGTCGGCTGGCTCGGCGAGATGGCGTTCGGGAAGGAGGCGATGGGGTTCGGCGATGCCACGCTCATGGCGATGGTCGGCGCGCACCTGGGGATCGGCCGCACCTTCCTCACGGTGTTCTTCGGCGCCGCGCTCGGCGCGGTGGTGTTCCTCGGCGTCGTCTTTCCCGTGAGCTGGGTGCGGAGCCGCCGCGCCGGCTCGGAGTTCGAGCCGCCCCTCGTGCCGTTCGGTGTGTTCCTTGCGCCGGCGGCCATGATCGCCCTCCTGTGGGGGGGGGGCCTCATCGACTGGTACCGGGGACTCGTCGGACTGTGATGCTCGGTGACATGTTCGGCTCCGGTGACGGAGCGCTCGCGCGGCACACGCGCGACCTGACGGCCGAGGCGCGCGCCGGCCGCCTGGAGCCCGTGCGCTGCCGCGACGCCGAGATCGCGCGCGTGGTGGACATCCTGCTGCGCCAGAGCAAGAACAACCCGGCGCTGGTGGGACCGGCCGGCGTGGGGAAGACGGCCATCGCCGAAGGGCTCGCGCAGCGCATCGCCTCGGGGGAGATCCCGCTCGCGCTCCGCCACGCGCGCGTGCTCGCGCTGGACCATGTGTCGCTGCTCGCCGGGACGATGTATCGCGGCCAGTACGAGGAGCGGCTGCGCGAGATCGTGGCGGGGGCATCGGCGGACCCGAACGTGATCCTGTTCGTGGACGAGCTGCACAATCTCATCGGGCAGGGGACGGCGATGGGCGCGGCGATGGATGCCGCGAACATGCTCAAGCCGGCGCTGGTGCGCGGCGAGTTTCGCGTGATTGGCGCGACCACGCAGGACGAGTACGACCGCTGGGTGTGCGGCGATCCCGCGCTCGAGCGCCGCTTCCAGAAGGTGGCGGTGCGCGAGCTGAGCGCGGAGCAGACGCTCGAGGTGCTTCAGGCTCGCCGGGAGCGACTCGAGCGCCACCACAACGTGGCGATCGCCGACGACGCGCTCGTGGCGAGCGTGCAGCTCACGGATCGCTACGTCACCGACCGGGCGCGACCCGACCGCGCGATCGATGCGCTCGACGAGGCGTGCGCGCACACGCAGGCGCGCGCCGCGTACTCGCCCGCGCTCGAAGCGCTCATCGTGGAACGGCGCGAGCTGGTGCGCGCCGCGGAGCGCTCGACGGCGCGCGAGGGCGCACCGGAGCGGGAGCGCCCGCCCGAGCAGGCGGTGGAAGATGCGGGGGAGCTCGCCGACGATCCGTTCGAGCGCATGGCGCGCGATGGGCTGGCCGCGCTCGCGCGCTTCGGCGCGGAGCTGGAGGCGGCGTTCAGCGGGCAGCCCGCCCCGGCGCCCGCACCGGCGCCGGCGGACGACCGCGCGGCGCGCGCCGCATCGGAGCGGCAGCCCGCCGCCCAGCCCCCGGCCGATGCCGCCGCGGGCGCGTCGCGCGGCCGCCTGGCGCGCCTGGAAGTGGAGCTGCAGCGCCGGCTCATCGAGGAGGGCCTGGTCGTGCGCGGCCTCGACGTCGCGCGCGTGGTGGCCGTGGCCACGGGACAGGACGTGCACTGGAGCGTGTGATCGTGCGATCGCGGTGGATCTGGGCGGCGCTGGCCGTCGTGGCGGCGCTGGCCTGCGGGAAGGACAAGGGCGCGGCGCAGGGGCCGTACGCCAAGGACGTGGCGGAGGCGATCCCGATCATCGAGCGGGGCACGGGGCTGAAGTTCAAGCACCCCCCAGTGCTCGAGACGCGCACCAAGGCGCAGGTGCGACAGTTCCTCGAGGAGCGGTTCCGCCAGGAGCTCCCCGACAGCGAGATCCAGGGAGAGCAATTGCTCTACCGGCGCCTCGGGCTCATCCCCGACACCCTCGACCTGCGCAAGTTCATGCTCGACCTGCTCACCGAGCAGGTGGCCGGCTTCTACGATCCGAAGACGAAGAAGCTGTACGTGGTGGAGGGCGCGCCGCCGGAGCAGGTGAACATGATCGTCACCCACGAGCTGGTGCACGCGCTCCAGGACCAGTACATGAACCTGGACTCCGTCCAGGACGTGAAGGGCGCGAACGACCGCTCCATGGCCGCGCAGGCGGTGATCGAGGGGCAGGCCACGCTCGTGCCCATCCAGGCGCTGCTCGGCCCGGGGGCGGGGATGCCGGCGGGGTGGGACCGCGTGCGCGAGATGATCCGCGAGAACCAGACGCAGATGCCGGTGCTCGCGTCCGCCCCCTTCGTGCTGCAGGAGACGCTCATCTTCCCGTACCTCACCGGCGCGGAGTTCATGCGGCGCTTCGAGGCGGAGCGGAAGGGAGAGACCCCGTTCGGCCCGAACATGCCGACGTCCACGGAGCAGGTGCTGCACCCCGACCGGTACTTCGCCGCGCACCGCGATCTCCCCACGCGCGTCGATCTGCCGCGCCCCGCCGCGGGCTCGGTGCTGTACGCGGACGATCTGGGCGAGTTCGAGACGCGGCTCTTCCTGTTCCAGCACCTGCACGACCAGCCCGCCGCGCTGCGCGGCGCCGCGGGGTGGGACGGCGATCGCTACGAGGTGGTGCGCACGCCGCGCGGCGATGGCATCGCGTGGCTCACCGTGTGGGACTCGCCGGTGGACGCCGCCGAGTTCTCGAGCGATGTGGAGCAGGTGATGGCGAAGCGCTTCCCCTCGGCGCGCGCCACCGGCGCGGCGGGGGGGAAGCGGTGGAGCGTCCCTGGTGCTCGCGTGGTGACGGTGTGGGGGGGCGACGTGGATGGGCGGGCGGCGGTGCTGTACACCGACGTCCCCGATGGCGTCGAGCCGAACCTCCTCGACGTGAAGAAGGTCCGGCTCGATTCGCTGGCGCGCTGACGGCGGCGACGCTCAGTCGGTGGCTTCGATGGTGACCGCCCGCTCGGTGGTCTTCCCGATCGGAGTCACCTCTTCCTTCGGTGGCGGTTGATCGGCCATCGGCGCCGTCCCCGACAGGAGGGCGAGGCGCAGCACCTCGTCCATCGTCTGCACGAAGGTGAACGCCATGTTCTCGCGCACCTCGTCGGGGATGTCGCGCAGGTCCTTCTCGTTCGACTTCGGCAGGATCACCTCGCGCAGCCCGGCGCGGTAGGCGGCCATCACCTTCTCCTTCACGCCGCCGATCTCCAGCACCTTCCCGCGCAGCGTCACCTCGCCGGTCATCGCCACGTCGCGGCGCACCGGGCGATCGCTGAGCGCGCTGGCGATGGCCAGCGTCATGGTGATCCCGGCGCTCGGCCCGTCCTTCGGGATCGCGCCCGCGGGGAGGTGGATGTGCAGGTCGAAGTCGCGGAACATGCGCTCCTCGATGTCGAGTTGCCGCGCGCGCGAGCGGACGTACGAGTACGCCGCGTCCACCGACTCGCGCATGACGTCCCCGAGCTGGCCGGTGACGATGAGCCGCCCCGTCCCCGCCATCTTCAGGGCCTCGATCACCATGATGTCGCCGCCGGTGGCGGTCCACGCGAGCCCGGTGACGGCGCCCACCTCGGGCTCCGTCTCCGCCTCCTCCTTGGGGTAGCGCGGCGCGCCGAGCATCTCCTCGACCATCGCGTTGTCCACCACCCACGCCCCTTCCTCTCCCTCCGCCTTCTTCAGCGCGCGCTTGCGCATGATCGCGGCGATGTTGCGGGAGAATCCGCGCAGCCCCGCCTCGCGCGAGTAGCCGCTGGAGATGAAGCCGAGCACCTCGTCGGTGAACTGGAGGTCCTTGTCGCCGATCCCGTGCTCCTCGAACAGCTTGGGGAGCAGGTAGCGCCACGCGATCTCCACCTTCTCCTCGATCGTGTAGCCGGCGATCCGGATGACCTCCATGCGGTCGCGCAGCGGCGCCGGGATGTCGTACAGGTTGTTCGCCGTGCAGATGAACAGGACGGAGGAGAGGTCGAACGGCAGGTTGATGTAGTGGTCCACGAACGAATGGTTCTGCGACGGGTCGAGCACCTCGAGCATCGCCGCCGTCGGGTCCCCCGACATGCCGCCGTGCGTCATCTTGTCGATCTCGTCGATCATGAGCACGGGATCCTTCACCGCCACACGCCGCAGCGCCTGGATGAGGAGCCCGGGCATGGCGCCCACGTACGTGCGCCGGTGCCCGCGGATCTCCGCCTCGTCGCGCACGCCGCCCACCGAGATGCGGTAGAACTCGCGCCCGATGGACTGCGAGATCGCCTCGCCGAGCGAGGTCTTGCCCGTGCCCGGAGGTCCGACGAAGCAGAGGATCG
>DASTSH010000284.1:0-22781 GCA_035760785.1 Gemmatimonadaceae bacterium | reverse complement strand
AACGGCGCCGCCCCGCAGTCCTCTCCCGAGTCCCGAGTCCCGAGTCCCGAGTCCCGATTCCCGAGTCCCGCATTCCGGGCTAACTTTCCAGGCTATGCCGATCGCCATTCTCGATCCCTTCAGCGGGATCTCGGGGGACATGACGCTCGGGGCGCTCGTGGAGGTGGGACTCGATCCCGACTGGCTCCGCGCGCTCCCCGCGCGGCTCGGGCTCGACGGCGTGGACGTCCGCATCCAGCGCGTGCTGCGATCGGAGATCGTGTGCACGAAGGTGGATTTCGACATCCCGCCGCAGCCGCACGGCCGCGGGCTGGCGGAGATTCGCGAGCTCGTGCAGCGCGCCTCGCTCCCGGATGGCGTGCGCGCGCGCGCCGATGCCGCGTTCCTCGCGATCGCCGAGGCGGAGGGGGAGATTCACGGCATTCCGCCGGAGCGCGTACATCTGCACGAGGTGGGCGCGGTCGATGCGATCCTCGACGTGGTGGGCGCGGTGTGGGGATTCGCGATGCTCGGCGTGGAGCGCATCCACTGCGGCACCGTGGCGCTGGGCGATGGCAGCGTGCGCGCCGCGCATGGCGTGCTCCCCGTGCCGGCGCCGGCCACGCTCAAGCTGCTCGAGGGGCACCCCGTCCGCCCCGGTCCCGAGGGCGCCGGCGAGCTGGTGACCCCTACCGGCGCCGCGCTCGTGCGCGTGCTCTCCGTGGGTCCTCCGCCCGCCGAGTACGTGCCACTGCGCAGCGGATTCGGCGCCGGCACGAAGGACCCTCGCGGGCGGCCGAACGCGCTCCGCGTGGTGCTCGCCGAGGCGGCCGCGCGCGATGGGGTGCGCGTGGACGCGTTGGTCCTCCTCGCCACCGATGTCGACGACATGGACGGCGAGCAGCTCGGCGCGCTGGCCGAGATCCTGCGCAGGGAAGGGGCGCTCGACGTCGTGCTCCTGCCGACGCTCATGAAGAAGGGGCGCCCCGGCACGCGCATCGAGGTGCTGTGCGAGCCGGCGGGCGCGCGCCATCTCGAGCAGGCCCTCTTCACGCACGGCAGCACGATCGGCGTGCGGCGCACGTCCGTCGAGCGCGACGCGCTGCCTCGCGAGGAGGACGTGGTGTGTGTTCTGGATCACGAAATTCGCGTGAAGGTCGTCACGCTTCCCTCCGGCGCGCGCCGCGCGAAGCCGGAGCACGATGACGTGGCGCGTGTGGCCGCGCTCACTGGGCGCGCGCTGCGCGAGGTGGCCGCCGCGGCGCGTGATGCGGCGGAACGGATGGTGATGGCGAGGGTATCCCGACCGGCGGGCTGACGGCCCGCCCTGGCACTCATGAGGAGACCGTAGATGAACGCTCGACGAACAGCGATCGCGTGTTCGCTCGCGCTCGGCGCGCTCGGCGTGCTCGACGCGAGCGCCGCCCAGGCCCAGGGGAAGAACCAGAAGGGTGGCGATGACAAGTGCGCCATCGACTTCGGGTCGTCCGACCAGGTGCGCAAGGCGTACAACAACCTCACCGTGCTGCAGCTCGGCGCGGGGAAGAATCCCGATGACGCGAAGAAGAAGCTGCGCGACGCGGTGAGCGGTCTCACCACCAATCCCGACCGCATCAAGGACCAGCAGGCGCGCAACTTCGCGCTCGGCCAGGCGCTCGTGGCATGGGCCGATCTGCCCGGGCAGCCGCCGGTCGCGAAGCGCGGCGACCTCGGCTACGCGACCGACCCGAACGGCACCATCGACATCCTCGCCGCCGCCGACACCGCCTTCCGCGCCGTCGAGCAGGCGAACCCCGACTGCGCCGACAAGACCGGCGTGTTCCGGCAGCAGGCGTGGGCCCCGATGATCAACGCGATCGGGCCGCTGATCAACGACAACAAGGTGGACTCGGCGGAGGCGGTCCTCGACCGCTCCCTCGTCATCTACCGCGGCTCGCCCTTCTCGTACTACTTCAAGGGGCAGATCGCGCAGCGCAAGGAGAAGTGGGCGGACGCCTCGGCCGCGTACCAGAAGTCGGTGGAGCTGGCCACGCCGGAGCTCGCGCAGAAGGACTCCAACGTCGCGAACATCCGCGAGTACTCCGAGTTCGCCGCGGCGTACAGCGCGCTGCGCGACGCGCAGGCGCAATCGGGGGCGCAGCAGCAGGCGGGGATGAAGAAGGCGGCGGATCTCTACCGCGCCTACCTCAAGGACAACCCGAACGGCCCCAACGCGAAGCAGGCGCAGGCCGGCCTCAGCGTGTCGCTGCAGGCTTCGGGCGACACCGCCTCGCTCGGCCAGATGTGGAGCGACATGGTGGCCAACCCATCGCGCTACACGGACGCGCAGCTCTTCGACGCCGGGACGCAGGCGTTCAGCGCCAACAACATCAAGATGGCCGTGCAGCTCATGGCGCTCGGCGAGCAGGCGAACCCGTGGCTGCGTGGCGGGCTGTTCAACCTCGCGAACGCCTACTGGAAGGACAACCAGTTCGACAAGATGCTCCCGGTGACGCGCAAGCTGCTCGAGATCGATCCGGACAACCCGGACAACTACCAGCTCGTGGCGATCGCGTACCAGGGACAGGCCAAGGCCACCAAGGACCTCAAGGCGAAGCGGGCGCTCAACGACTCGGTGAGCAAGTACGTGATCGCCGGCGAGAAGCTTCCGGTGCGCGTGTCGTTCACCGAGTTCACGCACGACAGCTCGAAGGCGAAGCTGGTGGGGAGCGTCGAGAACCTGGGCACGGCGGCGAAGAGCTCCACGCTCACGGTGCAGTTCCTCGACAAGGGGGGGAACGTGGTGGCCACCCAGTCGGCGCCGATCAAGGTGGATCCGAAGAAGACGCAGGACTTCACTCTCACGGCCGACGGGCAGAACATCGTCGCGTTCCGCTACGCGCCGGTGAAGTGATCCGGCTCCGCGCACGGCGCGGATGCGAGAACGGGGGAGCCGACGTGCCGTCGGCTCCCCCGTTCTCGCATCCGCCCTCCTCTCGCGCCGAAATGGCCGGCGCGCGGCTGGATGCCTTCGTGTCCGGTGTTCGTTCGACGATCCGAAGTACCGATATCTCCTTGCTTTCGCCTCTCTGATCTCGTAACTTACTTGACATGCCCGCGATCGCGCGGGCGCCTTGCGGAAGGAACGTCAGTCGGGGGGAAGACCGCGCGCGGCGGCCTTCCCCCTCCTGTGCACTCGAGGGTCGATGATTCGCGTCAGTCGCATACAGCCGGGCTCCATCGCCGATCAGATCGGGCTCGTTCCGGGGACGGAGCTCCTGTCCGTGAACGGACGCGAGCTCGCCGACTTTCTCGACTGGGAGTTCCTCACCGCCGATGACGAGCTCGTCATCGAGGCGAAGCTCCCGGATGGGGAGGCCGTCATCTACGAGATCGAGCGGCCGGAGGGGGAGCCGTTCGGGGTGGAGCTCGAGCCGCCTCGCGTGCGTCGCTGCGCCAACCGGTGCGAGTTCTGCTTCATCGAGGGACTCCCCAAGGGGCTGCGCAAGAACCTCTACGTCCGCGACGACGACTATCGCCTGTCCTTCGCGTACGGCAACTTCGCCACCCTCTCGAACGTGAAGGACAGGGACATCGAGCGCATCATCGAGTATCGCCTCTCGCCGCTCTACGTCTCCGTGCACGCCACCCCGTGGGAGGCGCGCAAGGTGCTCCTCAACAATCCCCGCGTCCCGAACATCCTCGACCAGCTCGGCCGCCTGGCCGCCGGCGGGATCCAGTTCCACGGCCAGATGGTGGTGGTGCCGGGACTCAACGACGGCGACGTCCTCGAGCAGTCGCTCACGGATCTCTGGAACATGGGCGACGCGGTGATCTCCGTGGCCGTGGTGCCGGTGGGGCTCACGCAGTTCTCGCACCTGTACACCGGGCAGCCGATGGACGTGGAGAACGCCTCGCGACTGCTCGCCCACGTGGAACGGTGGGAGGCGCGCGCGTTGCGCGAGCGCGGGGACCGATGGGTGTACGGCGCGGACGAGCTGTATCTGCTCGCCGGCCGCGAGCTCCCCGATGCGTCGCACTACGGCGACTTTCCCCAGATCGAGAACGGCGTCGGCTCCGTGGCGCTCCTCCGCAGCCGCGTGCAGCAGGGGCTCCCCTCGCTCCCCCGCCTCGACGGCAAGCGCATCGGCGTGGTGACGGGCGTCTCGATGGGGCAGGGGCTCATGCAGCCGCTGCTCGACCGGATCGCCGAGGCGACGGGCGCGCACTTCGAGCTCATCGCGGCCGTGAACTCGCTCTTCGGCCCCACCACCACCACCGCGGGGCTGCTCGTGGGTGCGGACATCCGCCGCTCGCTCGCCGACCGCCACGACCTCGATCTCGCGCTGATCCCGGCGGAGACGATCAACGAGGACGGCCTCTTCCTCGACGACGCGACGTTCATCGGCGTGCGCGAGGAGCTGCCCATGCCCGTGTACCCGTCGTACGACTTCATCGACGTGCTGGCCGCCGAAGCAGCCGCCAGCGGGGTCGGCGCGTGAGCATTCCCGTCGTCGCCCTGATCGGGCGTCCCAACGTGGGCAAGTCGGCGCTCTTCAATCGTCTCGTCGGCAACGAGAGCGCGATCGTGAGCGACCAGGCGGGGACCACGCGCGACCGGCACTTCGCCCGCGCCGACTGGAACGGCCGCGCGTTCTGGCTGGTGGACACGGGAGGGCTCACCGAGGACTCGAACGTGCCGATGGACGCCGCGATTCGCCAGCAGGTGCTCCAGGCGCTCGCCGAGGCCGACCTGATGCTCCTCGTGGTGGATGCGAAGGCCGGGCTGCACCCGCGGGACGCGCGCGTGGTCGAGATCCTGCGCGCGTCCGGGAAGCCGTGGCTGCTCGTGGCGAACAAGGTGGATGATCCGTCGTCCACCGATTTCTACGAGTTCTACTCGCTCGGCGCGGGAGATCCGATCCCCGTTTCGGCGATCAACGGCAAGGGGTCCGGCGATCTGCTCGACGCGGTGGTCGAGCGCTTTCCGTCCGTTCCGGCGGAGGAGGCGGACGCGCTGCGCATCGCCGTCATCGGCCGCCCGAACGTGGGCAAGTCGTCGCTCGTGAATCGCCTGCTCGGCGAGGAGCGGTTGGTCGTCTCCGATGTGGCCGGGACGACGCGCGACGCCATCGACACGCCGATGCGCTATCACGACCGCAGCCTCGTGTTCGTCGACACCGCGGGGCTGCGACGGCAGTCGAAGGTGGACGAGGGGATCGAGTTCTACTCCACGCTGCGCTCGCGGCGCGCCATCGAGCGCGCGGACATCTGCGTGCTCGTGATCGACGCCACCGAGGGGCTGGAGAACCAGGACCTCAAGATCGCCACGCTCGCCTGGGAGCACGGCACCG
This sequence comes from Gemmatimonadaceae bacterium, assembly GCA_035760785.1. Taxonomy (GTDB): domain Bacteria; phylum Gemmatimonadota; class Gemmatimonadetes; order Gemmatimonadales; family Gemmatimonadaceae; genus JADGGM01. The sequence continues at coordinate 17,469 of DASTSH010000284.1, read as the reverse complement.
GCCTGGTGGTGGTCGTGAACAAGTGGGACCTCAAGGAGAAGGACGACAAGACCGCCGCCCACTTCCAGAAGGAGGCGGGGGAGAAGGCGCCCTTCCTCAAGTTCGTCCCGTTCCTGTTCACCTCCGCGCTCACGGGGCAGCGCGTCACGCGGCTGCTCGACGTGGTGCTCGAGGTGGACGACGAGCGGCACAAGCGCATCAACACCTCGCAGGTGAACACCCGCCTCGAGGAGCTGCTCACGCGCCGTCAGCCGCCGCAGGCGGCGGGGCGCGAGGTGAAGCTCCTGTACGCCACGCAGGTGGAGGTCGCGCCCCCCACCATCGCCGTCTTCGGCAACCACCCCGAGCTCGTCCAGGAGCACTACGTGCGCTACCTGCACAACGGCTTCCGCGAAGCGTGGGGATTCACCGGCAACCCGCTGCGCATCGTCCTCCGGAGGCGAGCCGCCTAGATGCCACCGATTCTCGGGCTGGTGATCTCCTACCTGCTCGGCTCCATCCCATCGGCGTACATCGCCGGACGGTTGTTCCGCGGCATCGATCTCCGCCAGCACGGCTCGGGGAATCTGGGCGCCACGAACGTGTACCGCGTGATGGGAGCCCGGATCGCCTCGCTCGTGATGGCGTTCGACGTCGCCAAGGGAGCCGTGCCGGTGCTCCTGCTGCCGGGGCTCACCGCGAGCCCGTACCGCGCCCACTGGGCGCTGGCGTACGGGCTCGCGGCGATCCTCGGCCACGTGCGCTCCGTGTACTTTCTCTGGCGGTCCGGCGGGAAGGGGGTGGCCACGGCCGCTGGCGTGTTCCTCGCGCTGGCGCCCATCGCCACCCTGGTCGCGTTCGTGATCTGGGGCGCGGTGCTGTGGGGGAGCGGGTACGTGTCGCTCGCCTCGCTGTGCGCGGCGGTGGCGCTGCCGCTCGGCGTGGCCGTCACCGAGGGAGCGCGGTCGCCGGTGCTCGCCGCGAGCGTGCTCGTGTGCCTGTTCGTGTTCTGGACGCACCGCGCGAACATCGGCCGGCTGCGGCGGGGGGAGGAGCACCGGTTCGGCCGGAAGAAACCCGCCGTCTGATGCGCTGCGCGGTGATCGGGGCCGGCGCGTGGGGGACGGCCCTCGCGGACCTGCTCGCGCGGAACGACCACGACGTGACCCTGTGGGCCTACGAGCCCGACGTGGCCGAGGCGGTGAACGGGCGTCACGCGAATCCGCGCTTCCTCGCCGGCGCCTCGCTCGACCCGCGCCTGCGGGCGACCACGGACATTCGGAGCGCCGCGCACGGCGCCGAGCTGCTCACGTACGCCGCGCCGTCGCACGTCCTGCGCGACATCGTGCGCGCGAGCGCCGGCGCCGTGGCGCCGCGGGCGCGGCTGGTCGTGGCCACCAAGGGGATCGAGCGCGGCTCGCTCATGGTGATGACGGACGTCGTGGCCGAGGAGCTGCCCGGACGTCCGGTGGTCGCGCTCTCCGGGCCGAGCTTCGCCGCCGAGGTGGCGGCGCGGCAGCCCAGCGCGGTGGTGGCCGCGTCCTCCGATGCCGGAGCGGCGCGCGAGGCGCAGCACGCGTTCAGCGGCGAGTCGTTCCGCGTGTACACGCACGATGACGTGATGGGCGTGGAGCTCGGGGGCGCGTTGAAGAACGTGATCGCCGTGGCGACGGGGATGGCCGAGGGACTCGGGCTGGGCTACAACCCGCGCGCGGCGCTGATCACGCGGGGGCTCGCCGAGATCACGCGGCTCGGCGTCGCACTGGGGGCGTCGCCCTCCACCTTCGCCGGTCTCGCCGGCGTGGGGGATCTCGTGCTCACGTGCACCGGAGCGCTCAGTCGCAACCGTGCCCTCGGCATGGACATCGCGAAGGGCGCCTCGCTCGAGCAGCTCCTCGCCGCGCGCGAGACCGTGGCGGAAGGGGTCGTGACCACCCAGAGCGCGCACGCGATGGCGGCGCGGGAGGGGATCGAGATGCCGATTGTCACAGCCGTGTACCGCATCCTGTTCGAGGGGCAGTCGCCGCGGGCCGCCATCGGCGAGCTCATGGCGCGCGAGCTGCGCCCGGAGCGCGACCCATGAGCGCCGCCGAGCCGGTCCAGGAGTTCTTCTCCATCGGCGAGGTGTGCGAGCTCACGGGGCTGAAGCCGCACGTCCTCCGCTACTGGGAGAGCCAGTTCCGCTTCCTCAACCCGGCGAAGAATCGCTCGGGGAATCGCGTGTACCAGCGTCGCGAGATCGAGCTCATCATGCTCGTCAAGCACCTGCTGTACACGGAGAAGTACACCATCGACGGCGCGCGGCAGAAGGTGGACGAGCACCGGAAGCGCGGCGCGCTGCGCCCCGCGGCGCGCAGCGCGCTCGACCTGCAGACCATCGAGTCGATGGAGCGCGAGCTGCGCGACGTGCTGGCGCTGCTGGGGGGCGACGAGGGGCGGTGATCGCGCCGGTCGCCTGCATCGTCCCCGCGCTCGACGCGGAGCGCACGCTGCCGGGCGTGGCCGCGCGGCTCCGCACCGCCGTGCCGCACGCCACGCTGATCGCGGTGGACGACGGCTCCGTCGATGGCACGCGCGCCGTCGCCGCGCGCGCGTGCGACATCGTGCTCGCGTTCGAGCACAACCGGGGCAAGGGAGCGGCGCTCCGGGCCGGCTTCGCCGAGGCGCTGCGGCTCGGCATGTCGGCGGTGCTCACCATCGATGCCGATGGCCAGCACGCGCCGGAGGACGCGCCGCGGCTGCTCGCGGCGCTCGCCGGCGCCGACCTGGCCATCGGCGCCCGCACGCGCTCCGGCGCCATGCCGCTCGGCCGCCGCCTGACGAACGCGCTCGCCACAGCCGCCGTGGGCGCCGTGGTGGGCGGGGCGGTGGCCGACGCGCAGTCGGGCTACCGCGCCATGCGCCGCGCCGTGCTCGAGCGCGTGCGCGCCCGCGGCGACCGCTACGAGTTCGAGACCGACTTCCTCATCCGCGCGGGGCACGCCGGGTTCCGCATCGCCGCGGTGCCGATCCCCACGGTGTACGGCGCGCGCAGCCACTTCCGCGGCTTCCGCGACTCCGTGCGGGTGGTGCGAACCATTTGGCGCTACCGCGCCGGAGCATTCCAGTAATGCAGTTGCTGTGCACCAACGATGACGGGATTCTCGCGCAGGGGCTCGACTGCCTCGTGCGCGCCGCGTCCAGGATCGGCGACGTGACGGTGGTCGCTCCCGACCGGGAGCAGAGCGCCACCAGCCACTCGCTCACCCTCCACCATCCCGTTCGCCCCGTGCCGCGCGGTCCACAGCGCTGGCAGGTGGACGGCACGCCCACCGACTGCGTGATGCTGGCGGTGGAGGGGCTCATGGGGCAGCGCCCGAGCTGGGTGCTGAGCGGGATCAATCACGGGCACAACATGGGGGAGGACGTGCTGTACTCCGGCACCGTCGCCGCCGCCATGGAAGGGGTCACCCTCGGCATCCCGGCCATCGCCCTCTCGTTCGCCGGCGGCGAATTGCAGGCCGATCCCGAGCTGCTCTCCGACCAGGTGGACGTCGTGGCCGAGCTCCTCGCGCATCTCACGAGCCTGCGCAACGTGCCGCGCGACACGCTGCTGAACATCAATCTCCCCGCGCGGCGCGCCGCCGACATCCGCGGCGTGCGTCTCACCCGGCTCGGCCGGCGCGTCTACTCCGACTCGCTCGTCCGGATGCGCGATCCGCGCGGCCGCGAGATCTTCTGGATCGGCGGCGGATCCGCGGAGTGGAGCGGCGCCGAGGACTCCGACTTCCGCGCCGTGCAGGAAGGCTACATCTCCGTGACGCCGCTCTCGCTCGACCTCACGCACACGCGCATGCTCGAGGAGGCGACCTCGTGGTGGATGGACCTGCCGTGAACCAGCTCATCGGCGCACGCCGCCGCTTGGTGGAGCAGCTCCAGCGGGGCGGGATCTCCGATCTCGCCGTGCTGCGGGCCTTCGATCTCACGCCTCGTCACCTCTTCGTGCCCACCGGCATGCGCCACCGCGCGTACGAGGACAGCGCGCTCCCGATCGGCAACGGCCAGACCATCTCTCAACCGTCCACGCACGCGCGCTACCTCGAGCTGCTCCGCCTGACGGGCAGGGAGCGGGTGCTGGAGATCGGCACCGGCTCGGGATACCAGACCGTCCTCCTGTCGCACCTGGCGTCGCAGGTGTTCTCGATCGAGCGCGTCGCGGCGCTGCTCGAGCGGGCGCGCGAGGCGATCCGCGGCGCCGGCGCCCGCAACGTGTCGCTGCTGGCTGGAGACGGCACGCTGGGCTGGCGGGACTACGCGCCGTTCGACGCCATCCTCGTCACCGCCGGTGCGCCGACCATCCCCGCGCCGCTGGGCGAGCAGCTCGCGGAGGGCGGACGTCTGCTCATCCCGCTCGGCACGCGCGAGGAGCAGACGCTGACGCTCATCACGCGGCGCGGCACGGAGCTCGAACGGCGTGACATCGGGCCCGCGCGATTCGTCCCGCTGGTAGGCACGCACGGCTGGCCGGCGTAGCTTCGCGCCCCGCGCATTCGGCCGGTAGCGACTCGCGTTCGGCATCCCCATATTGTCGTACCGGAGACTTGATGGCCGACTACTCGGACGACGCCCCCAGGCAGCAGCGCAGGAGCACCGTGCTGCCTCCGTTCTTCGCCCCGCGCCAGCGGGAGACGACCACCCCGACCAGACCGGTCGGGGTGACGAAGCGTCGTACGTCGCAGCTCTTCACACCCCCCGGCGTCGATCGGCAGTCGCGTCCGGCGTTCCGCGCCACGCCGATCCCCCCCGCCACTCCGAACGCTTCAGCGGTGCCGGCGACGCCCGAAGTTCCGGCCACGCCCGTCACCCCATCGGCATCGATCGCGATCCCGGTCGAATCCCTGGAGATCGAGCCGCCGGTGGCGCACGTCGCCGAGCCCATCATCGAGGAGAGCGCGGGCGCGCCTCTCGACGCGGAGGCGTCCGAGGAGCCGCGCCTCGTCGACGGCCTGGAGATCGAGGCGACGGAGTGGAGCCCGGAGGGCGTCACGGGCTCCGGCCAGCTCGAGGTGGAGAGCTTCTGGGCCGCCGAGCCGCTCGCGCCCTCGGACGAAGTCACGGTGGACGCCCCGAGCGAGGCGATCGAGGCGAGCGGGGCGAACGCCGTCGAGGCGCTCCCCCCCTGGCCGTCCGTGGATGAGGCGGAGCATGCGGGGGAGTCCGCTCCGGACGACCCGGCGAGTGCCGCTACCTGGGGAGGGTGGCCGGCCAGTCAGTGGGAAGCGGAGGGCGATCGAGACGACGCGGCGCATGCGTCGGAGGCTGTCGCGCCGGAGGTCGAGTCCTCGTCCGCGGTACCGATGTCCGCGGGCGACGAGCTGTCCGCGGGGCTCGCCTGGCCCGATCCGGACCAGATCGAGGCGGGAGGGGAGCAGGACGTGATCGTGGCGGACGGCGCGGCGCTGGCGTCGGTGGAGCCGGAGTTACGCGACTCCGCGGCGCCGTTCGCCACGCCGAGCCCGAGACACGAAGAGACGCGAGAGGCGGACCCATGGACGATGCCGCCCGCCGAACCTTCCCCGGAGCCCGCGGTCCCGGCGGTGGCCGAGGCGCTGGAGCGCATCGCGCAGCGGATCAGGGAAGGCGGGGTGGTGCTCCCGGCCGATACGGCCGCGCAGAGTGATGCCGGCGCACTGGCCGTCGCGCTCGCGGCGCTGCTGCGGGGCGCGCCGCGATAGCTTCGATGTCCCGCGTCCGGGTGGAAGTGATCGGGGCGGTGCAGGGGGTGGGGTTCCGCTGGTTCGCCCGCGAGGTGGCGCGACGCCTCGACCTTGCCGGCTGGGTCCGGAATCGCGACGACGGCAGTGTGGAGATCACCGTGGAGGGTGAGGACTCGGCAGTGGAGCGATTTCTCGCGCAGGTGGAGCGCGGTCCGCGGGGGGCGCGGGTGGACGAGCTGCGCCGCCACCCGCTGCGCGAGGTGGCGGATGCGAAGGCGCCGCTGGGCCACCCCTTCGAGATCCTGCGTTGACCCTCCAGATGCCTCAGGGCGCCATCACCGACCTCGAGCGCGTGCTGCGCTCGACCATCCGCGACATTCCGGATTTCCCGAAAGCGGGAATCCTCTTCAAGGACATCACTCCCGTCCTGCTGGACGCTGCGCTCTTCCACCGGACGACGCAGGCGATGTCCGCGCCGTACGCGGAGGACGGGATCACGCACGTGGTGGGGATCGAGAGCCGAGGGTTCATCCTTGGCGCGCCGTGCGCGCAGCACCTCGGCGCGGCATTCGTCCCCGTCCGCAAGCCCGGGAAGCTGCCGTCGTTGGTGGAGCGGGTGGAGTACGCGTTGGAGTACGGGCTGGACGCGCTGGAGGTTCACCGGGATGCCCTGGCCGATGGGAACCGGGTGCTGGTGGTGGACGACGTGCTGGCGACGGGGGGGACGGCTGCGGCGGCGTGCCGGGTGATCGAGCAGTTGGGTGCGACGGTGGTGGGGTGCACGTTCCTGCTGTCGCTGTCGTTTCTTCCCGGGGCCTCGGCGCTGACGGGGCGCCGGGTGGAGTGCCTGGTGACGTACTGAAGGCGGGCGGCGCGATCGAGTGGGTTCGGCTCGTGCATCGCGCCAGTTATGTCATTGTTTTGGCTATCATTGGCTCGCTCCGGCGCTATCGACGTCTGCCGGGCCATGTCTGATAATGTACATTATTAAGCATCGCGTAACATACTAATTTGCTGATGGTTACGCAGAATAACATGACGTCTCCCGGGAGACGGCTGCCACGCCCGCGCCTGCAAGGGTCGCGTGCCGGACGATACCGGATTATCTTTGGTGATTCGTGTCGGACGACACCGATGCCGACGGCGGCCGGACTGGGGCACAGGACGTGATCCCGCGCTGACCGCCTCGATCGGGTCGACGTCCGCGGAGCCATGCCCCTGTAGCTCAGGTGGATAGAGCAGCGGTTTCCTAAACCGTTGGCCGGGTGTTCGAGTCACCCCAGGGGCACTCGGCAGCGCCTCCACGCGCCAGCCGCGTTCGCCAACATCGCCTCTCACCGAGCACACGTCAGGATCCAGGATGACCCGTACCGGAGCCGCGGCCCGCCCAGATTTCGAGGAGCGGACCCAGAACTTGTTGGAGTGGGCGGAGCTGCACTCGAAGCTGCTCACAATCATCGCCGTCGCCATCGTTGCCATCGTCGGCGGCGTGTGGTTCTACCAGAAGTCCCATGAGGCCCGCACCCGCAACGCCTCGGCGGCTCTGGTGAACGCGGAGCAGGCGCTCACGGCCGGCAACCTGGCGCTCGCCCAGAGCGATCTCGACAAGATCGTGAGCCGGTACGGCGCCACGGAGCCGGGGAAGCAGGCCGTGCTCCTCCTCGCCCAGGTGATGTACGACCGCGGCCAGTACGCGCAAGGGATCGAGAAGCTGCGCCAGCTCGAGGGCTCCGGAGACCAGAACCTGCGCACTTCGGCGCTCAACCTGATCGGCGCCGGGTACGAGCAGCAGGCGAAGTACGCCGACGCCGCCAACTATTACCGCAAGGCGGCGGAGTCGGCCGCGTATTCCTCGGACCGTGACCAGTACCTCGCGAGCGCGGCCCGGGCACTCACGAGCGCCGGGAAGACCGCCGAGGCAAAGGAGATCTGGAGCAAGCTCGCCGCCGATCCGGCCAGCCCGGCCAACGCCGAGGCGCGCGTCCGCCTCGGTGAGCTCGAGGCGAAGCCCGCCAAGCAGGGGTAACGGGCCGGCGGTCCGTGGCAGAGCGCAGCCCGGGAGCAGGAGCCGACGCGTTGCCAGGGTAGCGTGTCCGCCGGCCCGGGGTGACGCGAAAACGCGCGACTGGAACGCGCGAGGGCGCCGGAGAGTCTCTCTGGCGCCCTCGTCGCATCCGGGGGGCTGCACCGGGAGTCACGCATTGGCCGCCACGGAACGTCGAGGCCGCGGCAGGCGAGGGATCGCACCTGCGGCGATCCGAGCCGCAATCGGTGGCCACTCCGGCCAGTCCGGTTACTTCGTATAAGATATGTTATGTAAACTCACGCACGTGCATGGCTGTGGAAAACTGCTCCCTACTCACGGGACCATAGCGCCGTCGTCCTCGAACCACATCGGCTCGTAGTCGCCGTGCACGAGCGCATGGATGTGCGATACACGCGACCGCCAGCTCGGACCAGCGTCCGTCGCGAGCGCCGCGAGCGCGGCGCGCGAGATCCACGGAAATCGCGCACCCAGTTCCGCGAGCTTCTCCCCCGCCGGCCGGTCATCCTTGCGCCCCACGAGACGGTACGCAGCGGCCTGCACCCTCACCCGGCGGCTGTCCGAGAGAATTCGCTCGCTCTCGATCGCCGGCCCCTCCGACCAGTGTCCGTAGCGCCGAATGGCCCCCTTCGGACGGAATACCTCACCCATCGATGGCATCGCATTGAAGAAGTGCCGCACCAACGGTGGCGTCGTGTACAATTGCGCGTTCCGCACGCCGGCTCGCGCCGCGGCCGCGGTGATACACCGTACATCCCCGCCGATCAGGTAGTTGCGGAACTGGATCACGAACAGCTTCTGCCGGAAGGTCAGCCCATCGGCCTCCTGGACCAGCTGCACCTCCTTCTCCATCCGGTCCAGCCAGGCCTGGCGGAGCTCCCAGCTCAGGAACGCCAGCCGATCGGGACCGTACCAGATCGGCGTGGCGCGGCGCCTACACGCCAGCGCCATGAGGAAGGCCCGGTCGAAATCCGGTGAGTACTGGTCGAGCGCTGCCCCCTTGGCGTAGATCCGCAGCAACCGCCGCGGCATCCGTTCCCTGAACTTCTGGATGGCCCGCGCGAGAGGCACACGCGCGTCGCTTCCGCTCAGCCCCTGCAAGAGCACGCCGGCGGCCAGGTCGCGAACCGACACCCGGCGTGTGTTCCCGAACTCGGCCATGGCATCGGCATTCTGCCCCGTGAGCACCAGATCGCTCCCCTGGTGGCGCGCCAGGTCGGCCAACTCCAGATCGACCTCCGGGTCGGTATGAATCGCGCACGGACGATTGCCGAGGTCCACGCATTTGATCTGGCGCCAGGGACGCAACACGTTCAGCCGGAGCCCGGAGCCCGCGAGTCGCGCGTACGCGGTGGGCAGCTCGCGGTCGATCAGCAGGTAGTGCGCGACGGTCACCGCGGCGCGTGATTCGCGCATCGCGAGCAGCATCGCCGTGGAGTCGGCACCGCCCGAGAAATTCACCTGTACCTGTCGCGCGCTCCGGGCGATGGTCGCCGCCGCGCCCCGGATCGCCTCCGGGAAGCCTCCAGGCGCGTCGCCACGCGGAAAGAGATCCCTGCGCGTGCATCGCAGCGCCTCGCCGGAGAACCGAAGCTCGAGCACCGACAGCGGGCAGCTCTTCCCGATTCCGGAGATGGGGGTGCCGCTGCCATAGATCGTACCGGTGCGGAACAGCTCGAAGAGGCTGACCTCGTCGAGCTGGGCATCGCCTTGCGCCAGCCGTGATAGCCTGGGCGACACGAGTAGCCGGTTCCCCTGGATGCGGTAGAAGTACTCCGTGAGGCCGTACAGGTCGCATCCGAACAGCACGCCGCCGTCGGGGCCGATGCAGGCGCAGAGCGCGCCGGCCCCGCTGAACCCGAGCAGGAAGTGCTCTATCGTCGGGGACTGCCGCGGGTCCGCGAAGAGCAGCGGGGCGCCGGCCACGAGCACGTCGTAGCCGGCCACCCTCCCGAGTGGGCGCATTCCGATGATCCGCCGCGTGACGATCGTCGATGGATCGATCGCCAGCAGATCCGGAATGGGTGCGCGATCGAATGCCTCGCCAGGAGGCGGTTCCCGCCGGTCCGAGTCGCGCGTGCCCACCGGAACTCCTCGACATCGATGCGTCGCCGATGGCGACGCGGAACAGCTCAGCGGTCTGCCAGCTCGCCCGTGAAGACCAGTCGCCCTTCACCGCGGAGGCTCGGGCGCCACGTGGCGTTGCCCCGGTCGCCATTCCGGCGCAGGGTCACTGTGACCTGCCGCTCCGAGTGCGTCACCAGCGTCACCACGTCTCCCGCATCGCCCCATGCCGAGAGGAGGATCGCGGTGGCGATTGCCCCGGTGCCGCACGCGAGCGTCTCACCCTCTACCCCGCGCTCGTAGGTCCGGATCCGCCAGCTCCCGCCCTCGCCCGGCGCCACGAAGTTCACGTTCGCTCCCGCCGGGCGCAGCGACTCGTGGAGCCGGAGCGGCCGCCCTCGCCCCACGACGTCCAGCCCCTCCAGCGAGTCGCGCAGCACCACCAGGTGCGGCACTCCCACCAGCGCAAACCCGATCCGCCGCTCCCCCTCCTCCAGCGCCACCCCCTCCGCGGTCGGGCGTACCTCCGCCACTGCCGGCAGGTCCACCTCCGGGAGCGCGCCGACCATGCGCGCGCTCAGCACGCCGGAATCGGTCTCGAAGCGCATCCCCTCGCGCTTGCCCGCCCCGAGGTCCGCGGCGAGGCGCGTCACGCACAGCGACGCGTTCCCGCACATCGCGGCGCGAGACCCGTCGCTGTTGTAGTACGACATCCGGAAGTCCGCGTCGCGCCCATTCGGCGCCTCGATGAACACCACCCCGTCGGCGCCGACTCCGGTCCCGCGCGCGCACAGCGACTCGATCACCGCGGGGGTCGCCATCGCTCCCACGGGCTCTTCGCGGTCGTCGAACACGACGAAATCGTTCCCCGACCCGCTCATCTTGTAGAAGCGCCAGGCCGTCATCAGAGTTGCCCCGTGATCGACCACCAGCGAAGCCGCCACACCATCCAGATCGCTTCGCGCACGATCTTCTTCGACATCTTGCTCTCCCCCTCCGTCCGATCCACGAAGACGATCGGGATCTCCGCGATGCGGAACCCCTTCTTCCACGCGCGGAAGCTCATCTCGATCTGGAACGCGTAGCCGTTCGACTTCACAGCATCCAGGTCGATCGCCTCGAGCACGGACCTGCGAAAGCACTTGAAGCCGCCCGTGGAATCGTCGAGCGGAAGCCCGGTTACGAATCTCGCATAAAGGTTCGCGAAATAGCTGAGCAGGAGGCGCGTCATCGGCCAGTTCACCACGGTCACCCGCCCGCGGTTGTACCGGCTCCCCAGCACCACGTCCGCGTCCTTGATCGCCTCGAGGAACGCCGGGAGGTGATTCGGGTCGTGCGAGAAGTCGGCGTCCATCTCGAACACGTAGTCGTACTCCCGCTCCAGCGCCCACTTGAAGCCGGCCCGGTACGCCGTGCCGAGCCCGAGCTTGCTCGGACGGTGCAGCACGTGCACGCGCGGATTCGCGGCCGCGATCGCGTCCACGAGCTCTCCGGTGCCATCCGGCGATCCGTCGTCCACGATGAGCATCTCGAGGCGCTCGTCCTTCGCGAGAACCGCCTCGATGAGCCGGGGGATGTTCTCCCGCTCGTTGTAGGTCGGAACGATCACCAGCGCCCGTTCAGCCATGACGCTTCCGATCCATGGCGATGCCGCCGCCGATCATGGCGAGGGAGGCGAGGAGAGCGAGAATCGACACCAGCTTTCCTCGCTCGTACGGCGCGCTCGAGAAGTCGAGCGACACGCGCCGCGCGCCCTCCGGAAGCGGGACCCCGATCAGCACCAGGTCTGTGCGCCCGACGGTGGCCGGCTTCCCGTCCACCGTGGCCCGCCACCCCGGGTAGTAGTTCTCCGACATCACGAGCGCCGAACCCCGCGCCGCGGGCTGCGAGAGCTCCAGCTCGATGTGCCCCGGATCGTAGCGCCCCACGTGCACCGTGGTGGCACTCGGCTCGGGGAGCGCGGAGATCTGCTCCCCCTTCACCGCCGCCGACGTGTCGAAGAGCGCCGCGCGGCCGGCGTCGAAGCGCGGATCGAGCACGGTGGCGAGCACCGCGTCGTCGGGGGCCTTCACGATCACCGGCGCAACCCAGGCCGCCGGATTGTCACCAGGAAGCCGGTAGACGTATGCCGAGTCGCCTGCGGCATTCATCGCCGGTCCCGCGACCTTCGTGGTGCCGGGAAGCTTCAGGTCACCGCTGTTCGTGAGCAGGTATCGCACGTTCAGGAGACGCCACACCTGGGGGTTCGCGATCTGCCGGTACTGTCCCCCCGCCTTTCCGAGGAGCTCGTCGTACCGGCCCAGTTCGTTCCCATGATACCCCAGAACCTGGCGGACGCGGTGCGTCATCAGCGCGTCGCCGAGGTAGAACGGGTCGTGTACCCCCTGAAGCGGCGCGAGTGGCACGGGGAGCACGCGCCCCGGCTCGCTCTGGTGGTTCAGGAAATCGATGGTCGCGTCGCTCGCGTACAGCTTCGAGGCCGGCGCGGAGAACAGCCAGTACATCCGCTCGATGCTCCACAGATCCGCGGCCGCGAGCGCGATGAGCGCCGCCGCCGCCGCGCGGGGCGCCAGCCGGTCGAGCGCCAGCAGGAGCAACACCACCGCCCCCGCGAGCACGAACGCCGCCGAGCGGATCGCTCCGACGAGCAGGTCCCCGGCATTGTCCTGGACGAAGTCGGCGAGCTCCGGGCGGGCGATCGCTTCCGCCATCGACGTGAGCGCGCCCGTCACCCCGAGCAGGAGGATCACGCCGCCCGCGATCAGCCACCCCACCGCGTAGCGCCGCGTGACGTCGCGCGCGAGCACGCGCTCGAGCCCGAGCGCGGCGAATACCGCGATCGCCAGCCCGACCACGTAGAACATCGTGCTCGGCGCCCGGAAGAACTTCGTCCCCGGCACCACGGCGTAGACGAGAGAGAAGAACGGCGTGTACGAGCCGAGCGACCAGAGCAGCGCGACCACGAGCACGCCGAGCCAGAAGCGCGCGAAGCCGGTGCGCTTGCCGCGGCGCACGCACGAGAAGCCGAGCACCGCCAGCGCGAGCACCACGACTCCCAGGTACTCGCTGTGGAAGTGGATCCCGTTCCGACCCCAGTAGTGATCGAGGATGCCGGTGAACTGCGGCACCATCGTGTTGATCAGCTCTTCCGGCGGGAAGGAGTACGAGGTGGCGAACTCCCACCCCTTGAGCCCACCGGCGCGCGGAGACCACGCCACGTACTGGAACACCGGCAGGTACTGGACGGCGCCCATGACCATCCCCACCACGACGGCCACGAGCGCGGCGCCCAGCCTCCGCAGCGCCACGTCGCGCGGGGGGCGTCCCCCTTCCCCGCCGCCGAAGGCGAGCCAGATGGCGAACGCGCCGGACACCAGCAGCATGTATTGCAGGAGCTGCGGGTGGGGGCTCAGCGTGGCGATGCCGATCGTGAACGCGAGCACCCCGAACGCCCAGGGGCGCCCGTCACGGATGCCGCGGACCAGCATCCAGAGCGCGAGCGGCGTGAGCGCGCTCACGTACAGCTTCCCATCGTGCCCCGGCATCACGTACGACGCGATCGGCCCGCCCATCAGGTACGCCAGCCCCCCGATCAGCGATGGGAGGAAGCCGAAGCCCCACGCGCGCAGGAAGAGATAGGCGAAGAATCCGGCGAGGAAGACGTGGATGAGGAACGACCACGTCATCGCGACGTCGGTCGGCAGCACGAGCCGGAGCAGCGCCGTCGGATAGAACAGATCGCCGTTCATCGACGCGACGAACGGCATGCCGCTGAAGATGTAGGGGTTCCAGAGCGGGAAGTGCCCGGTGGCGCGCAGTTGACTGGCGGCGAACTCGCGGAAAGCGTAGCCCGCGATGTACTGGTCGCTGCGCGGGTTCACGAGGAAGCGCCCGGCGAGCGCCGGGAAGCCGAGCGCGAGGGTGCCGAGCGCGTAGACGAGCGCCGCCCACGCGGCCGCGAAGCGCGGCGCCGTCGGCGCCGCGAGAACAGCGCTAGGGCGAGACGTTGATCGAGCCATTGGAGCGTCGGGGGCGCACCCATCGATGCGCCATGAAGAGGATCGCCGGGACGATCTCGAGAATCGTGAGCCAGATGCGCGAGGCCACGACGAGCAGGATGGCTTCTCCCGTGCCGAACCCCGCCTGCCGCAGCGCGGTGGCCATGACCACCTCGCGCACCCCGAGTCCGCCCGGCACGATGAGCGCGAGAAATCCCGCCAGGTAGGAGCCGGTGAAAACTGCGACGTAGAGCCCCGGCGCGCCAGTCGCGCGCCCGAGCACTCCGACGGCGAGGAGCCGGAAGGCGAGGCCGTACACGATCCACGACGCCGCGGAGATGAGCGCGGCCAGCCAGATCGCGCGGTGCGGGATGCGCCCCACCACGAGCTCGCGGCGCAGCACCTTCCCCGCGAGCGCAGCGAGCCACGGGAGCAGCCGCGGCGCGAGCAGCAGCCCCACGCCGAGCGCGACGATGGCGGCCGTCCCCACGGGGGGGATGCGCAGCACGCTGGCGCCGGTGCCGGCGAGCACGACGAACCCCGCCACGGTGTTGATCAACGTGTTGATCACCGCCGCGCCGGCGGCGGCGATGCCGGAGACCCCGCGCTCCTGGGCCATCACCGCCATCGTCCCCATCTGCCAGACCTTCCCCGGCACGTAGCGGCCGAGGTTGGAGATGCTCCAGATGCGCGCCCCCTCGGTGAACGAGAGGCGTCCTCCCCACCCCGCGACGATCGTGCGCCACGCCTCGATGAGCAGGGCGTAGTTCGCGAGCACGACGAGCGAGGAGAGCACGATCCACCCCCACCGGGGATGCGCCTGCGCTGCGGCGGCGCGCACGGCGCCCCACTGCCGAACGAGCGCGACCGCGACCGCCGCGGCGACGGCCGCGGCGAACGCGATCTTGGCGATGTGGAGGAGCCTACGCTGCCGTGGCGTGTCCAAGAACGGTGTGGTAGAGCATGGCGTAGCGCCGCGCGACGGACTCCGGCGCGAAGGTGCCGAGTGCGTGCACGCGCCCGGCCTCGCCGAGCGAGCGGCCGGCGTCGGGGCGCTCGAGCAGATCGTCGAGCGCGCGGGCCAGCGCCTCGGGGTTCGAAGGCGGGACGAGGATCCCGGTGTGATCGTGACGGACGACGTCCGGGAGCCCGCCCGACTCGGAGGCGACCACCGGCGTGCCGCAGAGCTGCGCCTCGACGGCCACGAGTCCCAGCCCTTCCTCGATGGACGGGACCACGAGCGCGGCCGCGCGGCGATAGAGCGGCGGGAGATCGCCCTGCGTGAGCGCGCCGTGCCACAGGATGCGATCGGCCACCCCGCTCTCCATCGCCTGCCGCTCCAGTCCCTCGCGATCCGGGCCGTCGCCCACGATGTCGAGCGTCGCGCGCACGCGCATGCGGGCGAGCGCGGCGATGAGGTGCTCGACGCCCTTCTGCGCGTTGAGGCGCCCCACGAACAGCAGTCGGTTCGCGCTCCGCTCCCCGCCCGGGGTGAAGCGGTCCGTGTCCACCGGCATCGGCGCGACCATGGGCGACACGCCCGGCGCGAACGACGTCACCTGCTGCGCGAGCCAGTGCGACACGGTCGTGACGGCCGCCGAGTGGCGCACGACGTGGCGGAACGCCGGACGCGCGCCGCTCGCGCCGCGCAGGAGGCGCACGTCGCTGCCGTGCAGCGTGGTCACGAGCGGTACATTGGCGAGCGAGGCCACCCAGGTGCCCACGAGCCCTCCCGGGAACCACCAGTGGGCGTGCACGACGTCGGGGTGGAAGCGGCGGCCGGACCGCACGGCGCTCACGAACTCGGAGCCGAGGAAGCTCACCATCGTCAGGCGGGCGCTCCACGAATCGCGCACCTCCTGGGCCATGTTGCCGGTGTACGCGAGGCGCTCGAAGCGGCGCGGCGCGTAGCGGAAACGGTCCACCTGCACGCCGTCCACGCGCTCGCTCGGCGCGAGCCCGGCGGAGGCCGGGGCGATCACGCGGACGTCGATTCCCTCGTGCTCGAGCCCGCGGGCGAGGCGCAGGAGGAACGAGCCCGCGGCGTCTCCCTCGTGGCGCGGGAACGAGTGGGCGAGAAAGAGAACGCGCATGGAGTCAGCGTGGACCCTGGTCGTCACGAAGGGTGCGGAGCTCCGCGAGATGGCGCCGCAGCTCGCGGAGCTCCGCGCGCTGGCCGGCGATCATCTCGCCCAGCAGTCCGGTGGCGAGAAAGACGCTGCCGAGGATGAGGCACGTCTGGATGATGGTCCAGACCCAGCGGAGACCGACGTCGAACAGCGCGAGCCACACGAGCGCCGCGAGGCCGGCGAGCACGCCGAAGGCGAAGAGCGCGGCCCCGAGCATCCCGAACAGCAGCAGCGGCTTCTTGGCGAAGCGCAGCTCGAACCACACCGAGAGCATGTCGAGCACGCCCACCGGGATCCGGCCGATGCCGAACTTCGACTTCCCCGCGTGGCGCGGGTAGAGCGGCACCGGGATCTCGGACACCGAGAATCCCGACTCGGCGGCGATCACGATCATGTAGCGGTGCCAGTCGGGGCGCATGGGGAGCGCCTCCATCACCTCGCGGCGGTACGCCTTCACCGAGTTGAGGTCGCGCACGGGGACGTCGAAGAGCGTGCGGCTGAGGCGGTTGTAGATCCGCGAGACGAACGCCTTCTCGTAGATCCCCTGCTTGTGTCCGGTGACCATGTCCGATTCGCCGGCGAGGATCGGCGCGACGAGGCGCGGGATGTCCTCTGGCTTGTACTGCAGGTCGGCCGGGTAGAAGACGAGCACCGCGCCGCGCGAGTGCAGGTAGCCGGTGCGGAGCGCGTCGGCGATGCCGCGGCGACGGCGGTGGCGCGCCACGCGGAGGAACGGGTAGCGGCGCTGCAACTCGTCGAGGACGCGGGCGCTGTCATCCTCGGAGCCGTCGTCCACCACCACCACCTCGAAGGAGAACGGGGCGCCACCCAGGGCGGCCTCCGCCTGCTCCATGAACAGCGGCAGGTTCTCCGCCTCGTCCTTCGCCGGCACGAGCACGGACACGTCCACCGCGCCGCGCGCGGCCGCGCGCGGCGCGGTGGACTCGGGGGCGAAGCGCGCGATGGGATCGGATGCGGCCATGCTCATACGCGCTTGCGCATGCGCGCCGAGAGCACGCCGAGCTGGTCGCGGTACTTGGCCACCGTGCGCCGCGCGATCTGCACGCCGCTCTCCTTCAGGATGTTCACGATCGCCTGGTCGGTGAGCGGATGGCGCGCGTCCTCCTCGGACACGAGCTTCTGGATCTGCGCCTTGATTCCGCGCGCGGACACGTCCTCGCCGCCGGTGGTCGAGAGCCCCGACGAGAAGAAGAACTTGAGCGGGAGCACGCCGCGGGGCGTCTGGACGAACTTCTCGTTCGTCACGCGGCTCACCGTGGACTCGTGCATGTTGATCACCTCCGCCACCTCGCGCAGGGTGAGGGGCTTGAGGTACTGCACGCCCTTCTCGAAGAAGTCGCGCTGCCGGTCCACGATGAAGTTCATCACCTTGAGCATCGTCTGCCGCCGCTGCTCGATCGCCTGGATCATCCAGTTGGCGGAGTTGAGCTTGTTGGAGATGAACTCCTTGTTCTCGCCGTCGAACTTCTTCTTGTCGCGCGCGATCTCCTGGTACGCCCGCGAGAGCTTGAGGCGCGGCAGGTTCGCGTCGTTCAGGA
>DASTSH010000283.1:0-3576 GCA_035760785.1 Gemmatimonadaceae bacterium | reverse complement strand
GATCACCTGCATTCCTTCCTTCACGCCCGTCCCCTCGACCACCGTGCGCTGGCCATCGGTGAGACCGGTGCGCACGCGCGCGGCGGCGGGCTTGCCGTTCGCGTCCTGGTACCAGAGGAGGGCGCGCGGGGAGGTGGCGCCGGCGGCCGAGCCGCTCGCGGCGGCGCCGCGCTGCCGGCTCGCGGTGAGGGAGTCGGTGCCCGAGCGCGCGGCTCCTCGCGCGGTGTTTGAATCACGGCCCGCGCGGAGCGTGGCGAGCATGTCCGCCGTGGGGCGGATGCGGAGCGCCGCGTTCGGGACGATGAGCGCGCCGTTCGCCGAACCGGTGAGGAACTGGACCGTTGCGGTCATCCCGGGGAGGAGCGCGCCATCCGGGTTCGCGACGGTGACCACCACCGTGTAGTTCACCACGTTGTCCGCCGTCTTCGACTGGAGGCGCACCTGCTGCACCGCGCCGGTGAAGGTGCGGTTCGGGTATGCCTGCACCGTGAAGCGCACCTGCTGTCCATCCTTGATCTGGCCGATGTCGCTCTCGTCGACGGACGCGAGGATCTGCATCTGCGAGAGGTCGTTGGCGATCAGGAAGAGCTGCGGCGCCTGGAGGCTCGCGGCCACGGTCTGCCCGACGTCCACGTCGCGCTCCACCACCACACCGTCGATCGGCGCGTGGATGGCGGTGTACGAGAGGTTCTGCCGCGCGCGCTCGAGGGCGATCTGCGCCGAGCGCACGTTCGCCTTCGCGACGCCGTAGTTCGACTCGGCGGTGTTGTACTCGCTCGCCGTGACGATCTTCGCGTCGTAGAGCTGCTTCTCGCGGTCGTACTCCTGCTGCGCCTGGGTGAGCTGCGCCTGATTGCGCGCCAGCCCGGCCTGCGCGTCCTCCACCGCCTGCTCGAGGAGGGTGGGGTCGATGCGCGCCAGGAGCTGCCCCTTCTTCACCTTCTGATTGAAGTCGGTGTAGATGGCGGCGATCTGCCCGGACACCTGCGTGCCCACCTGCACCGTGGTGACGGCGTCGAGCGTGCCGGTGGCGGAGACCGTGGCCTCGAGATTGCCGCGCTCGACCGTGGCGAAGCGGTACGCCGGCGTCTCGCGCGCATCGGCGCGTCGATGGAGCCAGAGTCCCGTACCTGCCGCGAGCAGCGCGACCGCGATGGCGGCGTGGAGCTTTTTCATGACGACCTCTCGTTGGTTCGTGCAGCGGTTGCGTGGCGATTCACGCTCTGACAAATGTACGCGGGGAAAACCGCGTAAGTTGCGTGTTTGCAATGGGTTGCACGCTGGTGTCACGAATGGCACGGGGGGAGGCACGAACGGCGCGGGAAGCGGGAAGCGGCGCGCCGGGGGCGCGCCTGCGGGAAGCGGGAAGCGCGCGGGACTCGGGAATCGGGAATCGCCAGCCCTGGCCCCACTCCCGCCGGTCGCGGCGCACGGGCATACTCACTGGCCGAGTCGCTCCCCCGCTGAATTGCGAGCGCACCAGCTCGTGACCGCGTCGACACACGACCCCGCTCACTCACCACCTCACCGACTCACGCCATGACGAACACGGGGGCGAGCATCGCCGAGGAGGCGCGACTGGGGTGGCGCGAGCTGCTGCTCGTGTTCGCGTTCTGGACGGTGTTCGCGCTGCTCACGGTGGTGAACCGGTTGCTCGATCCGCGCGGGCTGCCGCCGCTCACGTCCGCGGTGGTGGTGCTGCCGTTCGTGGAGTCGTACCTGTGGGCGCTGCTCACGCCGGTGATCTTCTGGATCACCAGCCGCTTCGATCCCGATCGGCGGCAGGCCGCGTGGCGCGCGCTGCTGTTCGTGCTCGTGGCGGTGGCCGCGGCGCTGCTGGTGGACGTGATCGTGGAGCTGCTCCGCTCGCGCTGGTTCCCGCCCTCGCCGCGGCGGCGCGGCGGCGGGCCGTTCGGCGTGTGGACGATCACGCGGCTCCGCTACCTGAACGACCTGATGGTGGCGTTCGCGGTGCTCGCCGCGGGGGTGGCGCGCGACTACTTCCTTCGCTACCGCACTCGTCAGGCGGAAGCGGTGCGGCTCCAGGCCGAGGCGGCGCGGCTCGAGGCGCAGCTCGCGGAAGCTCGGCTCGCGGTGCTGCGGTCGCAGCTCGATCCGCACTTCCTCTTCAACACGCTGCACGCCGTGTCCGCGCTCGTGGAGCGCGACCCCAAGGGGGTGCGGCGGATGATCGCGCGCCTGAGCGAGCTGCTGCGCTCCACGCTCGAGGGCTCGGCGGAGCAGGAGATCCCGCTCGCGCGCGAGGTGGACCTGCTCCGCCGCTACCTGGAGATCATGCAGATCCGCTTCCAGGGACGATTGGAGACAAGCATCGACCTGGAGCCCGGCGCGGCCGACGCGCTCGTGCCGAACCTCATCCTGCAGCCGATCGTGGAGAACGCGCTGAAGCACGGCGTGGGGAAGAGCGAAGGGACGGGGCGGGTGGAGGTGCGCGCGCGGCGCGTGGGGGAGGATCTGGTGCTGAGCGTGCGGGACAGCGTGACGGGGGGCGTGGGGGCGGGCGCGGGAGCGAGCGCGGGAGCGAGCGCGGGGGCTGCCGGCGCAGAGGCGGGAGGGGCGGCGGTGGGGAGCGGCGACTGGGGGAGCGGGGAGAACAGCGCGGGCGTGGGGCTGCGCAACACGCGCGAGCGGCTGGAGCAGTTGTACGGGCGCCAGCAGCGGTTCGCGCTCCGGCGCGAGGATGGCGCGACCGTGGCCGAGGTGGTGCTGCCGTTCCACACGCGCGGCGACCTGCGGGCCGCCGGCGTGGCGGCGGGCGCGTGACGGCGCGAGCGGGAGGAGGGTGATGGCGGAGCGGCGCGTGCTGCGCGTGATGATCGTGGACGACGAGCCCCTCGCGCGGCAGCGGCTGAA
Source organism: Gemmatimonadaceae bacterium (assembly GCA_035760785.1). GTDB lineage: Bacteria > Gemmatimonadota > Gemmatimonadetes > Gemmatimonadales > Gemmatimonadaceae > JADGGM01. The sequence continues at coordinate 702 of DASTSH010000283.1, read as the reverse complement.
GGATCTGCTGCGCGAGGAGCCCGACGTGGAGATCGTGGGGGAGGCGGGGGACGGGAGCGCGGCGGTGGAAGGGATCCGGCGTCTGCACCCCGACCTCGTGTTCCTCGACGTGCAGATGCCGGGGAAGACCGGGCTCGACGTGGCGCGCGAGGTGGGAGCGGACGCCATGCCGCCGACGATCTTCGTGACCGCGTACGACCAGTACGCGCTCCAGGCGTTCGACCTCGCGGCGGTGGACTATCTGGTGAAGCCGTTCGACGACGAGCGCTTCGAGCAGGCGTTCCGGCGCGCGCGGCGGAGCATCGAGCTGGAGGAGTTCGGGCGCATGCGCGCGCAGTTGCTGGCGGTGCTGGGGGGCGGGGGCGCGAGCGGAGACGGGACCGTGGGCGGCGGCGCGAGCGTGGAGAACGATGCCGCGGCGCGGGAGCGAGGTGCGTCGTCGCGCGCGCCGTACCTCGAGCGGATCGCGGTGGAGATGAAGGGGAAGGTGCGCGTGGTGCCAGTCGTGCAGATCGACTACATCACCGCGAGCGGGCCCTACGCCGAGCTGCACGTGGGCGATCGACGATTCGTGATCCGCGAGCCGATGCAGGAGTTGGAGGAGCGGCTCGACCCGCGGGAGTTCATGCGGATCCATCGCTCGGCGATCGTCAGGCTCGAGCTGATCGAGACGCTGCTGAAGGGGGAGGGGGGCGATTACGA
>DASTSH010000282.1:0-9974 GCA_035760785.1 Gemmatimonadaceae bacterium | reverse complement strand
GGGGGCGGCGCATGAGCGCCGCCCCCCTCGCACAATGGTGCGGGGCACGCGCCGAAGGCGCGTGCCCCGCGATCCTCTCCCGAGTCCCGATTCCCCAGTCCTGAGTCCCGGCGCGACCAGCGCCCCGCGCCCCGAGTCCCGCCTCAGCGCTCCCTCACCAGGATCGCCGATTCCGGATTGCTCAGCATCACCGACCTGACGGGCTCACCGAGGGTGCCGTCCTCGCGGAGGGGGCGCCAGGTGACCCCGGTGGGGAGCGGCACCTTCACCGCCGTCTCCGGGCCGTAGCTCTGCGTGTCCCAGCCGATCCGCGGCCGCACGAGCACCAGCGCCCGGTCGAAGTTGCGCGCCCAGATCCGGTACGTGTGGCCGGTCGCGTCCTTCCCATCCTGGTAGACGTGACGATCCTCCGTCGGGTGGCCGATGTTCACCTCCTGCGCCTTCAGCCACATCTTGTCGAACGGCTCCTTCCACGCCGCCTCCATGTCGATCAGGAGGTGGTCCGGGTTCTCGGGCACCACCAGGTAGTAGCTCGCAAGCTCCCACATCTTGAGCCGCCCGCCGCGCGAGGCGTAGCTGCCGGCATCGAAGCCGCTCCCGAGCTTGTCGGCCTCGCTCCAACTGTTCGCCGACACCATCTCCACGGTCACCCCCTTCGACAGCAGGTCCTCGATGAACTTCCAGCGCTCCTGCATGTCGCCGTGGAGCGGGTTGTTCATCTTCTCGAGGTGGGCGCCGCCCGCGGCCAGGATCATGTCCACGTCGAACGGCTTCATGTACTCCGACGTGTTGAGCAGCAGGATCTTCGGCGCCACCGCGGCGTGGATCTCGCGCAGCACCTCGCACACGTCGCGCTCGTACCCGGTGAAGCCCGGGTACTCGAGCACGTTCACCTTGTTGATGCGACCGCGGACGTCGGCCGACGCGTGCTCGTCGAAGAAGATCCCATCGGTGTTGCGCGTCACGCGCTTCGCCCGGTCCACCTGGTAGGCGCGGGCACCGCGGTCGCCGGGGTTGATCGCCCACCGGTCGGAATCCCAGATGTGGACCGTCACGCGCGACGCCGGGCTCTTGGGGGCGCCGGCGGTGTGGAGGAACGCATCCTCGAGGTGGTACTCCGGGTGCGACGCGAACCAGCCGAGCATGTCCTCGTAGTAGCCCGAGGTGAGGTCCGTGCCCGCCTTCCCCTTCTTCGGCTGCAGCACCGTCCACTGCAGGGCGTAGGGGAAGTAGCCGAGCGCCGGGTTGCGCGCCTTGTACTCGGAGACCGGGCCGGACATCACGTAGTCGAAGTGCGCCGCCGCCCACGCCACCTCCGCCGCGCGCTGCGACTTGTTCGGCAGCCAGGTAGTGCGGAAGTCGGTGACCATGGTGCGGATGTGCGGCCAGTGCGGGGACGTCGCGTGGTACGCGCCGAACAGCCCCCCGTCGTGCTTCGTGTCGTGCGGCGAGTAGTGATGCGTGGTGGTGCGCGCTTCGGCGACCATCGCGTGCGCCCTGTCGCGGAGTCCGCCGCAATCGCGGCCGATCCCGATCCCGACCACGAGGGTGGCCGCCATCAGCCCGGAGCCCAGGAAGTGATAGTTCATCGGCGTGGTGAGTCGAGCGTGAACGTGGATGCGCCGCGGCCCTGGCCGGTGCGCCTGGCGCGACCGGCGCCGCGGCGCCGCGGCGCCACCGCGACGGTGATGCGAAAGATGGGCCGGTCGCGCGGCGCGCGGCAGCCGTGGGCCCGCGGCCCCGGCCCGGCGGGCAGGACCCCCGATCCTGCTACCGCGAGGCGCGCCGGGTTGTTCCCGGCCCCGGACGCCCGGCGACATCCGGCGCTCAACGCCGGAGGGCGCGCGGTGCCTGACTACGATGCGCGCCGCGCGCCGCGCCGGGGAGCGGCTCGCACGGCAGGACGGCAGGACAATGCGCCGGCCGTGGCGCACCGGCGCCGGCGCACCGTGCGCTCGAGTCCGCCGCGCGGCGCCCCACCCGCCCGGACCGCACGCGCCCGCGCCCGCGACGGCGCGCCGCCGGCGCGCTTGCTCGGACGGGAGCGATCGGATACTATCAAGGAGACAACGAAGCTCGTGGCGATTTCAGGCAAATTGCGGCCACGTTAAACAGTCCGCTAAAGCGCCGGCCCGGTGCCCGTGCGCGCCGGGCTTTTTCGCATCTCAGGCACTCATGACGGACATCCTCGACGACCAGGCCACTGCCCCGTATCTCCGCGCGCTCGCGCGCCGCGTGCTCATCTTCGACGGCGCGATGGGGACGAACATCCAGCGCCGCCACCTCACCGCCGAGGACTTCGGCGGGAAGGCGTACGAGGGGTGCAACGATCATCTCGTCCTCACGCGCCCCGACGTGATCCGCGAGATCCACGAGTCGTTCCTCGCGGTGGGATGCGACGTGGTGGAGACGTGCACCTTCCAGAGCACCCCGCGCCGGCTGCGCGAATGGGGGCTGGGCGACCGCGCGCACGAGCTCAACGTGCAGGCGGCGCGCGTGGCGCGCGAGGCATGCGCGGCCTGGGCGACCCCGGAGCATCCCCGCTTCGTCGCGGGGTCGATGGGCCCCACGGGGATGCTCCCGTCGAGCGACGACCCCACCCTCTCGGCGATCGACTTCCAGGAGCTGAGCGACGAGTACTACGCGCAGGCGAAGGGGCTGGTGGAGGGGGGCGTGGACCTGCTGCTCATCGAGACGTCGCAGGACATCCTCGAGGTGAAGGCGGCGATCGCCGGGATCGAGCGGCTGTTCGCGGAACTGGGACGGCGCGTGCCGGTGCAGGCACAGGTGACGCTCGACACGAGCGGGCGCATGCTCCTCGGCACCGACGTCGCGAGCGCGATGACGACGCTGGAGGCGCTGCCGGTCGACGTGATCGGCCTCAACTGCTCGACCGGGCCGGAGCACATGCGCGAGCCGATCCGCTACCTCGCGGAGCACGCCGCGCGCCCGGTGTCGTGCATCCCGAACGCGGGGCTGCCGCTGAACACGGGGGAGGGCGAGGCCGTGTATCCGCTGGAGCCCGAGCCGATGGCCACCGCGCTCGCCGAGTTCGTGCGCGACTTCGGCGTGCGCGTGGTGGGCGGGTGCTGCGGGACGACGCCGGCGCATCTGGCGGCGGTGGTCAGCGCGGTGCGCGGGACGCGGGACGCGGGGCGCGCGGGCCAGGACGGCGACCGTCCCCGCGCCGACTCGGGGGTCGGGCCCGCGGCCGCGAGCTCCGCCGCGGGGCACGCGCCCCGCGCCCCGCGCACCGCGCATCGCGTCCCACGCGCCTCCTCGGCGATGCGCGCCATCACGCTGCACCAGGATCCGCCGCCGCTGCTCATCGGCGAGCGCGTGAACGCGCAGGGCTCGCGCCGGGTGAAGCAGCTCCTGCTCGCCGACGACTACGAGGGCGTGGTGCAGGTGGCGCGGCAGCAGGTGGAGGCCGGCGCGCACGTGCTCGACGTGTGCGTCGCGCTCACCGAGCGCGCCGACGAGAGCGAACAGATGGCGCGCGTGGCGAAGCTGCTGTCGATGAGCGTCGAGGCGCCGCTCATGATCGACTCGACGGAGCCGGAGGTGATCGCGCGGGCGCTCGAGCACATCCCCGGCCGCGCGCTCGTGAACTCCATCAACATGGAGAACGGGCGCACGCGCATCGACGCCGTGCTCCCGCTGGTGAAGAAGCACGGCGCCGCGGTGGTGGCGCTCACCATCGACGAGCAGGGGATGGCCAAGACCCGGCAGCGCAAGCTCGAGGTCGCCCGCCGGATCCACGACATCGCGGTGCACGAGTACGGGCTCGCGCCGCAGGACCTCATCTTCGACGACCTCACCTTCACGCTCGCCACGGGCGAGGCGGAGTGGCGGGATTCGGCCGTCGAGACGATCGAGGGGATCCGGCTCATCAAGCGCGAGCTCCCCGGCGTGCTCACCTCCCTCGGCGTGAGCAACGTGAGCTTCGGGCTCTCCCCCGAAGCACGGGCCGTGCTCAACTCGGTGTTCCTCCACCACTGCGTGGAGGCCGGGCTCGACATGGCGATCGTGAACCCGGCGCACATCCGTCCGTACGCCGAGATCTCCGCCGACGAGCGGGCCCTGGCCGACGATCTCGTGTTCGACCGCCACCCCGACGCGCTGCAGCGCTACATCGAGTACTTCGCGGGGAACGGGAAGCGGGACGCGGGAGGCGAGGGAAAGGTGGAGGATCCGACGGCGGGGATGACGCCGGACGAGAAGATCCACTGGCACGTGCTGCACCGCCGGAAGGACGGGATCGAGGAGCTGCTCGACGCGGCGGGGGTGCGCGAGCAGCCGGTGCGCGTGCTCAACGACGTCCTCCTCCCCGCCATGAAGGAGGTGGGGGACCGGTTCGGCGCGGGAGAGCTGATCCTGCCGTTCGTGCTCCAGAGCGCGGAGGTGATGAAGCGCGCGGTGCGGCACCTGGAGCAGTTCCTCGAGCGCACCGAGGGCTACACGAAGGGAAAGGTGGTGCTGGCGACGGTGTACGGCGATGTGCACGACATCGGGAAGTCGCTGGTGAACACGATTCTCTCGAACAACGGCTACACGGTGTTCGACCTGGGGAAGCAGGTCCCGGTGAACACGATCATCGACAAGGCGGTGGAGGTGGGCGCGGACGCGATCGGCCTCTCCGCGCTGCTGGTGTCCACGTCGAAGCAGATGCCGATCTGCGTGCAGGAGCTGGACAAGCGCGGGCTCGCCTTCCCGGTGCTGATCGGCGGCGCGGCGATCAACCGCCGCTTCGGGCGGCGCGCGCTGTTCGTGGATGGCGAGCGGCCGTACGCGCCCGGCGTGTTCTACTGCAAGGATGCGTTCGAGGGGCTCGACACGGTGGAGGCGCTGGTGGACGCGGAGCGCCGCGACGCGCTGGTGGCGGAGAACCTGGAGCGGGCGCGGAGCGACATCTTCCTGCACGCGCAGGTGGGGAAGGACACCGGCGCGGGCGACGACGCAGGCGCGCGCAGCGACGTCGCGGCCGACGTGCCGGTGCCGGAGGCGCCGTTCCTCGGCACGCGCGTGCTGCGCGACATCCCGCTGCGCGAGGTGCTGGCGCTGCTCGATCTGGACGAGCTGTTCCGCCTGCAGTGGGGCGGCCGCGGCTCCGGCGCGGCGTTCGAGGCCGCGGTGCGCGACGAGTTCCGCCCGGTGCTCGAGCGGCTGAGCGCGTCCGCCGAGCGCGAGGGGTGGCTCGCGCCCCGCGCGGTGTACGGCTACTTCCCCGTGCAGGCCGTGGGGAACGCGCTCGTCGTGTACGACCCGGCCGCGTACGCGAGCGACGGCGGGTCGCTGCGGGAGATCGCGCGCTTCGCCTTCCCGCGCCAGCCCGGACGCGAGCGCCTCTGCCTCGCCGATTACTTCCGCCCGGTGGAGTCCGGAGAGGTGGACGTGGCCGCGTTCCAGGTGGTGACGGTGGGGGACGAGGCGGCGCGCCGCTTCGAGGCGCTCCAGGGGCGTGGGGAATACGCCGAGGCGTACTACCTGCACGGGCTCTCGGTGGAGGCGGCGGAGGCCACCGCGGAGTGGATGCACCGCCGCATCCGCCGGGAGCTCGGCCTGCCGGAGACGCAGGGGAAGCGGTACTCGTGGGGGTACCCCGCGTGCCCCGACCTGGACGATCACGCGCTGCTGTTCGGGATCCTTCCGGCCGCGGACGCGCTGGGGATGGAGCTGAGCGCCGCGTTCCAGCTCGTCCCCGAGCAGTCCACCGCCGCGCTCGTGGTGCATCATCCGGAGGCGAAGTACTACGCGGTGCGGGACGAGGCGCGGGAAGCGGGAAGCGGGAAGCGGCGCGGCACCGCCGCGCCTGCGGGGGGCGATCGGGAGTCCGGAGTCGAGGGCGGGAACCCGCTTCCCGCTTCCCGCTTCCCGCTTCCCGAGTCGGCGGAGTCGAAATGAACGACCCCCGGAACGTCCGCGAGCTGCTCGATCCCGAGCGCGTCGTCGTCTTCGACGGCGCGATGGGGACGATGCTGTACGCGAACGGCGTGTTCATCAACCAGTGCTACGACGAGCTGAACGTCCGCTCCCCCGATCTCGTGCGCGACGTGCACCGCGCGTACGTGAAGGCCGGCGCGGAGGTGCTGGAGACGAACAGCTTCGGCGCCAACCGCGTGAAGCTCGCGCCGTACGGGCTCGAGGCGCGGGTGGCGGAGCTCAACCGCGCGGCGGCGCGCCTGGCGCGCGAGGCGGCGGGGGAGCACGTGCTGGTGGCGGGGGCCGTGGGCCCGCTGGGGATCCGCATCGAGCCGTTCGGACCCACGAGCCGCGAGGAGGCACGCGCGCACTTCCGCGAACAGATCGCGGCGCTGCGCGAGGGCGGGGTGGATCTGGTGATCCTCGAGACGTTCGCCGACCTCGACGAGATCGAGCAGGCGATCGCCGCGGCGCGCGAGGTGGATGCCGCGATGCCGGTGATCGCGCAGATGACGATCGGTCAGGATGGGCTCACGCCGTACGGCGCGACACCGGAGGACGTGGCGCGGTCGCTCGACGAGTGGGGCGCGGACATCGTGGGGCTCAACTGTTCGGTGGGCCCGCAGACGATCCTCGAGGCGATCGAGCGAATGGCGGCGGTCACGCACCGCAAGCTGAGCGCGCAGCCGAACGCCGGCATGCCCCGCGACGTGGGGGGGCGCACGATGTACATGGCGAGTCCGGAGTACGTGGCGAGCTACGCGCGCCACCTCATCCAGGCGGGGGCCAAGGTGCTCGGCGGGTGCTGCGGGACCACGCCGGCGCACATCCGGGCGCTGGCCGAGGGGATCCGCCCGCTCGTGCCGCGGCAGCGCCGCGCGTCGGTGCGCTATCAGCTCCCCCACACCGATGATCTCGCCGCCCAGCCCCGGCCGGGAGGCGAGAGCGACGGCGCGGTGGCGCCGGTGCCGCTCGCGCAGCGGTCGCGGTGGGCGGGAAAGATCGCCCGCGGGGAGTTCGTGACGTCGGTGGAGATCGTCCCGCCGCGCGGGGTGGACGCATCGAAGATGCTGGAGTCCGTGTCGGCGCTGAAGTGCGCCGGCGTGGATGCGGTGAACGTCCCCGACGGGCCGCGGGCGCAGAGCCGCATGGGCGCGCTCATGACGAGCCTGCTCATCGAGCAGCGCGTGGGGCTCGAGACCGTCACGCACTACTGCTGCCGCGACCGCAACCTGCTGGGGATGCTGAGCGATCTGCTCGGCGCCTCGGCGATGGGGCTGCGCAACCTGCTCATCATCACGGGCGACCCGCCGAAGATGGGCCCCTACCCGGATGCGACGGCGGTGTTCGACATCGACTCCATCGGGCTCACGAACCTGGTGAGCCGGCTGAATCGCGGCCTCGACCCCGGCGGGCACCCCATCGGGCGGCCGACGGCGTTCGCGATCGGCGTCGGGGTGAACCCCGCCGCGCTGGATCCGGCCTACGAGCTGCGCCGCTTCGAGTGGAAGGTGGGCGCGGGGGCGGAGTACGCGATCACGCAGCCGGTGTTCGACATCGTGCAGCTCGAGCGCTTCCTCGCCTCGATCGAGCACGTGCGCATCCCGGTGATCGCGGGGATCTGGCCGCTCGTCTCCGCGCGCAATGCCGAGTTCCTCGCGAACGAGGTGCCGGGGGTGGTCGTGCCGGAGCCGGTGATCGCGCGCATGCGGCGCGCGAGCGAGCAGTCGAAGGAGCACGCGGTGGCGGAGGGGATCGCGATCGCGCGCGAGATGCTCGAGCGGGTGCGCGGCGCCGTGCAGGGGGTGCAGGTCTCGGCGCCGTTCGGGAAGGTGGAGCTGGCGCTCGAGGTGTTCGGGAGCGGCGCGCCGGTGGCGGCGGGGTGAGCGCCTTCGCCTCGCCCCGCCCCGAGCCGGTGTTATGTTCATCGGCAGCGAACGACACACCCGAGGCGAACATGAAGGCCATACTGCTGGTGGACCACGGCTCGGTGCGCGACGAGGCGAACCGCATGCTCGAGTGCGTGGGAAATCTCGTGCAACTGATGGCTGGCGGCGACGTGGTGGTACGCATCGCGCACATGGAGCTCGCCGAGCCCACGATCGCCCAGGGGGTGGACGCCTGCGTGGCGGCGGGCGCGACGGAGATCGTCGCCTTCCCGTACATGCTCTCCCCCGGCAAGCACTCCACGCGCGACATCCCACGGCTGGTGCGCGAGGCGGCCACGCGGCACCCCGCGGTGCGCGTCACCGTCACCCCCGCTTTCGGCGTGCACGAGAAGCTGGCCGAGGTGGTGCTCGAGCGCGCGGGCGTGCCGGCGCGCGGCGCCGCTCCGGCGGGAGGCACCTGCGCACGCCCCGCCGGCGCCCCCGAGGGGCACTGCGGCGACGCGTGCCGCGCGCTGGCGTGCGAAGCGGGGCTCGTCGACGTTACCTTATGCCCATGACCACTGAACTCGGCACCGCGCACCCAGCGCTCACGATGCTCTCCGACGAGGAGACGATGTTCCGCGACGCCGTGGCGGCGTTCGCGGAGGAGGAGGTCCGACCGCGCGTCCAGGAGATGGACCGCGCCGGCAAGCTCGATCCCACGCTGATCCCCAAGTACTTCGAGCTCGGGCTCATGGGGATCGAGGTCCCGGAGCGCTACGGCGGCGCCGGCGGGACGGTCATGATGGTGGCGCTGGCGGTGGAGGCGATGAGCCGAGTGGACGCCTCGGCGGCGATCCTCATGGACGTCCAGAACACCCTCGCCAACTACCCGATCACCCGCTACGGCACGGACGCGCAGAAGGAGCGCTACCTCACGCAGCTCACCACCACGAAGGTGGGGGCGTACGCGCTCTCCGAGCCGGGCTCCGGCTCTGACGCCTTCGGCCTCGCCACGCGCGCCGAGCAGCGCGGCGACCGCTGGATCCTGAACGGGCGCAAGATGTGGATCACGAACGGCGCCGAGGCGGAGATCTACATCGTGTTCGCGAACGCGAACCCGGCGGCCGGCTACAAGGGGATCACGGCGTTCATCGTCGAGCGCGGCTTTCCGGGCTTCTCGGTGGGAAAGAAAGAGGACAAGCTCGGCATCCGGGCATCGAGCACCACTGAGCTGATCCTCGACGGCTGCGAGGTGCCGGCGGAGAACGTGCTCGGCCCCGTGGGGCAGGGCTACAAGATCGCGATCGAGACGCTCAACCTGGGGCGCATCGGGATCGGCGCGCAGATGATCGGCGTGGCGGGCGGCGCGCTCGCCACGACGCTCGACTACGTGGGGGAGCGGAAGCAGTTCGGGAAGCCGGTGGCGGAGTTCCAGGGCGTGCAGTTCCAGCTCGCGCAGGCCGCGACGGAGCTCGAGGCGGCGCGCCTCATGGTGTACAACGCATCGCGGTTGAAGGACGCGGGGCAGCCGTTCACGAAGGAAGCCGCGATGGCGAAGCTGTTCTCGTCACAGGTGTGCGAGCGCGTGACGTCGCTGTGCGTGGAGTTGCACGGCGGCTACGGCTACACGAAGGACTACCCGGTGGAGAAGTTCTACCGCGACGCGAAGATCGGGGCGATCTACGAGGGGACGTCGAACATGCAGCTTCAGACGATCGCCAAGCTGCTGCTGAAGTGATGCGTCGAAGCGATGCGAGGAAACGAGTGGCGATGTGAGCGTCGTCACTTACAGGGTACAAGGTCCGCCGCAGGTTGGCGGGCCTTTTTCATTAGCGGCTACTAATACGGAAGAGGCCGGCGGGCTCCGCGCGCCGAACGCCGCGTCGCAGCAGCGCACGCATCAGCGCAGTCGATGCATGACGATCCCCGGCCGCACGGCGCCTCCGGTGCCGCGCCAGTCTCCGTGCGGCCTTCACGCGCCCCCCTGGAGGACCGCGCCATGCGTCACCGCCTCTCCACCTTCGCCCGCCCGATCGCCGCGCTCGGGGCGCTCGCCGCCATCGCCGCCTGCGCCGACCGCGCGACGACCGCGCCCGATCCCGGGCGCCCGTCGCTGCTCAACGGCGCCTACCCCGACATCTCCTGCGCCGTCTCGCCGGCGTCGGCGACGATCGCCCGCGG
>DASTSH010000281.1:0-3395 GCA_035760785.1 Gemmatimonadaceae bacterium | reverse complement strand
TCTTTCCGTCAGTTCCCCACACGCCACACGCGTTGTTCGGTGGTCCAGCCACCAGGTCCTACCCCCCATGCCTCCCTGCCCCGTGTGCGCCCGCGCCGATCCACTTCCCCTCGCCGCCGCCGAGGACATCGCGCGCGAGGTGGAGATGCTCTGGGCCTTCCACATCCGGCGGCTCCTCCCGGCGACGCCCCCGGAGCGGCTCGCGGACCGCGTGTACTTCTCGCAGCACCCGCCGCTCGGCGTCGTGCGGTGCCGCGGGTGCGGGCTCGTGTACCGCGAGCCGCGCGAGCCCGACGGGGAGCTGCGCGAGCTGTACGAGCACGACGCGCCGGAGCCGGAGGTGATGGCGTCGCTGCACGAGACGCAGCGCGCCGCGTACCGGCTGCAGGCGCGCCGCCTCGCCCGCGTGCTCGGTCGCACGGGGGAGGGGCTCGAGGTGGGGAGCTACGTGGGTGCTTTCCTCGCCGCCGCGCGCGAGGCGGGGTGGCGCTTCGAGGGGGTGGACGTGAACCCGTGCGTGAACGCCTTCGCCCGCGCGCGCGGCTTCGCGGTGACCGACGGCGATCTGTCGTCGGTGCCGGGGGGGCGGCGGTGGGACGCCATCGCCTTCTGGAACTGCTTCGACCAGCTCCCCGATCCCGCGCGCGCCGCTCGTCAGGCACGCGCGCTCCTGCGCGACGGCGGAACGCTCGCCGTGCGCGTCCCCAACGGCGCGTGCTACGCCGCGCTCCGGCCGCTGCTGCGCGGCCCGGCGGCCCCGCTCGCGCGCGCGATCCTCGCGCAGAACAACCTGCTCACCTTCCCGTATCGCGTGGGGTTCACCCCGCGCGCGCTGCGCACGCTGCTCGAGGGCGCGGGGTTCACGCTCGTCCGGCTGTACGGCGACCCGCTCGTCCCCGTGGCCGACGAGTACACGCGCGCGTGGGCGGCGGTGGAGGAGCGGCTGCTCAAGGGAGCGATCCGCGTCGCCGCGTTGCCGCCGGTGGTGCGTGGGGTGGCGCCGTGGATCGAGTGCTACGCGAGGGCGCGGAACGCGGGAATCGGGACTCGGGACTCGATGCCGGACGACTGAGGGTGAGCCGCTGAACGGCCCGCGTCCTTGACGTCGATCGGACGCGCATCAATACTTAAGTCAATGCTTAACCATTCACCCCACACAGCTCCCTCGCCCTCCCTCGACCTGCTCTTCCAGGCGCTCGCGGACCCGACGCGGCGCGCGATGGTGGAGCGGTTGAGCCGCGGGCCGGCGTCGGTGAAGGAGCTCGCCGCGCCGCTCGCCATCTCCCTCCCCGCCGTCATGCAGCACCTCCGGGTGCTGGAGGCGAGCGGGGTAGTGCGCTCGGAGAAGCGCGGCCGGGTACGCACCTGCCGCATCGAAGGCCCGGCGCTGCGGCGGGTGGAGGACTGGATCGCGAAGCAGCGGACGATCTGGGAGCGCCGCCTCGATCGGCTGGAACGCTTCCTCGCGGAGCAGGACGACCACTCGGACTCACGGAGGAGACAGTGAACGAGTGGTCCACCGACCACCCCTGCGGTGCGCGCCATCGGGGCATCGTCCCCGACCAGCGCATCGGCTGACCCACCCGCGGCGCGGCGTCGCCGCCCCCCTTTCTCATCCGGAGTCTCCATGCTCGCGAAGATCGCGTTGGGTGTTCTCGTCGCCGTCGTCCTGCTCGTCATCGTCATCGCCACCAGGCCGTCCACCTTCCGCGTTCAGCGGAGCGTGACCATCGCCGCACCGGCGACCGTGGTCTTCGCGCAGATCGAGGACTTCCACCGCTGGAGCGCGTGGAACCCGTTCGAGAAGGCCGACCCGAGCCTGAGGAGGAGCTACGAGGGGGCGCCCTCTGGAGTCGGCGCCGCCTACCACTACGCGGGGAACAGCAAGGTGGGCGAGGGGCGGATGACGCTGACGGAGCTGGAGCCGGACCGGCGTGTGGTGTTCGAGGCCCGGTTCATCAAGCCGATGGCGGCCACCAACCGTGTGGAGTTCACGCTGAAGCCCGTCACGGGAGGAGTGTCCGTCACGTGGGCGATGAGCGGAGACCAGAACTTCGTCGGCAAGGCGTTCTCCCTGTTCAGGGACCGGTTGGTGGGCACGCAGTTCGAGAAGGGCCTCGCGGAGCTGAAGCGCCTGACCGAGGAAGGGGCGACGCGCGGCGCTCGGTACGAAGCGCGTGTCGATTCCGCGTCCCCCCGTTCGACGTGATGGTGGAGGCGGGTGAGGGCGACCTTTCCGCCGGCACGTACCGACCCACACGAACGAGGGAACCACATGCACACCGAGATGATGCTCGACACCGACCAGGCCGAACAGATCGAGGCGGGGGGGATCGCCCGCTGGCTTCCGGCCATCGCCCGCGTGCTCGTCGGGCTGATCTTCACCGTGATGGGGCTCAACGGCTTCTTCTACTTCCTCCCGCAGCCCGCCACGATGCCGGAGGCCGCCACCGCCTTCTTCGGCGGCCTCGCGAGGTCGGGGTACATGCTCCCCCTCCTCTCCGGGACGGAGGTGCTCGTGGGGGTGCTCTTCCTCTCGAACCGCTTCGTGCCGCTGGCCCTCGTGATCATCGCGCCGGTGGTCGTGAACATCATCTGCGTCCACCTGTTCGTCTTCCCGACCGGGTACCCACTCGCCGCGCTCACGGCGGCGCTGGTGGTCTATCTCGGCTGGTCGTACCGCGGCGCGTACACGGCCGTGCTCGCCATGCGAGCCACCCCCACGGGGCGCTCGGGCCCGCCGGCGGGGGGGCGCGCCCGCTGGTGATGCGGGGCGTGTCGATTTCCTGAAGTCTCGTTCGACGTCAATGTGAAGGCGCGAACCGGCCGCGCGACACCGGCCGGCGGCGCGGCCCGGAACCTCAACAACACTGAAGGAGACACGACAATGCGCGTCATGGTGATCGTGAAGGCGACCAAGGAGTCGGAGGCGGGGGTGATGCCGAGCCAGGAGCTGCTCACCCAGATGGGGAAGTTCAACGAGGAGCTCGTGAAGGCCGGCGTGATGCTCGCCGGCGAGGGGCTGCACCCCAGCTCGCGCGGCGCGCGCGTGAAGTTCGACGGCCCGAAGCGCACGGTGACCGACGGCCCGTTCGCCGAGACGAAGGAGCTGATCGCCGGCTTCTGGCTCTGGCAGGTGAAGTCGATGGACGAGGCGATCGAGTGGGTGAAGCGGTGCCCGAACCCCATGAACGAGCCATCGGACATCGAGATCCGGCAGGTGTTCGAGGCGGACGACTTCGGCGAGGCGTTCACGCCGGAGCTGCGGGAGCAGGAGGAGCGCGTGCGCGCGCAGTCGGAGGCGAACGCGAAGCGGTAGGAGGAGTCGGGGCCGGGGGCCAGGGGTCGGAGGTCAGGGGAGGACCGCGAGGGGGCGGCGCGAATGCGCCGCCCCC
>DASTSH010000280.1:0-27926 GCA_035760785.1 Gemmatimonadaceae bacterium | reverse complement strand
CGCGCGGCCACTGTTCAGCGTCACGCCGCGGATGATCGACGTCTACTCGCGGCTCACCGGCGTGCGCTACCCGTGGGCGAAGTACGCGCAGACCACCGTGGCCGACTTCTTCGGCGGGATGGAGAACGTGAGCGCCACCACGCTCGTGGACTGGCTCCCCGACGCGCGCGCCTACCGCGACCGGCCGTGGTACCAGTACATCCTCATCCCCCACGAGCTGGCCCATCAGTGGTTCGGCGATTACGTGACCACGGAGAACTGGGCCAACATGTGGCTGAACGAGGGATTCGCCGAGTTCATGCCCGGGGCGTACTGGGAGCACGAGCTCGGCCGGCAGGCGAGCGACGACTACTATCTGGACGAGTACCGGCAGTTCATGGCCATCGACGCGCGGCGCAGCATGCCGCTCGCGTCCATCGGCTCGAACAACATCTACCCCAAGGGCGCGCTCGTGCTGCGCATGCTGCGCCGCTACCTGGGGGACGAGCGCTTCTGGGCCTCGGTGCACGAGTATCTCACCCGGCACGCCCACGGGAACGCCACCACCGACGACTTCCGCCAGTCGGTGCTCGCCGCCACCGGAGAGAACCTCGCCTGGTTCTGGGACGAGTGGCTCTACCAGTCGGGCTACCCGAAGCTGACGGTCACGGCGGCGTACGACTCGAGCGCGCGCACCATGCGGTTGACCGTGAAGCAGACGCAGGGGGACAGCACGGCGCCGGACAGCACCGGGCTGCGCTTCACCACCCCCACGGTGTACCGCATGCCGATCACGGTGCGCGTCGGCACCACGCACGGCGACGTGACCCGCGAGGTGTGGCTCGACGCGCGCGAGCAGTCCATCGACCTCGGCGCGCTCCCCGGCGAGCCCACCATGGTGGTGTTCGACGACGGGAATCGCGTGCTCAAGCAGCTGCGGTTCGATGAGCCCAGCCCCTGGCTCGCGACGCAGCTCGGGCGCGATCCCGACATCTGGAACCGGTGGTGGGTGATCGGCCAGCTCGCCGAGCGGACGCACGACACCACCGCGGCCCGCGCGCTCGCCGACGCCGCCACGGGGTCGGACTACTTCCTCACGCGCGCCCAGGCCGCGGGCGCGCTCGGCGGCTTCGCGCCCGAGCTGGTGCTCCCGGCGCTCGCGCGGGCCCTCGGCGACACGTCGTCCACCGTTCGCCAGGCGGCGCTCGTGTCCCTCGGGCAGGTGGGGGGCGCGCGCGCCCTCGCGCTCGCCCGCGACGCGTGGGCGCACGACTCGAGCTACGAGGCACGCGCCGCCGCGGTGGGCGCCATCGCCGACATCGACAGCGCCGGCCGCCGCGAGTTCCTGGCGAGCGCGCTGGAGGTGCCGTCGTACCGCGACGCGATCCAGAACGCGGCGCTCTCCGCCATTGCCCGGCACGGCGACACGTCGTTCGTGGCGGAGCTCGAGACGCGGCTCGGGACGCAGCTCCGCGTGGCGTACACGCTGGGCGTGCTCGCGTCGCGCGGGAACGATCACGCGCTCTCGCTGCTCGCCAGCCACCTCAACGACGACCGCGCCTACGTGCGCCAGTGGGTGGTGAGCACCTTCGCGCGCGTCGTGCGCCCCGCGCGTGGCACGCCTGCCCTGCAGGCGATGCTCCCCACGCTCAAGTACGCGGGGACGAAGAGCGAGGTGGAACGGATCGTCGGCGGCGGGTGATCAGGGGCTCGGGGCTGGGGACCGGGGGGCGGGGGGGAAGAAGCGGGAAAGCGAGAACGGGGTGAGCGGGAACGCCGTCCCCTCCTCCAGGCACAGGTCGGCGATCAGGTCGCCGATGGCAGGGGCGAACTTGAAGCCGTGGCCGGAGCACGGGCTCGCGAGGATCACGCGCTCGTGGTTGGGGTGGCGGTCGATCAGGAAATGGCGGTCGGGGGTGTCGGTGTAGAGACACGTCACGCTCTCGCGCACCGCGCCGGCGGCTCCGGGAAGGAAGCGCCGCATCAGCGCGCGGGCGCGCGCTTCCTCCTCCGGGCGCGCGGGGAGCACCGGCGCATCGGGGTCCACGATCTCCCCCTCGTGGTGGATTCCCATCTTCACGCCATCGCCCAGGTCGGGGAAGGTGTAGAAGAACCGCTCCGGCGCGTACTCCCAGAGCGCGACGGGGGCGCGCTCCGGCGCCCAGCGTCTGTCGCGCTCCAGTGGCTCGAACCAGAACAGGAGCTGGCGCTCCACCTCCAGGGGAAGGGGCACGTCTCGCACGAGCGCCGGGAGCCACGCGCCGGCGGTGAGCACGAGCGAGCGGGCCCGGTGCGCTCCGCGGTCGGTCTCCACGGTCACGAGTCCGATGGTGTCCCCTACTCCGCCCTCCACGATCCAGCGCACCACCCGCTCGCCGGTGAGGAGCACGGCGCCGTGACCGGCGGCGGCATCGAGCATGGCGCGCACGCACATCTCGGGGTGGAGGACGCCGGCGCGCGGCTCCCACACGCCCACCATCCCGGTCTCGGGGGCGAAGCCGGGAAAGCGCCGGCGGATCTCCGCCGCGTCGAGCTCCTCGTGCGGGAGCGCGTGCTCCACCGCGCTCCGCTTCGCCCCCGAGACCAGCGCCCCGTCCGGAGGGCCCACCATGAGCCCGCCCGTGCGACGGAAGAGCGTCTGGCCGCTCTCGCGCTCCAGCTCCGCCCACAGCTCGTAGGCGCGCCGCACCAGCGGCACGTAGCACGGGTGCTCGTAGTAGGCCTCGCGAATGATCCGCGAGCGGCCGTGCGTCGACCCGTACGCGTGCGGCGGCGACCAGCGGCCGATCGCCAGGACGCGCGCGCCGCGCGCGGCGAGGCGCCAGGCCGCGGCGCTCCCCATCGCCCCGGCGCCGACGACGATCACGTCGTGCTCGGTCATGGGGACGGGAGCCGCCGGCACTGGCGATACGGGAAGACGTCGGAGAGCTCACCGGCGCGCTGGCGCTCCTGCATCGCGCGCCAGAACTCCACCGTGAGCAGATCGGCGTGCGCGCCCAGGAACGCCTCGCGCAGCTCCCCCGCCGGCACCATGAACGCGCCGAACTCCTCGGGAAAGACGTCCAGCTCCCCCACGTAGTACCACGGCTCCGCCGACAGCTCCTCGTCCAGGCTCCGCGGCTGCGGGAGCGACCGGAAGGTGCAGTCGGTGAGCAGGCACAGCTCGTCGTAGTCGTAGAAGATCACCCGCCCGTGCCGGCTCACCCCGAAGTTCTTGAGCAGCATGTCGCCGGTGAAGATGTTCGCCGCCGCGAGATCCTTGATCGCCCAGCCATAGTCGACGATCGCGTCGCGCGCCGCTTCAGGCGACGCCTCCCGCAGGTACACGTTCAGCGGCGTCACCCGCCGCTCGGTGTACAGGTGGCGGATCACCACACGGTCGTCGTCCGCGTGCACCGTGGACCCGGCCACCTCCACGAGGTGCCGCAGCAGCTCGTCGGAGAAGCGGGCGCGGGGGAACTGGAGGTGCTCGAACTCCTGCGCGTCGGCCAGCCGCCCCACGCGGTCGCGCACGAACACGAGGTGGTACTTCGCCATGACGTCCCGGCGCGTGGTGCGCTTGGGGTGGCCGAAGGAGTCCTTGATGATCTTGAACACCACGTTGAGCGAGGGGAGCGTGAACACGCTCATCACCAGCCCCTCGTCCCCCGGCGCGAACTCGAACGTCGCAGCGGGATCGCGGAGGTGCTCCACCAGGCTCCGGTACAGCTCCGTCTTGCCGTGCTTGTTGTAGCCGATCGCGGTGTACAGCTCGTCCGTGCGCTTGAGCGGCATGATCGAGGCGAGGAACTCCACCGCGGCGCTGGGGCGGGCGATGTCGGCCAGGAAGTACGACCAGCTGAAGCCGAACACGATGCTCGCCTCGTCGGAGGTCGTGAGCACGGCGTCCACGTGAATGCCGCGCTCGTCGTTGAGCAGCGGCAGGAGGAGGGGGATGAGCCGGTCCCCTCGCCAGATGCGCCCCACGAGGTACGCCCCCTTGTTGCGGAAGAAGGGGGACTCGAGCATCTCCACGGCGTCGAACCCGTCGTCGCCCCACGCGTCGCACACCCCCTCGCGCACCCGCTCCGCCACGAGCGCCGCGTCGCGGCCGAGGTCGCGCCAGGGGACGCTCCACGGCACGTCGCCGAGGATGCGGCGCACCACCGCCTCCGTGCTCCCCTCCCGTGCGTACCGGCGCAGGATCGGCGGCGGCTCCAGCCACTCGCCAGGGGTGGCGTCGGGGAACACGTACTCCACGCGCTGGTTCACCCCCACCGTGGTGAAGATCCGGCGCGTGACGGAGTTGAAGAACGTCTCGGCCAGCTCGCAGTCGTCGCGGTCCACGATGAGCGCCGAGTGGAGCCACCGCACCTCCTGCCAGGTGGGAGCATCCGTGGCGGCGTCGCCGAGCGCGTCGCGCACCACGGCGAGCACCGCGTCCAGGTGGCGCTTGTAGATGGCGAGCCGCTCGGCGGCGTCGCGCTGCGCGAGCGGCCAGTCGCGCTGCTCGAAGCGCTGGCGCGCGCGCCGGGTGATCGCGCGAAAGGCGCCGTGGTAGGCGTCGAACGCGTCGTGGATCGCCGCGGCGGCGCGGACCGCGGGGGCGTTGCCGATCATGTCACCCGGCATAACTTTCTACGGCCGTTTCCGACACGACACGTACCAACACGAGACGAATCATGCCGACCTCCGCCATGCCCGCATACAGCGACCTGAAGCCTCCCGCCCAGGGAGAAACGATCACGATGAAGGACGGGGCGCTGCAAGTCCCGAACATGCCGATCATCCCGTTCATCGAGGGGGACGGCACGGGGCCGGACATCTGGCGCGCCTCCCAGCTCGTGTTCGACGGCGCGGTGAAGAAGGCGTACGGCGACGCCCGGCGCATCGTGTGGTTCGAGGTGCTGGCGGGGGAGAAGTCGAAGAACCTGCTCAACACCTGGCTCCCCGACGATACGCTCGCGGCCATCGACCACCACCTGGTGGCGATCAAGGGGCCGCTCACGACGCCGGTGGGGGGTGGATTCCGGTCGCTGAACGTCACGCTCCGGCAGAAGCTGGACCTGTACGCCTGCGTGCGCCCGGTGCGCTGGTTCGAGGGGGTCCCCTCCCCCGTGAAGGCGCCGCAGGACGTGGACATGGTGATCTTCCGCGAGAACACGGAGGACATCTACGCCGGGATCGAGTACAAGGCGAAGTCCGAGGACGCGAAGAAGCTCATCAAGTTCCTCCAGGACGAGCTGGGGGCGCGCTCCATCCGCTTCCCGGAGTCGAGCGGGATCGGGATCAAGCCGATCTCCGAGGACGGGACGAAGCGACTGGTGCGCGCGGCGATCGACTACGCCATCGCCCAGAAGCAGCCGAACGTGACGCTCGTCCACAAGGGGAACATCATGAAGTTCACCGAGGGGGCGTTCCGCGACTGGGGGTACGAGGTGGCGCGGCAGGAGTACGGCGCCACGGAGCTGGATGGCGGGCCGTGGCTGAAGCTCCCGAACGGGATCGTGATCAAGGACGTGATCGCCGATGCCTTCCTCCAGCAGATCCTGCTGCGCCCGAAGGAGTACAGCGTGATCGCGACGCCGAACCTGAACGGCGACTACATCTCCGACGCACTGGCGGCGCAGGTGGGAGGGATCGGGATCGCGCCGGGGGCGAACATCAACTACCTCACCGGGCACGCGATCTTCGAGGCGACGCACGGCACGGCGCCCAAGTACGCCGGGCAGGACAAGGTGAACCCGGGCTCGGTGATCCTGAGCGGGGAGATGATGTTCCGCTACATGGGGTGGCACGAGGCGGCCGACCTGATCATCAGCTCGCTGGAGAAGACGATCGCGCAGAAGCGCGTGACGTACGACTTCGAGCGGCAGATGACCGGCGCCACGCTCCTGAGCACGAGCGAGTTCGGGAAGGCGATGGTCGCGAACATGTGAGCGGGCACGTGCCGCGAGGCGGCACGGCGCGCGGTACGAGCACGGCACGAAACGAGAACGGCGGCCCGGGATCCCCGGGCCGCCGTTCTCGTGCATCGGCCAGCGACGGCCGAACGTGCTACTGGAGGTTGGGGTTGTTCTGGCGTTCCACGTCCGGGAGCTTGAGGCAGAGCGCCGCGCCGGCAGGGCCGTAGACGCCGCCGTTGCGGTACGGGGTGTTCTCCGCAGGCTGGAGCGCGAGGTCGAAGCGGATCACGTCGTAGAGCCGCTGTCCCTCGAGGAACAGCTCGCGGCTCCGCTCCTCCACGATCTGCGACAGCACGGACGCCTGGTCCGTGGCCCCGCCCGCGGCGGTGTACGTCGGGATTCCCGCCTTGGTGTGGAGCGCATCGATGATCGCGATCGCGCCAGGCGTGTCGTTCGCGCGGGCGTCTGCCTCGGCGATGATGAGCTGCGCCTCGTCGTACGATGCGATCGGGATGGGCGTGGACGGATCGGTGTACTTGAGCTGCGCCCACTCCACGAGCCCGCGGCTCGTCGTCTTGCCCGTAGCCACGGCCTGGACGCGCGGATCGGCCACCCCATCGTAGGTCATGCCCTGATAGCGCGGCCCCACCGACGACGCGGTCCCCGTCGTGTTACTCTCGCCGTACACCCGGTTCGCTCTCCGGGTGGTGGTGGCGGACGCCGTGGCGACGTGCACATAGTCGGGATCGGTCACCTGCTGCGCGTCGGCCTTGGCCAGGTCGTACTCGCCGAGGTCGAGCCGCGCGCGGGCGCGGCCGATGTACGACATGTTCAACGCGTCGGTGTTCCCCGACGCCTGCGCGGCCGCGATCCCGAGCGTGAACATGGAGTCCGCCGACTGGAACACCTGCTGGGGCGTGAGCTCCGTCCCGTACGTGACCGTATGGTCCGGATTCAGGGTGGAGATGACCGCCGAGCAGAACATCTCCCCGAGCAGCACGCGGGCATAGCCAGCGTACGGATACAGCGTCGCGATGAGATCCCCACGGTTCACGCCGCTGGGGACCTCGGAGTCCGAGGCGGCGTTCAGGATGCGGAGCACGTTGTCCGCCGACGCGCGCGCGCGATTGATCGGGACGTAGGTCCCTTCCGCATCGCAGTCATTGACCGCGTAGCGCTCGTTGTCGGTGGGCACGTCGCGCTTGTCGTACACCCAGCGCGCAGCGGTCGCCGTGGCATCCTCGAACTCATCGGTGAGCTCCGCACCCACCACGATGAACGATCCGAGGGCGCAGTCGAAATCGGAGATGGCGCCGTTCGTGAGCAGCACGGCGTTCGACGGGTTCTCGATCGAGTTGGCCGGGATCCGACTCGGCACCGGCACGTCGAGGAGGCTGTTGCATGCCGCCAGGGCACTCGCCATGAGCGCGGCACCGAGGAGAATCACCCCTCGCCGCGACCGGCGCGCCGCGTCTGGCCTGGTATGAAGTCGCATGTCGATTCCTGCGAAAGAGGGTGGTCGGCGGTCAGAAGGAGACATTCAGCGTCGCGACGAAGCTCGAGAGCTGCGGCGTGTCCGTCTGCTCCCACGACACGCTGCTGCCGCCGCGGCTGCCGCCGAGGAACTGCGCCTCGGGCTCCAACCCCTTGTACTTCGTCCACGTGTGGAGATTGCGCCCCGCCACCGTGATCGACGCCCCGCTCGCGTGCAGCGCCGAGGCGAAGCGGCCGGGGAGCGTGTACGTGGCGGACAGCTCGCGCAGCTTGAAGAAGCCGGCGTCGTTGATCAGGTAGAACGGCATGCCGTTCTGGATCCCGGCCTCGAGCACGGGGCTGTAGTCCTTGGGCGCCAGCATCTCCCGGCACACGCCGCCGAGCACGAAGTAGCAGCGGATGCGCTCGTTCCCGTCCAGCTTCTTCTGCCCGAGCTGGAAGTCCACGAGCCCGTACAGCTTCAGCTTGTTCCAGAGGGTGACCGTGGAGGTGAACGCCCCCTGCTTGTCGGGGATGCTGCTTCCCAGGTACACCTGCGGCGCGGACGCGCAGTCCACCGCGCCGCCCATGCCGTCATCGCACATCACGTTGATGGCGTTCCCATCGCCGTCGAGCTGTGCGCTCACCACCTTCTTCTCGAACCAGGCCCCCACCGGGAAGCCAGCCTCGTTCCGCTCGTACGTGCCTGCCGAGAGATACGGCACGCCGGCGAGCCCGAGGTTCACGACCTTGTTCTTGTTGTACGAGAAGGCGAACGAGGCGTCCCACGTGACCGTGTTGTTGCGGACCGGCGTCACGCGGGCGAGGAGCTCCACGCCCTTGTTGCTCACCTGCCCGGCGTTCACGAACTCGGTGTTCGCGAAGCCGATGGACGGCGCCACCGGGCGATCGAGGATCGCGTCCTTGGTGTTCTTGTTGTAGAAGGTGAACTCCAATCCGGCGCGGTCGTCGAAGAGGCTCGTCTCGAAGCCGGTCTCGAACTCGCGGCTCCGCTCGGGGCCGAGGTCCGGATTGCCGAAGGAGCCCGGCGTGACCGCCGGCTGGTCGTTCGGGCCGGTCACCGGCGAGTACGTGCGGATGGCGTCGAAGTCGTTCGGCTGCTGCCCGGACTCGCCGTACGCGGCGCGCAGGCGCAGCGAGTTGAGCCAGCTCATCTTGCCGAAGAACGGCTCATCGCTGATCACCCACGACACGCTCGCCTTCGGGTAGTACGCGCGACCGAAGCCCTCACCGAAGGCGCTGTTCTTGTCCGAGCGCAGCGCGAGCGTGAGGTAACGGCGGTCCTTCCACCCCACCTGCTCCTGCACGTAGTAACCCAGCGTGCGGTTCTCGGTCACGTCCTGACCGCTCGTGAAGTCGCGCGTGAGCGACCCGATGGAGGTGAGCCCAGGCGCGGCGAACACCGAGCCGCCGGCGGAGACGTACTCGAAGCGCTTGATGTAGTACTGGCCGCCCACCGAGGTGGCGAGGTTGAGTCCCGGCGCCACATCGAAGCGGGCGGTGGCCGAGTAGTCGAAGGTGCGGAACTTGTTCGTGTTGTTCGTCTGGTACTTGTAGCCCAGGGCGTCCGTGTCGATGTTGGTGTTCTGCAGCGAGTCGATGCGGGCCGCCATCTCCACGTCGTTGGTGTTCACCTGGTCGGCGCCGAAGATGAGGCGCTGGGTGAACCAGCTCGTGGGCTGGTGCGTGATCTGGACGCTCCCGGTGAAGCGGCCGATGTCCTGGTACATGTGGTACGTCTCATCGTACTGCCAGGGGAAGCTGCTCCCGAAGCCGAGCGAGCTGGAATCCGCGTAGAGCGGATCCATGAGCATCACCGTCCACATGCGGCCGCCGTAGCCCGCCTCCGGGGCGAGGTTCGTGCGCCCGTTCAGGTAGTTCAGGTGCGCCTGCATCTTGAACTTGTCAGTCGGCTCGACCGAGAGGTTCGCCCGCGCGCTCGTGCGCCCGAGGTCGTTCGTCAGGTCGACCCCCTGGTCCTCCTCGCGCACTCCCGCCACGTAGTACTGGAACCGGTCGGTGCCGCCGGAGATCCCCGCGTGGTACTTCTGTTGGTGGCCGGTGCGGAAGATGTTCTGGCCGTACGCGTTCTTGTACGCGTCGTTGAGCTGCTTGAAGTCGATCGACTCGATGTTGCCGTCGACGAGGTTGTAGTTCGTCGGGATGCGCCCTTCGGGGTTCATGAAGAAGTTCGCACCCTGCGTCATCGTGAAATCGTAGCGCGTCTTCCCCGCCGCGCCCTGCTTCGTGATGATCTGGATGACGCCGTTCGCCGCCTCGGTACCGTAGAGCGTGGCGGCGGAGGGGCCCTTCAGGATCTCGATCCGCTCGATGTCCTCGGGGTCGATGTCGTTCCAGCGGGAGATCGAGCCGGAGCCGAACGACTGGTTCGCCGGACCGGTGGCCTGGCTGTTGTCCATGCGCACGCCATCGACGTAGATGAGCGGCGTCTGGTTGAGGCTCAGGCTCGACGTGCCGCGCACGCGGATCTTCGCGCCGGAGCCCACCTCGCCGGTGCCGGGCATGATCACCACGTTCGGCGCTCTGCCGTTCACGAGCTCCTGGAAGCTCGTCACCGGGGCGATCTTCGTGACCGACGCGACGTCGATGGAGGTGACCGCGTTACCGATCTCGCGCTTGGTCTGGCCGTTCGGCGTTCCGGTGACGACCACCACGTCGAGGCTCATCGGGTGCGACGCGAGCGCGAGGGCGACGGTGGTGTCGCCCACGGTCACGACCTGTCGCGCCGAGCCGTAGCCGATGCGGCGGGCGACGACGGTGGCCTGCGTGCCGCGCACGCCGCGGATGCTGAAGTGGCCGTTCGCATCGGTGAGATTGCCGAGCGTCGTGTTCTCGACGTTCACCTGCGCGCCGGGGATCGGCTGGCGGCTGGCGGAATCGACGACAGTGCCGGCGATGACCCCCTGCGCGGCGGCGGCGGCGGCGCAGGTGATGGTGGCCGCGATCGCGGCGGCCACCGCGCGCAGCAGCACGCGCGGCCGGCCGCGCGTCCTCACGAGCCGATCGGGTTTCCTGCCATGCGAACACGAAGTGGAAGGCATTGGACCTCCTCTTGACGTGAATCGTTCCCGCCGCCCCGAGATGTCGAGGGCGCGAGGTGATGGTCGGCGCGGCCCGCGGGCCGCGAGTGGAGAGATGGAGCTGAAACGGCGAGGTACTGCGACGTGCTGCGGGTGGCAGCGAGATGAGACGCGAGATACGAGGGGTGCGGCGAGACTCTGCGTGCGAGGGCGAGCGCGGCGCGACGCGGGCGCCGGGTGGACCACGTCGAGGCTAAAGTACAGCCCGTCGTGAGCGCCGCAAGAAGCTGAGCCGTGGCGCGCGCGAGCCGTAAACACGCGAAGGGCGGCCGAGTGAGTTCCGGCCGCCCTTCGCGAAGATTTCTCTATGACGCGTGGCGCTCATGGCTCCAGCAGACCAGCCGTCCCACGCCGCACGTCGCGCGCGCCGTGCGCCACTCCCGTGCCGACGGCGATGCCGAACAGCGCCGCCGCGCCCGTGCCCACCAGCGGGAGCAGCCACGCGACCGGCGCCGCCACGAGCGCCGCCGCGGCGCCGGCGACCCACGGCGTGACCCACCGATGTACCGCATCGACGTAGCGCAATCGCGTGCGCACGAAGTGACGACTGTTCACGTACCCGAGCAGCGCGGCCGCGCCGGTCAATCCGATTCCGATCATGGTGAGCATCGTGACACCTCCTGAGATTGCGTACGAAGTCCGGTGCCCCGTGGTTTCGTTCCCCCCACGAGGTTCCGCCGCGAGATGGCGCGCCGCCGTCCGTCCTCCCGGGAATTGCCCCGCCCCCGCTCCGCGCGTCCTTCAAGCAGCAATGGCCACGCTGCTCCCTTTCCCCTTCCCGCGCCCGCGCCGCTCCCGGCGCCCGCGCGCCGGCCGCATCTCCGCCGTCCCGCTGCGGGTGCGGTGGCTCGTCGTCGCCGTCGGCACGGCCGCGCTCGCCATCACCACGGGCACAGCGATCACGCGCGCCGTCGGCGCCGCCGACGCATCGGACATCCAGCGCGTTGCGGTCGTGTCGCACCCCGCGCCGACAGCTTCCGTCGCGGACACGGCGGCCGCGCCCCTCGCGCTCGGCGACACGCTGCTCGGCGCGAGCGGCGCGCTCCGCGCGCGCTTCGTGCCGGCGGGCGAGCTCTCGATGCTCGCTGGCGATGCACGCCCGGTGGCCACGGGCGTCTACGACGTGCCCGGCGGGATCGACGGACATCCCTTCTCCCTCATCGCCCTGCACGCCTTCTCGCTCAAGGTGGGCCCCACCGTCGGCGACTACTACGTGGGGTACTGGCCCGCGGAGCGCCGGCGCGTGCACTCGGCGGCGTACGCGAATCCCGCCGGCTTCATCGAGGTGACCCCCGCGAACGAGGACACCTGGGTCTCGCAGCACTTCCGGCTCCGCGACTTCCTCACGCACGACCAGCCCACCGTGTGGCCCAAGTACGTGGTGCTCCGCGAGGCGCTGCTCGACAAGCTCGAGCTCGTGCTGCGCGATCTCTCGCTGCGCGGCATTCCCACCGGGCACGTGGTGGTGCTCTCCGGCTTCCGCACGCCGGCGTACAACTTCGCCCTCGGCGACGCCAGCGGGCGCGCGCGCGAGAGCCGCCACCAGTACGGCGATGCGGCGGACATCATCATCGACGCGAACGGCGATGGCCGCATGGATGACCTGAATTGGGATGGCCGCGTGGACACGCGCGACGTGCGCGTGGTGGAGCAGGCCGTCACCCGCGTGGAGCGCCGCTACCCGGAGCTGGCGGGCGGCCTGGGGCTGTACGCGGCGATGGGCCCGCACGGCCCCTTCGCGCACATCGACGTGCGCGGCGAGACGGCGCGCTGGACGCGCGGCACCGGCGCACGCTCCCGCTCCGCCTATCCGCCCCGCGCCGCGCGAGTCGGGCACTGCTACGCGACTGGCGCATCGGCGGTGCTCTGCAGGGTGCGGCATTAGCCCTCGCGCTCCTCGACCGGGCAGGGTTCCGCTCGGGCTCCTCGGCCGGGCTCCTCGGCCGGGCAGGGTTCCGCTCGAGCTCCTCGGCCGTGGCGCCGGGGGCCATTCGCTTCGGCGGCGTGCGCGCTTACACGCTGCGAGACTCCCCGGGCGCCGACGGTGGATGCTGATTCCGGTGCGCCGAACGCTCTGGCGCCCGGGGAGGCTCGCAGCGTGTAAGCGCGACGCCGCCAGAGCCACACCCCCGCGTCACGCCAGTCCACGGAGCCCACCACGGCCGCGTCTCGCCAGTCCCAGGAGCTCACCACGGCCCGCATCACGCCAGTCCCAGGAGCCCACCACGGCCCGCGCCTCGCCAGCACTAGGCGCCCCGCCCCGCCGGCGCTCGGCACGACGGGTGGTCGAGCGGCCATGGCCTACGCCCTTGCGCTCCACGGATGCTCGACGCTAGTAGTGAGGCAGCGCCACGACGCCGTGCGCGCTTTCCCGAACGATGAGGTCATCGTGAGACGTTCCCTCGCCGTAGTCGCTTTCCTCGCCCTGCTCTGCGCCGGCTCCGCGCAGGCGCAGCGGCCGCGCGCCGATGTGCGGCGCTTTCAGTGGGACCCGGTCGTGGTGCACGTGGGCGTCGAGCGCCCCACCGGCGTCGAGATCTATCTCACCGCCGATGGCGGACACTGGGCGCTCTCGTGGTTCCCCCCCGACTCCGTCGCCGCGTGGCTCCCCTCCCTCGACTCCCTCCTGGAGCGCGAGGATGGCGGCGACGCCGAGACGCGCACGGTCACGGGGCGCGGCGGGAACGAGATGCGCTTCCTCGTCCGCACGCTCGAGGGGCGTCGCATGTACGGCCTCCGCCTCACAGCGCCCCCGTTCGACCAGCCCATCGCCGCGTGGCTCCCCATCGAGTACGCGCGCGACTTCGCGAAGGCGCTCGACAGGAGCGTCGACGAGGCGGACAAGCTCTGGCGCAAGCGCGACCTCGTGGCCGGCCCGCGCGTGTACGAGGCGTGGGAGGTGGACAAGCAGCCGGAGGGCGCCGAGTTCCAGCGCATCGGCGACGTGATCCCCGACTACAGCCTCGGCGGCCGCGTCACGCTCTCCTTCGTGGTGGACACGCTCGGCCACATCGATCCGAGCACCGTCGCGGTGTACGACTGCGACGACCCGCGCATCGCCGCGCGCTTCGCCAAGGTGGTGGGTGGCTGGCCCTTCACGCCGGGGATGCGCGGCGGCCATCCGGTGCCCACGCGCGCGATCATGTCGTTCACCCTGGAGAGCAACATGCGCATGCGCGTGAACCCGGAGCGCATCCTCCCCGGCGGGCATTGACGTCCCGCGTCCCGGGACGGCTCGTCCCGGGACGCCTTCCCCCGGCGCCCCCGCGCCGCGATCATCCTGTCATGCCCAAGCAGACGCTCCTCGTCATCGACGACGAGCCGCAGATCCGCAGGGTGGTCCGGAACGCGCTCGCCTCCGACGACACGAGGGTGCTCGAGGCCGCCTCTGGCTCGCAGGGGCTCGACCTCGCCGCCGCCGAGCGCCCCGCGCTCATCGTGCTCGACCTCGGCCTGCCCGATCTCCAGGGCCTCGAGGTGTGCCGGGAGATCCGGACGTGGTCGCACGCGCCGATCCTCGTGCTCTCCGCCCGGCACTCGGACGACGAGAAGGCCACGCTCCTCGACGCCGGTGCCGACGACTACGTCACCAAGCCGTTCAGCCCCGTCGAGTTCAAGGCACGCGTGCGCGCCCTGCTCCGGCGGGCCGCGGTGTCGGAGAGCGGCAGCGGCTCCACGAAGATCAGTTCCGGCGAGCTGGCCATCGATCTGCTCGCCCGGAGCGTCGCCGTGCGCGGGCTGCCGGTCCATCTGACGCCCATCGAATGGGAGCTGCTGCGGGCGCTCGCCACGCAGGCCGGACGCACGCTCACGCACCGCCAGCTCTACGAGGCCGTGTGGACCGGCCGCCCGTACGGCGATGCGCAGCAGTACCTGCGCACGCACATCTCGCATCTCCGACAGAAGATCGAGGACGACATCGTGCGCCCTCGCTACATCGCGACCGAACCGGGCGTCGGCTACCGGTTCAACATCATCTAGCGCCACCATGCCAGCCACGCGTGCCCGGCGCCCGATGGTGCCGCTCGTGTGGAGCGCGGTGCTCCTCGCGGCCACGGTCGCCATGCTCGCCGTCCGCTCGCACCTCGGCGAGGGGCACGTCGCGCTCGTGTTCCTGCTCGTCGTGCTCGGTGGGAGCGCCGCGGGCGGGCGCGCGCTCGGCCTCGGGCTCGCCGCCGCCTCCTTCCTGCTCTTCGACTGGTTCTTCCTCTCCCCGCACGGAACGCTGGTGGTGGCGAACCCGCTGGACTGGCTCGTGCTCGTGGCGTACCTGCTCACCAGCATCGTGGCGGCGCAGCTCCTCTACCGCGCGCAGGAGCAGGCGCGCGTGGCACAGGAGCGAGCGGAGGAGATCAACCGCCTCGCGGCGCTCGGCGCGGAGACGTTGAACGTGGGGCGCGCGGAGGATGCGCTCACCGCCATCGCCGCCGTCATCCGCGAGAGCACCGGGGCGGCGCACTGCCAGATCTATCTCCCGCGCGACGCGGCCGCCCCGCTCCGCCTCGGCGCCCGCGCGGATGACCCCGCCGCCGCTCCACCCATGCTTCCTCGCCGGGCGCCGGACGAGCTCATGGAATGGGTGGTGGGGCACGGCACCGCCGTCCTCGAGCGGCGCGACGGTACCACGCGACTGGGCTCCGCTCGCCCCGGCGAGCCGGAGCGGCTCCTGCTCGCCACCGGACAGGCGGTCGCCCTCGCCCTCCCCCTCCAGGTGCAGGGGCGCACGGTGGGAGTGCTCCGGCTGGAGCGCGACGAGGGAATCCGGCTGGACGCCGAGCGGTGGCGGCTCCTCGACGCCATCTCGTACTACGCCGCCCTCGGCGTGGAGCGCGTCCGGCTCTCCGCGGAAGCGGAGCACGCCGAGGCGCTGCGCGAGGCCGACCGGCTCAAGGACGCGCTCATCGCGTCCGTGTCGCACGACCTGCGGACGCCGCTCACCACCATCCGGGCGCTGGCGCACGACCTCTCCGAGCACGGGGACGTGCGCACGGAGATCATCGAGCAGGAAGCCGAGCGACTGAACCGGCTGGTGGCGGATCTGCTCGACCTCTCGCGGCTCACCGCGGGGGCACTCGCGGTGCGCGCGGAGCCCAATGCGGTGGACGACCTGCTCGGCGCGCTGGTGCAGCAGGTGGAGCCCTCGCTCGGCGCCAGACCCCTGCGCGTGTCGCTCCCCACCGGCTCGCCGGTGACGATCGGCCGATTCGACTTCGTGCACACGCTGCGCATCCTCACCAACCTCGTGGTGAACGCGGCCAAGTACGCGCCGGGGGAATCGCCGATCGAGATCATCGCGTCCGAGGAGGACGGCGCGATCGTCGTGCGCGTCGCCGATCGCGGGCCGGGGATCCCGCCCGCGGAGGCCGAGCGAATCTTCGAGCCGTTCTACCGCCCGCCGGGCGCGCCCCCGGACGTCGGCGGCGCCGGACTCGGACTCTCGATCGCGCGACAGTTGGCCGAGGTGCAGGGGGGAACCCTGACGTACTCGCCGCGCGCCGGCGGGGGGAGCGTGTTCACGCTGCGTCTCCCCGCGGCCCCACGCGATCCGTCGGGGGAACCCCCACCCGGAACATCTCCACGACATCTCCACGCCTGAGCCCCGGCTCGATGGCGCGGTCTCCACGCCGGTCCCGGTAGCGTACGATGCGCGCCGAGACCGGCGTCGCGTCATCGGCCATCTGAGCGGCCTCGCGCCGCACGTCGTGGAGGTCCCTCGTCATGATGGACGTCGTGTACATCCTCGCCACCGTCGCGTTCTTCGCGGCGATGGTCGCCTACGTGGCCGGGTGCGATCGCCTCGGCCGCCGCACGCAGAGCGGAGAGCGCGAGCCATGACGCTCGACCTGACGATCGGTGGAGCGGCAACCGTGCTCCTCCTCGTGTACCTCGTCTACACGCTGCTGCGCCCGGAGCGATTCTGACATGACGATCGGCGGCTGGTCACAGATCGGACTCTTCGCGCTCCTGGTGCTGGTGATCACGAAGCCCCTCGGGATCTACCTGGTGCGCGTCTACGACGGCTCCACGCGGTGGCTCGCGCCGGTGGAGCAGCTGATCTACCGGGTGTGCGGGGTCGATTCCGCTGAGGACCAGCACTGGACGCGCTACGCGGGGGCGCTGCTCCTCTTCAGCGCGGCCTCGATGCTGCTGACGTATCTGGTGCTCCGGACGCAGCACGTGCTCCCGCTCGACCCGTTCCACCGTGCCTCGGTGGTGGACCGGCAGGCGTTCGAGACGGCGGCGTCGTTCACGACGAACACGAACTGGCAGTCGTACAGCGGAGAGACGACGATGTCGTACTTCTCGCAGATGACCCAGCTCGCGTTCCACAACTTCGCCTCGGCCGCCGTGGGGATGGCCGCGGCGGTGGCGCTCGTGCGCGGGATCGCACGACGCTCGGCCGGACGCATCGGCAACTTCTGGGTCGACCTCACCCGCGGTACGCTCTACGTGCTGCTCCCCCTCTCCCTCCTGCTCGCGCTCCTCTTCGTGCAGCAGGGGATGATCCAGAGCTTCGCACCGTACCGGACGGTCACCACGCTCGAGGGAGCGAAGCAGGTGCTCGCGATGGGTCCCGTGGCGAGCCAGGAGGCGATCAAGCAGCTCGGGACGAACGGCGGCGGCTTCTTCAACGCGAACGCCGCGCACCCGTTCGAGAACCCGACGCCGTGGACGAATCTCTGGTCGATGCTGGCGATCTTCGCCATCCCGGCGGCGCTCACCTATCTGCTGGGGCGGATGGTGAACGACCAGCGCCACGGCTGGGCGGTGCTGGCCGCCATGTACGTGCTCTTTCTCGCCGGTGTCACGATCGCGTACTGGTCCGAGGCGCGCGGGAATCCCATCCAC
The DNA here is from genome assembly GCA_035760785.1 of Gemmatimonadaceae bacterium. Lineage (GTDB taxonomy): Bacteria > Gemmatimonadota > Gemmatimonadetes > Gemmatimonadales > Gemmatimonadaceae > JADGGM01. The sequence goes on along the minus strand of DASTSH010000280.1, from coordinate 10,618 downwards.
GAGTCGCGCGGGATCGACGTCGCCACGACGGCGACGAACCCAGGCGGGAACATGGAGGGGAAGGAGGTCCGCTTCGGGATCGCCACCTCCGCGCTCTATGCCACGGTGACCACCGATGCGAGCTGCGGCGCGGTGAACTCCATGCACGATTCCTTCACGCCGCTCGGCGGGCTGGTGCCACTGCTGAACATCCAGCTCGGCGAGGTCGTGTTCGGGGGCGTCGGTGCCGGGCTCTACGGGATCCTCGTGATGGTCGTGCTCACGGTGTTCATCGCGGGACTCATGGTGGGACGCACGCCGGAGTACCTGGGCAAGAAGATCCAGACGCGCGAGGTGCAGATGGCGATGCTGTACGTGCTCGTCTTCCCCGCGGCGATCCTCACGCTCTCCGGCGCATCCGCGGTGCTCCACGGCGGCCTCGCCGGACTCGCCAACGCGGGGCCGCACGGGCTTTCCGAGATCCTCTACGCGTTCAGCTCCACGGCGGGGAACAACGGGAGCGCGTTCGCCGGGCTCACGGGCTCGACGTACTACTACAACACGCTCCTCGGCCTGAACACGCTCATCGGGCGCTTCGCGATGATGGTGCCGATGCTGGCGCTCGCGGGCTTTCTCTCCGAGAAGAGGACCGTCGCCGAGTCCGCGGGCACCTTCCCCGTGAACACACCGATCTTCGTCGCGCTCCTCGTGGCGGTGATCGTCATCGTGGGCGCCCTCACGTTCTTCCCGGCGCTCGCGCTGGGCCCGATCGTCGAGCACTTCCTCATGCAGGCGGGGAGGCTCTTCTGACATGGCCCTCACCCAGCGTCCGCTGTTCGATCCACCGATCGTCCGGCGCGCCCTGCGCGACGCGTTCGGGAAGCTCCATCCGCGCCACATGGTGCGGAACCCGGTGATGTTCGTGGTGCTCGTGGGCAGCGCGCTCACCACGCTGGCGCTCGCGCGCGACATCATCACGCGCCAGGGGAGCGTCGGCTTCACGCTCCAGCTCGCGCTCTGGCTCTGGTTCACGGTGTACTTCGCCAACGTCGCCGAGGCGATGGCCGAGGGGCGCGGCAAGGCGCAGGCGGACAGCCTGCGCGCCACGCGCACGCACACGATGGCGAAGCGCCTCGAGGACCCGACGGACCATCTCTCCGGGGAGCCGGTGCCGGCGCCGGCGCTCCGGCGGGGAGACTTCGTGCTCTGCGGCGCGGGCGACGTCATCCCTGGCGACGGCGAGGTCGTCGAGGGGGTGGCGTCCGTGGACGAGTCGGCGATCACCGGCGAGTCCGCGCCCGTGATCCGCGAGTCCGGCGGCGACCGCTCGGCGGTCACCGGCGGGACGCGCGTGCTCTCCGACTGGCTCGTGATCCGCATCACCGCCAACCCGGGGGAGACCTTCATCGACCGGATGATCGCGCTCGTGGAAGGCGCGCAGCGGCGGAAGACGCCGAACGAGATCGCGCTCACGATTCTCCTCTCGGGGCTCACGATCATCTTTCTCCTCGCCGTGGCGACGCTCGCGTCCTTCGCGCGGTACAGCGGCGCGGCGCCATCGGTGCCCGTCCTCATCGCCCTGCTCGTCTGCCTGATCCCGACCACGATCGGCGGGCTCCTCTCCGCCATCGGCATCGCGGGGATGGACCGGCTCATCCAGCACAACGTGATCGCGATGAGTGGTCGCTCGGTGGAGGCGGCGGGAGACGTCAACACGCTCCTGCTCGACAAGACGGGGACGATCACGCTCGGCAACCGACAGGCGGTGGAGTTCATCCCCGTCCCCGGCGTGTCGGTCGAGCGGCTGGCGGATCGCGCGCAGCTCGCCTCGCTCCCCGACGAGACCCCCGAAGGGCGGAGCATCGTCGTGCTGGCGAAGGAGAAGTTCGGCATCCGCGGTCGCGCGCTCGCCGAGGGGCGGACGCTGGTGATGACCGGCGGCGGGGACGGGGTCGCCGGGGAGCGGCACGAGGCGGAGTTCGTGCCTTTCTCGGCCACGACGCGCATGAGCGGAGTGAACATGGGGAAGCTGCACCTCCGCAAAGGAGCCAGCGACGCCGTCGCGCGCTGGGTCCGGGAGCACCGTGGCGAGGTGCCGGGCGACCTCGCGCCCATCGTCGAGCGCATCGCCCGCCAGGGGGGGACGCCGCTCGTCGTCGCCGAGCAGGACAACGGCACGCCGCACGTGCTCGGCGTCGTGCACCTGAAGGACGTGGTGAAGGGGGGGATTCGCGAGCGCTTCGACCGGCTCCGCGCGATGGGGATCCGCACCGTGATGATCACCGGCGACAACCCGCTCACCGCGGCGGCGATCGCGCAGGAAGCGGGGGTGGACGACTTCCTCGCCGAGGCGACGCCCGAAGAGAAGATGACGCTCATCAAGCGGGAGCAGTCGGGTGGCCGGCTCGTGGCCATGACCGGCGACGGGACGAACGACGCGCCGGCGCTCGCGCAGGCGGACGTGGGCGTGGCCATGAACTCCGGCACCCAGGCGGCGAAGGAGGCGGGGAACATGATCGATCTCGACTCGAACCCGACCAAGCTCATCGAGGTGGTCGAGATCGGGAAGCAGCTCCTCATGACGCGCGGCGCGCTCACCACGTTCTCGATCGCGAATGACGTGGCCAAGTACTTCGCGATCGTTCCGGCGATGTTCCTCGCGACCTACCCGGTGCTGGACGCGCTGAACGTGATGCGACTGCACTCCCCCGCCTCGGCGATCCTGAGCGCCGTGATCTTCAACGCGCTCATCATCATCGCCCTCATCCCGCTCGCGCTTCGCGGTGTCACGTACCGGCCGGCCCCCGCGGCGGTGATCCTGCGCCGCAACCTGCTCGTGTACGGCCTCGGCGGGCTCCTGCTGCCCTTCGTCGGCATCAAGGTCATCGACGTGCTGCTCGTCTCCCTGCGACTGGTGTGATCATGCTTCGCCGCCAATTCCGCCCCGCCATCGTGATGACGCTGGTGCTGTGCGTCATCACGGGTCTCATCTACCCCGGCGTCGTGACCGGGCTCGCGCAGCTGCTCTTTCCGCGCCAGGCGAACGGCTCGCTGGTGACGGTGAACGGCCGTGTCGTGGGGAGCTCGCTCATCGGGCAGCCCTTCACCGCCCCGTACTATTTCCATCCGCGTCCGTCGGCCGCCGGCGCCGGGTACGACGACACGCTCTCCGCCGGGACGAACCTCGGGCCCACGAGCGCCAGGCTCGCGGACTCGCTCATCGCACCCAGGGTGGACAGTGTGGTGCGCGAGGATGGCGCGGTGAAAGGGCAGATCCCGTCCGACATGGTGACCGCGTCGGGGTCGGGGCTCGACCCGCACATCTCGCCGGCCAACGCGTTCCTGCAAGTGGCACGCGTGGCGCGCGCCCGCGGCGCGGACTCGGCGGCGGTGCGCGAGCTGGTCGATCGGCACATCGAGGGACGGCAGTTCGGCATCCTCGGCGAACCGCGGGTGAACGTCCTGCTCCTCAACATCGCGCTGGATTCGGCGTTCCCCCGTCCCGCGGCGGCGGACACCACGCCAGCGCCGAGCGCGCTCATCACCGCGCTGCGGGGCCTCACGTTGAGCGGCTACGCCGAGGGCTCCTACGTCTACTCCACTTCGGCGAACGCGCCGACGGCGGCGGCGCCGGGGACCCGCGTGATCACCGGCCGGCTCTACGATCGCTACAGCGATCAGTTCATGCTCAACGCACTCGAGCTCGTCCTCGACCGGCCCTACGACGCCACGAGGTGGGATGCCGGAGTGCACACGCGCGTACTGTTCGGGCAGAACGCGAGCGTGATCCAGTCGCACGGGCTCGACCTGGGCGCCCAGGGGGACATCACGCAGCTCTACGTCACGCTGAACATCCCGACCGCGGACGGGAACGGCGTTCAGGTGAAGGTGGGGAAGATGGCGACTCTCATGGGGGTCGAGGTCATCGAGGACCCGGCAAACCCCAACTGGTCGGAGGGGAATCAGTTCATCTTCGTGGAGAACTTCACCGCCACGGGCGTGAGCGTGGAGCACAGGTTCTCTCGCCGGCTGGACGTGCAACTCCGCCTGACCAACGGTTGGGACGTGGTGCAGGACGACAACCGCGCCAAGTCGTTCATGGGGCGCGTCGGCCTCTACCCCGACACACTCGGCGCCATCGCCCTCATCGGGTACTGGGGCCCCGAGCAGCCGGGGAACGACGGCGCTCCCCGCTACGGCGGCGAGCTGCTGCTCGACCGGAAGCTCGCGAGCGCGCTGCACCTGTGGATCCAGGGCGACTACGGCCGGGAGCGCGCCAACGCCGCGCTGCCGGATCCGACGCGGGATGCCCAGTGGTGGGGCGGCGGCCTGTGGGCGACCTACGACGTCGCGGGCGCGGTGCAGCTCGCGCTGCGCGGCGACTACGTGGACGACCGCGATGGCGCGCGCACGAGCGGCGCGACCGCCTTCCCCGCCAACACCGGCCAGCGGTTCGGCAGCGCGACGGGCACGTTGAACCTGCGCGTATGGCCCCACGCACTCGTGCGCCCCGAGGTGCGGTGGGACCGGTCGTCGATCCAGGCGTTCGGGGGCAGGAAGGCTCAGACGACGTTCGCGCTGAGCGCCGCCCTGCTCTTCTGAGAGGAACGCGATGTCCGAGCGCGGTCGTCCCGATCCGGAAGCATTGCTCGCCATCATCCAGTCGGAGGCGGCGGCCGCGGAGCGCAAGCGCGGGCGCCTGAAGGTCTTCTTCGGCGCGACCGCCGGCGTCGGCAAGACGTACGCGATGCTCCAGTCGGCGCAGGAGCGGCGGCGTGCGGGGGACGACGTAGTGGTCGGGCTCGTGGAGACGCACGGCCGCAGGGAGACGGAGGCGCTGCTCTCCGGACTCGAGATCCTTCCTCGACGGCGGAGCGAGCACCGGGGGGTGGTGCTCACCGAGCTCGATCTCGATGCAGCGCTCGCGCGCCGCCCGCGGATCCTCCTCGTGGACGAGCTCGCGCACACGAACGTGCCCGGGTCGCGTCACGAGAAGCGGTGGCAGGATGTGGAGGAGCTGCTCGCGGCGGGGATCGACGTGTACACCACGCTGAACGTCCAGCACATCGAGAGCCTGAACGACGTGGTGACCCGCATCACGGGCGTGCGCGTGCGCGAGACCGTGCCGGACTCGGTGCTCGAGATGGCCGACGAGGTGGAGCTCATCGACCTCCCCCCGGAGGAGCTGCTCGCGCGCCTCGGCGAGGGCAAGGTCTACCTGCCCGAGCAGGCGGAGCGCGCCATGGAGCGGTTCTTCCGCAAGGGGAACCTCATCGCGCTCCGCCAGCTCGCCCTCCTTCGCACGGCCGATCGCGTGGAGCGGCAGATGGAGATCTACCGTCGCGCGCACGCGGCGGCGGAGACCTGGCCCGTGCGCGAGCGGCTGCTGGTGGGCGTGGGGCCGGCGCCGTCGAGCGAGCGGCTCGTGCGCGCCACCAAGCGGATGGCGGACCGGCTCGGCGCGGAATGGACGGCGATCTTCGTGCAGACGCACGCGTACGAGCACTGGCCGCAGGCGGACCGCGACCGGGTGTGGGAGACGCTTCGCCTGGCGGAGGAGCTGGGCGCCCGCACCATCACCGGGAGCGGCGCGAGCGCGGCGGCCGAGCTCCTCGGTTACGCGCGCACGCACAACGTGACGAAGATCGTGGTCGGCAAGCCGACGCATTCGCGATGGCGCGACCTGCTCGGCCTCTCGTTCCACGATGACATCGTGCGCGGCAGCGGCGGGATCGACGTGTACGTGATCACCGGCGAGGACGAGGAGCGCGCCGCGCGGCCGGCCGCGCGACGCGCGCGGCGTCCCGCGAGCCGGGCCGGATACGGCTGGGGGCTGCTCGCCGTGGCGCTCGCGACCGGCGTGGCGGCGGTCATGTACCGCCACTTCGAGCGCACGAACGTGGTGATGGTGTACCTGCTGGCGGTGGTGCTCGTGGCCGTCCGCTTCGGTCGGCGCGCGGCGGTGCTGGCCGCCGTGGTGAGCGTCGCGGCGTTCGACTTCTTCTTCGTCCCCCCCCACCTCACCTTCGGCGTCTCCGACACGCAGTACCTGGTGACGTTCGGCGTCATGCTCGTGGTGGCGCTGGTGATCGGCACGCTCACGGCGCGCCTGCGGCAACAGGGGATGACGGCGCGCGAGCGCGAGTGGCGGACGGCGTTCCTGTACGACCTGAGCCGCGACCTGGTGCAGATGGCCGACGTGGATGCGATGCTGCGGCTCGCGCTGCCGCGGCTCGGCGCCGCGTTCGATGGCGCGGTGACCGTGCTCCTTCCGGACGCCGCCGGAGTGCTCCGGCGCTGGGAGGAAGGAGACGCCCCGGTTCCCGATCCGTCGGAGTACCCGGCGCTCCAGTGGGTCGCGTCCAACCATCGGATGGCCGGACTCGGCACGGGCACGTTCGGCGACGCGCCGGCGCTGTACATCCCCCTCGCGGCCGCCGAGAGCGCGCTGGGTGTGCTGTGGATCCGCCCCGCCGATCCTGATCGCCTGCGGGCGCCGGAGCAGCTCCACCTGCTGGAGACCGCCGTCAACCAGATCGCCGCCGCGATGGAGCGTGCCCGCTTGGCGGAGGAGACGCGCCGCATCAGGGAGCTCGAGGAGATGGACCGCCTGAAGAGCGAGTTCGTCGCCGTCGCATCCCGCGAGCTGGAGGGGCCGCTCCGGAGCCTGACGGCGGGGCTGGGCGCGCTGCGGGAGGGCGGCACGGGAGCGGCGTCGTCCGTCGATGCCCGCCGCGTGCTCGCCGCGGCGGAGGATGATGTGGCGCGGCTCCGCGCGCTCGTGGACGACCTGCTGGATCTCGCGCGCCTGGAGGCGGGGCGCCTCCCCCTCGCCGTCGGTCCGGTCCACACCGCACCGCTGGTAGAGGGCACGGTCGCCCGATTCCGGCGCGACGCGGAGGAGCGCGGCGTGGAGCTCGCCGTCGATCTGCCGGAGAGTCTTCCCGACGTGTCGGCCGATGCGGAGCGCATCGCGGGGGTGCTCGCCAGCCTCATCGGCAACGCCCTGCACTACACCGGTGCCGGTGGGCACGTGCTCGTCTCGGCGGATCACGTGGGACGCTTCGTGCAGTTCTCCGTGGTCGACGACGGCGTGGGGATCCCCGTGGAGGAGCAATCGCGCATCTTCGACCGCTTCGTGCGCCTGACGAGAGCGGATGCGGCGGGTGGCACCGGCCTCGGGCTCGCGATCGCGCGCGAGGTCGTGCGCGCGCACCGCGGCGCGATCTGGGTGGACTCCGGCCCCGGCCCGGGGAGCGTGTTCAGCTTCACGCTCCCGGTGGCGGTCACCCCGACATCCGCCGCGCCGGCAGCCGTGCCGCCCTCAGCGGCCGCCGTGCGCGAGCGCGCCCCGGATGCGGTGCCGACCGATGCCCCTCATGGCTGACGCGAATGCGGTGACGCTCTTTCTCTGCGGCGATGTCATGACGGGGCGCGGCGTGGACCAGGTCCTTCCGTGCTCCTGTCCGCCGCGCCTGTACGAGCCCGTGGTCACCTCCGCCGGCGACTACGTGGCTCTGGCGGAGCGCGCGTGCGGGGCGATCCCCCGCCCCGTCGCGCCCGGCTACGTGTGGGGGGACGCGCTCGCCGTGCTCGAGCGCGAGCGCCCTCACGCGCGGATCATCAATCTCGAGACCAGCATCACCACCAGCGAGCTCGCCGAGCCGAAGGGGATCAACTACCGCATGCATCCGGGGAACGTCGCCGTGCTCGAGGCGGCGCGCATCGACTGCTGCGTCCTCGCCAACAATCACGTACTGGATTGGGGAGACGCCGGCCTCCTGGAGACGCTGGAGACGCTCGAGCGGGCGAGGATCCGCGTGGCGGGCGCGGGGCGCGATCTCGCCGGGGCGGAGGCGCCCGCCGTGCTCGGCGTCGCCGGCGCGAGGCGGGTGCTGGTGTTCGCCTTCGGCGCGGAGGACAGCGGCATCCCCGCCGAATGGAGCGCGGGCGAAGGGCGCCCCGGCGTTCACCTGATCGCCGACTTCTCGGAGCGGACCGCCGACCGCATCGCGCGGCTGGTGGACGCGGCCAGACTCCCTGGCGACATCGTCGTCGCCTCCGTGCACTGGGGAGGCAACTGGGGATTCGACGTTCCATCCGCGCACCGCCGTTTCGCGCACGCCCTGATCGACCGCGCGCGAGTGGATGTGGTGCACGGCCACTCGTCGCACCACCCGAAGGCGATCGAGATTCATCGCGGGCGGCCGATCCTCTACGGTTGTGGCGACTTCCTGAACGACTACGAGGGGATCGAGGGTCACGAGCGTTACCGGGGCGACCTCGTGCTGATGTACTTCCCCACGCTCGATGCGGCCACCGGCGAGCTGCGACGCCTCGCGCTCGTGCCGATGCGAATCCACGGATTCCGGCTCTGTCGCCCGTCGGCGGTGGACCGCGACTGGCTGCGCGGCGTCCTGGATCGCGAGTGCCGGCGCTTCGGGCACCGGGTCTCCCTTCGCGACGAGGAGACGATGATGCTGGAGTAGGCGCGCGGGCGTGCGCGCGGGCGCGCGCCACCTCGTGTCACGCGAGACTTCCGGCCGCCGGTTACTCCAGCGCCTCCGGGCCGGGGGGCTCGATGCACATGCGCCGCACGAGCCCACCCTCGATCGTGTACACGTGATCCACCATCTGGTCGGCGAGCACTCGTCCCTCCAGATCGCGCACCACCTGGTGCACGTGCACGACCGTCCGCCCCTCTCCCGCATGCTCGATCGCGACCGGCGTCACGTGCGGATCGATCATGCGCCACTGGCGCGTCCAGTAGTCGCGCACGGCGGCGTGGCCGTGCACGAAGCCTCCCTCCATGCCATTCGCCCACTCCACATCGGGGTGCATCGCCGACAGCGCGCCGTCGATGTCGCGCGCGTTGAACGCCGCGTAGGCGCGCGCGATCAGGTCGTGGTCATCCCGCACCGGGACCTCCGCGAATCACTCCTCTGGCGCAATGTCGTAGGTCACGTGTCGCTCCGGCACGCTCACGTGGATGCCGAGCAGCGCGCGCGTCGTCCCGTTCACGCGGTAGGTGGATTGCACGCGCGTGTCGTGCAGCACGATCACCCACACGTCCCCCGCTGACGGCGCCCCGCGCGCGGCGCGGTCCCGCTCCACCTCGACCGTGGCGTAGCGGAACCCGCCGAACTCAGGGTCGTACAGCGGCAGGCGCGCGCGCAGCCCTTCGCGCAGCTCGAGGGAGCGCACGATGAGATCCAGATCCGTGGAGTTGAACGCCGGCGCGGTGAGCGAGTCGCGGATGGCCTTCGGCGCCGTGGCGGCGCCCATCGCGCCGGTCACCACCCGGCCGGCAAAGTCCAGCGTGATGATTCCCGACGGCTTGTACGTGCGCTCCGCGACCGGAGCGAGCGTGGCCGCCACCGAGCGCGTGGTGTCCACGACGCGGCCGCGCGCGCCGTAGTCGTACACGATGACGCGGCGCACGACAGCCCCCGACGGCTCGGCGAGCGTGGCCTTCGTCACCATCATGGTGCCGGCGGTCGTCCACGTGCTGTCCCCGTCGCGCATCTGCCGGATCACGAAGCGGTGCAGTCCGTCCGCGGGGCGCGCGCTCGCCAGCGGCCCCTCGGGGGCCGGGTGAGCGGAGTCGACGGCCGCCCGCTCGCTGGCGGCGGCGGCGCCCGGCTGGAGCCACGTCGCGCCCGCGCCGTGCGCGAGGCAGGCACACACGACCCACCGCGAGATGCTTCCGATCATTCGGCTCTCCCGTTGAATGGCAGTCGCGCATCGTCAGGCGATCGCGCCCGGACGGCGCCCGGGAATGATGCCACGGCGCGCGCGGGCACGGTACCGATCGGCAACGGCGATCGTGTCAGGAGCACGTCAGGGCGCATCGGCGCTCGCGCGCCGCCGCTCCCCCTTCGGCGGAGCGGCGCGTGTCCCGAGCGCGATTTCATCACATCGGCTGGCACTCCGCGTGTGCGGCGCCGAGACGCGCCACGAACTGCGCGGCGAGCTCCGTGGAGGAACGACTCTCCGCGATGGCGTTCCCCGACTGCCAGCGCCAGCTCTCCTCGTCCGTGGCGACCGCGGTGAGGACTTCCTCCCAGAGCGCCGTGGCCGCGCGCGGTGCCTGGCTCGCCGGCGACCGCTCCGGTAGGGGCACCCGGCGCGGCGCGACCGTGCCGCGCCAGACGATCGCGAGAAGCTCGCCGTCCGCTACCGTGTCGAGCGTGCTCCGGAGCCACGCCACGGTGAGCGCCACAGGCCCGAACTGCACAATGCAGCGCCCCGGAGACTGGCGCACTTCCAGGAGCTCCCCGGCGCTCGTGCCGTGCAGCGCCTGCGCCCCCTGCACGACCTCGTCGCAGAGGCGCCCGAGCTCGCGGGTGCAGACGGCGAGCGCGCGGTGCGTGGCGAGGAAGGGCTGGCGTTCCATCCTGTCGCGGTCATCGGCGAGACGCTCGCCGGGCGTGCTGGAGATCATGACGCCTCCCGATGGGAGAGATGCTGCCGCCGGACAGCCTCGGGTGCCCGGGCGTCGAACGGCGGCATGCTGCTGCAAGGTGACGCCCCTCGTGTCGAGTCGTGCACCCCGGGAAACAGACGGGCGCCGGCTGGCGGACGCGAGTCCCGCCGGCCAGCGCCCTGCTCACCGTCGTGGGGGGGGGGGGGGGGGGGG
>DASTSH010000279.1:0-5557 GCA_035760785.1 Gemmatimonadaceae bacterium | reverse complement strand
GCGAGACCCCCCCGGCCCCCAGCCCCTGGCCCCCAGCCCCTGGCTCACGCCGTAACGCCCGCGTCCGGAAACTGCACCCGATACAACCGCGCATACACCCCGTCCCCCGCGAGCAGCTCGCCGTGGCTCCCCTCCTCCACGATGCGCCCGTGGTCCAGCACCACCACGCGATCGGCGCGGCGGACGGTGCTCAGGCGGTGGGCGATGATCAGCGTGGAGCGGCCGCGGAGCAGCTCCTCCATCGCGTCTCCCACCAGGCGCTCGCTCTCGCTGTCGAGGCTCGAGGTGGCCTCGTCGAGCACCACCACCGCGGGGTTCTTCAGGAAGACGCGGGCGATCGCGATCCGCTGGCGCTGGCCGCCGGAGAGCTTCACGCCGCGCTCCCCCACCAGCGTGTTCAGCCCCTCGGGGAGGCGCTCGATGAACTCCCACGCGTGCGCGGCGCGCGCGGCGGCGAGCACCTCCGCGTCGCTCGCGTCGGGGCGGGCGTAGGCGATGTTGTCGCGCACGGTCCCGCTGAACAGCGCCGGCTCCTGCGGCACGAGTCCCACGGCGCTGCGGAGCGACGCGAGCGACAGCTCGCGCACGTCCACCCCGTCGAGCGACACGCACCCCTCCTGCACGTCCCAGAAGCGCGGGATCAGCGAGGCGATGGTGGTCTTCCCCGCGCCGGAGGGGCCCACCAGCGCCACCACCTCGCCGGGGGCGATGCGGAAGCTGACGTCGTGCAGCACCGGCGGCAGCTCGGGATCGTACGTGAAGCTCACGTGGTCGAAGCGCACGTCGCCGCGCGCGGGGGTGGCGAGCGCGCGCGGGCGCGCGGGGTCCACCACGGTGGGCTGCGTCTGGAGCAGCTCGAACACGCGCCCCGCCGCGCCCACCGCCTCCTGGTAGTTCCCGAACAGCGACGCCAGCGAGCCCACCGCCGCCGCCACGAAGAAGGCGTAGAACAGGAACGCCACGAGCGCCCCCGGCGTGAGCTGCCCGCCGAGCACCAGGCGTCCCCCCTGCCAGAGCACCACCACCACGCCGCCGAAGGCGCAGAAGGTGATCACGCCGAAGAAGACGCCGCGGATCTTCGCGCGGCGGATCGCCGCCGTCACCACGTCGCGAAGCTGGTCGCTGAACCGCCGCGACTCCTCCGCCTCGCGCACGAAGCTCTGCACGGTGCGGATCTGCGAGAACGCCTCGTCGGCGTGCCCCATCGACTCGGCCACGCGGTCCTGCACGCCGGTGCTCGCGCGCTTGAGCGCGCGCCCGAACAGCCACGCCACCCCCACGATCACCGGCACCACGGCGGCCGTGGTGAGCGTGAGCTCCACGTGCGTGCGCGTCAGCATCACCAGCCCGCCCACCAGGAAGAGCACCTGGCGCGCGAGCTCGGTCATCTGGTACGTCATCACCTGCTGGAGCAGCGTGACGTCGCTCGCGAGCCGGCTCGTCAGCTCCCCGCTGCGGCGCTCGGTGAAGAAGCCGGGGGAGAGCCTGATCACGTGCGCGAACAGGTCGTCGCGCAGCTTGGCGATGATCCGCTCGGCCACCGCCGTGAGCAGCCACACCTGCCCGAAGTTGAGCAGCGCCTGGAAGGCGAACAGCCCGAGCAGCAGGAGCGCGATGCGGTTGAGCGCGTGACTGCTCCCGCGCACGAACGCGGCGTCGAGCAGCCGGCTCACCACCTGGGGGAACGCGAGCGTGATCGCCGCGCTCACCACGAGGGCGACGGCGGCGACCGCGAGCTGCCAGCGATAGGGGCGCATGCGCTCGAGCAGCGGGCGCAGCGCGGCGGGGGAGGGGACACGGCGCCCGCGCTCCTCGGGGAGCGTGCGCGCGCCGTCGACCTTCAGAGTGGGTGACCTTCGAGCCATGCGCGGATTTCGGGGAGCGCGGCGGTGAGGCGCCGCCGCGCATCGAAGGCGCGCTGGAAGAGGGCGTACGCGTGCTCCACGGGGAGGTCACGCTCGTCCGGCGCGCCGGACCAGTTGTGAGTGGACCACTCGCGGACGTGCACACGTCCGTTCGATGGCCGGCCGAGCATCACGAGCCTGTCCGGCTCGCCCGCTCCCGCCGAGATCAGCACGCCGAGCTCGTCGGGTCCCGGCTCGGGCGGGGCGCCGCGCGCCGCCATCAGCGCGCGATGCCGCGATCCACGGCCATCGCCACGAACAGCAGCGCGAGATACAGGAGCGAGTACTTGTACACACCCCACGCCTTCGCGGTCCACTGCTTGGCGCGCATCACGCGCACCACGCCCGCGAGCAGGATCGCGCCGAGCACCGCGGCGGACGCCAGGTACACCGCGCCGAACGCCCCGAACAGCGCGGGGAGGATCGTGATCGGCACGAGGATGATCGTGTACCAGAGCATCTGCCACATCGTCTCCCGCTCCCCCCACACCAGCGGCGCCATCGGCACGCCGGCGCGCCCGTAGTCGTGCTGCTTGAGCAGCGCGAGCGCCCAGAAGTGCGGCGGGGTCCAGTAGAACACGATGAGGAACAGGTAGATCGCCGCGAGGTCGATGCGACCGGTGACGGCGGCCCACCCCACGAGCGGGGGGAACGCCCCCGCCGCGCCGCCGATCACGATGTTGTTCGGCGTGCGCCGCTTCAGCCAGCGCGTGTAGATGAAGACGTAGAAGTAGAACCCCGCGAGCGCGAGCGCGGCGGCGAGCACGTTCACGAAGAACGCGAACAGCGCCGTGGCCGCGGTGGCGAGCGCGACGCCGAACGCGAGCACGGCGCGCGGATCCATCCGCCCGCTCGGGATCGGACGCAGCCGCGTGCGCGCCATCCGGTCGTCGATGTCGCGGTCGATGTACATGTTCACCGCATTCGCGCCGCCGGCCATGAGATAGCCGCCGATGGTGACGAGCACCACCAGCGCGAAGCTCGGCGATCCCGCCACGAACATCGGCGCCACGGTGGTGACGAGCAGCAGCGAGATGATCCGCGGCTTGGTGAGCATCACCAGGTCGCGCGCGAGCGACCCGGCGCGCTCCTCGGAGACGGCGACGCCGGTCACGACTCGGCTCCGCGGGCGATGATCACGGCCATCGTCGGGGCTGGGGGCTTGGGGCTGGGGGCCGGGGGTGGCGAGTGGAGGGGGAGGGCAGGCTCGGTGGGCGCGGACTCCGCCCGCGCCCCGAGCCCCTCGTCCCCCCTGACCTCCGTCCGCGATTCGATCTCCGCGTGCGGCTCGGGATCGACGCGCTCCTCGACCTCCACTCGCGGCTCGAGGCTGGTGCGCCACTCGGGCTCCGCGAGAGACTCACTCTCCACGGCCGCTTCCGCCACCTCCACTCCCATGGCCGCCACCGGGCCCCGCGTCCCGCGTCCCGCGTCCCGCGTTACTCGCGCCTCGGCGACTTCCACCCCCATCGCCGCCACCGAGTCCCGAGCCTCGACTCCAGAGTCCCGCTCCTCACGCGCCCCGCGCCCCTCGTCCCGCGCCCCACCCCCGGCGGCGATCCGGGAGAGATATGCGAGGCAGAACAACGTCAGCCACAACGCCACCCCCGTCGCCTGATGCAGCGACCTCAGCTCGGCGGGCAGATGCAACTCCACCATCGTCGCGGCGATCACGATCTGCAGCAGCACCAGGCCGAACGCGATGCGCACGGTCCGGAGCACGATCGGCGCCTCCCGGCGCTTCGTCATCCCCATCACCAACCCCAGCACGTGGAAGAAGAGCAGGTACGCGAGAACGCGATGCGTCATCTGCACGTGCTGCGCCGGGAGCGCGGGAAGGAGCGAGCCGCTACAGAGCGGGAACCCCTGGCAGGCGACGTTGGCGCCGGGGATCTTGGCCGTCATTCCGCCCAGCACCACCGTGAGGAGCGCGAGCCCTGCGGCGGCGGTGGCGCCGCGCGCCGCGCGCGGGGTCCCCTGCTGCCGCCGGGCGCTCGTGCCGCCGAGCCCGCCCGTGCGGATCACCGCCGCCGCGAGCGCCGCGAGGAGGGTGGCGGCGAGCAGCCAGTGCACCACCGTCGCGTACCACACGTTGCCGAGGAACACCGTCACCGCGCCGAACGCCGCGGTGACCACCACCACCAGCGCCGCCAGCGCCGTGGTGCGCGCCACCCCGCCGCGCCCTCCCACGCCGGGCTCGCGCCGCTTCGCGAACGCGAACGTGGCGAGCGTCACCACCGCGGTGATCAGCAGCGCCGCCAGGAGGCGGTGGGTCCACTCGATGACGAGGGTGGGCTGGGTGAAGGGGGGGAACCAGTGCCCGTAGCACTTCGGCCAGTTGTCGCCGCACCCCATCCCCGATCCGCTGATGCGCACGATCGCGCCGAAGACGAGGTGGAGGCAGGCGAGCCCGAGCGTGATGTATGAGAGTCGCCGGAGCGATTTCACGATGCTGTCCTCATGGGGCGCGCTCGAGCGTGATGGGGGGCCGCGAAGGGCGCTCCGATGGGTGCATCGCGTGCCAGGTGGCGATGAGCACCAGCGCGAGCGCGACGGCCGGCAGGACGGTCCAGGCGATCTCGATCGGCCGGCGGGGACGCGGCACCTCGGTGCCGGCATCGCCAACGCCGCGCGCGGGAGGCTTCAGCGCCGCCCGCACGATGGCCGCCTGTGCCACGACGCAGCAGAGCACGGCCAACCAGAAGATGAGATCCGCCAAGCTTCCAGTGATGAGGGGAATTCGAGCGCGAATGTTCGTGAGACGGGAAAGTTGGCAGGGGGGAGGGCGGGGGTCAACCGATGCGGGGCGCGGGACGCGGGGCGCGGGGCGCGCGGGTGCGCCGGGACTCGGGAATCGGGAATCGCTCCCGCAGAGGTGGCGCGGGCGCGCACGACTGCACACCTTACCGATCACCGCGCGAAATCTCCCGCCGCTCTTGCCGTTGCGATTCCCGATTCCCGGTTCCCGAGTCCCCCCGGCCCCCCAGCCCCCAGCCTCCAGCCCCAAGTGACAGATAAGCTCCCCCGCCGCCTCGGCTTCCTCAGCACGACCGCCGTCCTCATCGGCTCGACGATCGGGTCGGGAATCTTCCGATCGCCGGCGTCGATCGCCGACAAGCTTCCGGGGCCGCTGCCGCTGCTGGGGGTCTGGGTCCTGGGAGGGCTCGTGGTCCTCTGCGGGGCGCTCTCGCTGGCCGAGGTGGCGGGCGCGTACCCGAAGACCGGGGGCGTCTACGTCTTCCTTCGCGAAGGGTTCGGGCGCCTCCCTGCCTTTCTCTTCGGGTGGGCGGAGCTGGTGATCATCCGCGCGGCCGCGCTGGGGGCGATCTCCACGACCTTCGCCGAGTACTTTCTCCGCGTCCTCGGCTACGATCCATCGGTGGCGCCGTACGACGCGTACGTGCACTACATCGCCGCCGCCGCCATCGCCGCTACCGCCACCTTCAACTACGTGGGGCTGCGCTGGGGATCGCTCGTGCAGAACCTCACCGTTCTCGCGAAGTACGGCGGGCTGCTGTTCATCGTGCTCCTCGCGCTCGCCCTCGGGCTCCCGCACACCGGCGGGCACTTCACCCCGGCCGTCCCCACGGGGAGCTTCACCGTCTCCGCGTTCGGCCTCGCGCTCGTGGCCGTGCTCTGGGCCTACGACGGGT
>DASTSH010000278.1:0-4167 GCA_035760785.1 Gemmatimonadaceae bacterium | reverse complement strand
GGACCCCCGCCTCCAGCCCTCAGCCCCGAACCCCGAGTCTTGTCCCGCGCGCCTCGCGCTGTCACCTTTCACAGGCTATGCCCGAAGAAAAGCTGATAGTCCGGGGCGCGCGGGAGCACAACCTGCGCAACATCGACGTCGCCATCCCGCGCGACCGGCTCACCGTGATCACGGGGCTCTCCGGCTCCGGGAAGTCCTCCCTCGCGTTCGACACCATCTACGCGGAGGGACAGCGCCGCTACGTGGAGTCGCTGTCCGCCTACGCGCGCCAGTTTCTCGGCCTCATGGAGAAGCCGGACGTCGACGCCATCGAGGGGCTCTCCCCCGCCATCTCCATCGAGCAGAAGACCGCCGGGCACAACCCGCGCTCGACGGTGGGCACCGTCACCGAGATCTACGACTACCTGCGCCTGCTCTACGCCCGCGCGGGCACGCCGCACTGCCCGAGCTGCGGCCGGCCCGTGCAGCGGCAGAGCGCCACCCAGATCGCGGACTCGGTGCTCGGCTGGCCGGAGGGGACGCGCATCGAGGTCCTCGCGCCGCTCGTCCGCGGGCGCAAGGGCGAGTTCCGCGACCTGCTCGAGGGCGCGCGCCGCCAGGGCTTCGTGCGCGCCATCATCGACGGGCAGCAGGTGGAGCTCGCCTCCCCGCCCAAGCTCGCCAAGTCGGTCAATCACAGCATCTCCGTGATCGTCGATCGGCTGGTGGTGCGCGCCGAGGATCGCGGCCGCCTCACCGACTCCATCGAGACCGCGCTCAAGCTCGCCGAAGGGCTCGTGGAGGTGGTGCGCCACCCCGCGGAGGGGAAGCCCGTGGGGCAGCTCTTCTCCGAGAAGTACGGCTGCCCGGAGTGTGGGATCTCCCTCCCGGAGCTCGAGCCGCGCCAGTTCTCCTTCAACTCCCCCTTCGGCGCCTGCCCGGAATGCGGCGGGCTCGGCACGCGCAGCGAGCCGAGCGAGGATCTGATCCTCGGCGATTCCCGCATCTCCATCCTCGAGGGAGTGATCCTCCCGTGGGGAGAGCCGAGCGGGCACCTGCGCAAGTCGATTCTCCCCGCGCTCGCGAAGCAGTACCGGTTCGACCTCAACACGCCGTGGGGCGAGCTGTCGCCGAAGGTGCGCGACGTGATCCTCCACGGCGCCGCCGGGAAGAAGACCACCTTCCAGATGGAGTCGGGCTCCTTCCGCGGCGAGTACTCCAGCACGTGGGAAGGGGTGCTCGCGAACATCCAGCGCCGCTACGCCGAGACCACGTCGGACGCGGTGCGCGCCGAGCTCGAGGAGTACATGATCGAGGCGCCCTGCCGCGCCTGCGGTGGTCGCCGCCTGAAGCCCGAGTCGCTCGGCGTCACCATCAGTGACCGGAACATCGGCGAGCTGGTGGAGCTCTCCGTCACCGACGCGCTCGCGTTCTTCGAGGGGCTGAAGATCCGCGGGAACGGCCGGCCGGGGCTCGACGCGGAGATCGCCGGGCCCATCCTGAAGGAAGTGCGCGACCGCCTGCGCTTCCTCGTCGACGTCGGGCTCGACTACCTCACGCTCGGCCGCTCCGCCGAGTCGCTCTCCGGCGGCGAAGCGCAGCGCATTCGTCTCGCCACCCAGATCGGCTCGCGCCTCGTGGGGGTGCTCTACATCCTCGACGAGCCATCGATCGGGCTGCACCAGCGCGACAACGCCCGGCTCCTCGCCACGCTGCACCAACTGCGCGATCTGGGGAACACCGTGATCGTCGTGGAGCACGACGAGGAGACGATGCGCGAGGCGGACTACCTCATCGACCTCGGCCCCGGCGCGGGGAAGCACGGCGGGCTGATCGTCGCCGAGGGGACGGTGGACGAGGTGGCGCGCCACCCCGACTCGCTCACCGGCAAGTACCTGAGCGGGGCGGTGAAGATCGACGTGCCCGCGGAGCGGCGTGCGCCGCAGCCCGGCCGCGCGCTGCGCATCCAGGGGGCGCGCGCCCACAACCTGCGCGATCTCGACGTCGAGATCCCGCTCGGACTCTTCGTCGCCGTCACCGGCGTCTCCGGCTCGGGCAAGTCCACGCTCGTCGAGGACATCCTTCACCGCTCGCTCGCGCGCCACTTCTACCGTGCCCGCGTGATCCCGGGGGAGCACGACCGCATCACGGGGCTCGAGCACATCGACAAGGTCATCGACATCGACCAGAGCCCCATCGGGCGTACGCCGCGCTCCAACCCCGCCACGTACACGGGGCTCTTCACTCCCATCCGCGAGCTGTTCGCCGAGCTGCCCGACGCGAAGATCCGCGGCTACGGGCCGGGGCGCTTCTCCTTCAACGTGAAGGGCGGGCGGTGCGAGGCGTGCCAGGGCGACGGGCTGGTGAAGATCGAGATGCACTTCCTCCCCGACGTCTACGTGCCGTGCGAGGTGTGCAAGGGGAAGCGGTACAACCGCGAGACGCTCGAGGTCCGCTTCCGCGGCGCCAACATCGCCGACGTGCTCGACATGACCGTCGAGGACGCGTGCGCGTTCTTCGAGAACCAGCCGCGCGTGCGGCAGAAGCTGGAGACACTGGTGGACGTGGGCCTCGGCTACATCCACCTGGGGCAGAGCGCCACCACGCTCTCCGGCGGCGAGGCGCAGCGCGTGAAGCTGGCCACCGAGCTGTCGAAGCGGGACACCGGGCGCACGTTCTACATCCTCGATGAGCCGACCACCGGTCTGCACTTCGAGGACGTGCGTCTCCTGCTGACGGTGCTGCATCGCCTGGTGGACAAGGGGAACACGGTGCTCGTGATCGAGCACAACCTGGACGTGATCAAGACGGCCGACTGGATCGTGGATCTGGGGCCGGAGGGGGGCGCGCGCGGCGGGAGCATCGTCGCGGCGGGGACGCCGGAGGACGTGGCGAAGGTGGCCGGATCGCACACCGGCGCCTTCCTGAAGCCGCTCGTGGGCCGGTCGGGGCGGCGCCGCTGACCGGCGCGCGACCCCACCGCTCCCTGTGGGGTCCCGCCTCTCGATATCTTTGACGCCATGGTCTCCATCCTCGACATCATCGGCCCGATCATGGTGGGCCCCTCGTCGTCGCACACGGCGGGGGCGTGCCGCATCGGGCTGCTCACGCGCGCGCTCGTGGGCGGCACCCCCCAGCGTGCGCTCATCGAATTGCACGGCTCCTTCGCGCGCACCGGAGAAGGACACGGCACCGACAAGGCGATCGTGGGCGGACTGCTCGGCTTCCGTCCCGACGATCCGCGACTGCGCGAGGCGCTCGACATCATGGAGCGCGAGGGGCTCGACTACCGGTTCGAGAAGACCACCATCGCCGAGGACGCGCACCCGAACACCGTGCGCCTCACCGTGGAGCGCGGGAGCGAGCGCGCGGTGGTGATCGGTTCCTCCATCGGGGCAGGGCGCATCCGCCTCACCGAGGTGGACGGCTATCCCGTGGAGGTGACGGGAAATCTGCCGGCCACCGTGCTCGTGGCCGACGATCGCCCGGGGTCGATCGCGCGCATCGCGGGGATCCTCGCCGAGGAGAAGGTGAACCTCGCCACCATGCGCGTGACGCGGAAGGAGCGCGGCGGTGATGCGTTCATGGTGATCGAGACCGACGAGGAGCCGAGCGAGCGCGCCATCGCGGCGATCGGCGCGCTCACCTGGGTGCACTGGGTGCGCGCCCTCCCCAAGGTCGCTGCCTGACGAGGAGCGCGCATGTACAAGGCACTCGAAGAGGCGATCCGGCACGCGGAGGCGCGCGGGATCACGCTCGGCCGCCTCGCCCTGGAGACGGAAGCGAAGGACCAGGGGCGCTCCGTGGACGAGATCCGCGATGCGCTGTGCCGGGCGCTGGAGGTGATGCGCGGCGCGGTCGAGCAGGGGATGACCGGGGAGATGCGCTCCACATCGGGGCTCGTGGGGGGAGATGCCGCCAGGTTGCGCCACGGCCCTCCCGGCCCGCTCGCCGGCACCCTCTTCCGCGACGTGCTCACGCGCGCGCTCGCGGTGCAGGAGGTGAACGCGGCCATGGGGGTCATCGTCGCCGCGCCCACCGCCGGCGGTGCCGGCGTGCTCCCGGCGGTGCTCACCGGGCTCGCCGATGCGCGCGGCCTCGATGACGAGGCGCTGGTGAGCGCACTCGCCACCGCGGGACTCATCGGCGCGGTGATCGCCGATCGGGCCTCGCTCTCCGGGGCCGAGG
>DASTSH010000277.1:0-10114 GCA_035760785.1 Gemmatimonadaceae bacterium | reverse complement strand
CCGAACGCCGAGGGGAGGCCACCTCGAGGACCCACCACGCCACCCGTCGCGCCGGTTGCGACAGAACGGAGTACTGGTCGCACCCATGATGCTCCCCGACCGCACCCCGATCTCCGGCATCGGCGACGGTCAGCCCTCCGGCCGCTCCCCCGTGGCGCTCTGGCGCCGCTGGCGCGCGCGGCGGCGCCCGGCGCTGGAGCTCGACGCCGTGCGCCGCCGCCTGGAGCTGCTGCTCCGCGCGATGTACGACCGCCCCATCCTCATCGTGGATGCGGACGATCCGCGCGAGCACGGGTTGGGGGCACGGCTGCGCCGGCTCGCCGCGGGACGCGCGTCGCACCACACCCCGCTCCCCGCCACCGACGGCGAGAGCCTCTACCTCCCGCGCTCCCTCCCCGTGCCGGCGGGCGCGGGAGACGCGGAGGCGCTCGCGCGCTATCGCCTGCTGGCGATGGAGCAGGCGGAGCGCCTCGCGCGCGGCACCGCCGCCCTCGCGCCGTCGGGCGACCCGCTCGAGCGCGACCTCTATCTGTTGAGCGAGTCCGCCGCCGTGGACGCCGCGATCTCGCGCGCGATGCCCGGTGCCGCGACGGCGCTCGCCGCCGCGCGCTCGGCGGCGCTCGCCGCGCGTCCCAATCCCGGTCGCCTCTCGCGCCCCGAGCGCGATGTGGAGGCACTCGTCAGGCAGCTATTGGCGCCCGACGCCGCGCGCGCACTGCCGGCGGAGCTCGCGCCGCGCGCCACCGCCGAGGAGTCGCTCGCGTGGGCGCGCGAGATGGCCCGGCGCATCCGCGAGCGGCACGGTCACGAGGGCGTACGCTACCGGGGCGTTCCGCCGGTGCCGCACTGGGGAACGGTGCGCGCGGCGCGCGAGGGCGCGGGCGCGCTCGCGCCGTCGCCGATGGTGGCCGAGGAGGCGATGGACGCCCTGCGCCATCGCATCGAGCTGCCGGTGAAGGGCACGCGCGCGGAAGCACGGGAGCCCGGCGAGAGCGGCGAGGAAGGACCGCAGGGCTACGCCGACTCGCGTGGGCGGAGGGTAGAGCACGAGCGCGGCGCGCCGGTGCGCGCCGAGTCGAGCGGCGGCGAGGAGGGGAGCGATGCCGGCGATGCGCCGGAGGCGGAGGTGGAGCAGCGGCCGATCCCCCCGGGGGTATTGCCGCAGGCGTCCCCCGCCGTTCGCGATGATGACGACACGTCGGCCGACACCGGCATTCCGTATCCCGAATGGGATGCGGGCGCCTCGCGCTACCGGCAGCGCGCGGTGCTCGTGCGCTCGCGCCGCCCGCGCGAGGGGGACCCGGCGTGGGGGAGCGCGGTGCGACGGGAGCACGCGGCGCTCGTGCGGCAGGTGCGGCAGCGCTTCGAGATGCTGCGCGCGCGCCGGACGCGCCTCGGCCACCAGCGCGACGGCGACGAGCTCGACCTGAGCGCGTGCGTGCGCGCGATGGTGGACCGCCGCACGGGGCACGGCGTCGACGACCGGCTGTACCTGTCCGTACGCCCGGCGCGGCAGAGCATCGCCATCGCGCTGCTCGTGGACGTGAGCGGGTCCACGGACACGCAGGTCACCGTGACGCGGCAGGTGATCGACGTGGAGAAGGTGGCGCTGCTGCTCGCGGGGGAGGCGCTGGACGCGCTCGGCGATCCGTACACGATGCTCGCCTTCTCCAGCCGCGGCGCATCGCGCGTGCACATCACCACGGTGAAGGACTTCACGGAGCCGAGCGGGGACGCGGTGCGGCGGCGCATCGCGGCGCTCCGCCCCGGGGGGAACACGCGCCTGGGCGCCGCCGTGCGACACGCGACGTCGCTGCTCGTGAGCCAGAACGCCGGGCACCGGCTGCTGCTCATCCTCTCCGACGGCCGCCCGAACGACAGCGACGGCTACCACGAGCGCTACGGGGTGGAGGACGCGCGGCAGTCGATCCTCGAGGCGCGCGCGAGCGCCGTGTTCCCGTTCTGCCTCACCGTGGACCACGAGGGGGCGGCGTACCTGCCGCGGATTTTCGGCGCGGCGGGGCACACGATCCTCCGCGATCCGGAGCACCTCCCGCTGGCGCTCCTACAGGTGGTGCGGCACCTGCTGGCGACGTGAGCGGATGGGCCGGCCGTATTGTCACTGAAGCGATCTTCATGTCACCGACTGATACTCGTGCCTGATCACTCTCGCGGAATTCACTGGTGACATCTTCGAAAGACGAGGTGCGCATTCGCGTCCTCACGAATCGCGACATCGGGCATGGCCATTGGGCTCGAGCGTTGCTTGCCGTACTCGCACGACATGAGGGCTGGATGCCCACTCGGTTTGGTCAATATGAACCGCTGCGACATCGGTATGCGGATGGAGGTGCGGCGGCGTTCGAGCGTTGCTGGCTCGCCGAACCGGCGACTGGAGACGTCATCTTCAAGACCGGTCCCACGATCGGCGGCTTGGGATGGGTTCGCTGGCGGCGCGCCTGGAATCAAACCTTCAATTCGGCATCGCTGTACCTGCCGGTCGCGAAACTGAAGGCCGTGGGGACTGACGTGGTCCTACGGCTCGCCGAGGATCTCTTTTGCACCCTGGGTGGCACGTACGGTATGGTCACGACCGACGGCGAGTTCCAGTCTCAGCATTGCCTTGACGAGACGGACACGAACGTTCACGGCGTGCACCTCGAAGAGCAGATCCCAGGAGTGTACTTCGCCAATTTCTTTGGACCGGAACTGGTGAAATTCCTCGGGGCGGACCGTCTCGCTTCATGTCCAGCGGTGAGCAACAAGGCCCTGCCCGGCGGCGGATGGTGCACCGCGACTGCTGAGTCGCCTCTCGACTGGGCGGATCAAGGCGCACTGGACCTGAAGCGACGGGTGCGCTCCCATCTGGGTGAGCGTAAGTTCTTCGACATCGAAGAGCCGAATGCCGCTACCGTAGCGCCATTGTACGACTTCAGCGAGGTGCGCGTGGGCGAGCGTCCGTAGCTGGCGAGCTCACCCTCGATCTCGGAGAAGTTCTTCCCGACGGCGAGCGCTGCTCGCGGGTTCCTCGACAACCGTGAGACATGGGTGGAGCGCCTCCGCTCGCGGCTGCGTAACACCACCTTGGATGTCTCGCCATCCAGCCTACGCGTGTTGGACGCACATCTGACCGGAGTAGCTGCTGAGGAGGAACACCCCATTCCACGCGAGCTGGTATTAGAAGTCACCGCATACTTTGGCGAGGTGGTGCGACGAGCCTTGAATGGGACTTGGGGAATCGACTCACGGGACGACAAGATGCCGACGGTGCGCTTGCCAAACAGCGACGCGGAATACCCCCTAGTGCGCGCCATCAAGCTCGTGCAGGACGGAGACCGGCTCGCCGATTGGTTCGAATTCATCCAGAGAGGCGGGCAACGTCTGTTGGACTAGAGCAGTTTTCGTTTGAGTTGGGGGGTTAAAGTGCGAGGCATGCGGCGCCATAATGATCTGGCCGCCGTGATACCGCGGCACCCGTCACGTGGGCCGAACCGCTCCCGCAATGAGCGCGGGCATGATCTGCTGCGGTCACTTACCCCCGTCGGGCTCGCTACGCTCGTAGTGTGCTGCGCCCACCGCCATCCTGCGGCGCTGAAGCCGGGCGAGTCTGTCGATGCCCCCCCGGGCCTCGATAGCGCCGGAGCGGCCGCGTGGTTGCACCAGCAAGAGCGAGCCTGTCGCGGGCAGCTCGTTGTGGTGTACGGGAGCGGCGTCATCGTTTCGCGAGACACTGCCACCGGGCAGGAGAGCTCGCGCCCCGTGAGCGGTCTGCAGGGTGCGACGTGCACATCTCCGGACGATTCTCCGATCCGGACGGACTCGCTCGTCTACCATCTCCGGGCGCTGCCGGGTACGTACGATGCGTACGCGGTCGCGACGTACACGAACCGCACCGGGGCGCCGGTGCATTTCGCGCGCTGCACGCGCGAGTCGACCGAGCCGATCTCGCGTCTCCGCCGCTCCGGGGCCGACAGCACGATTGGGATCGCGGGCGGCATCGATTGGGCCTGCGCCGGGGGGGTACCGACAGGGGTCGTACGGCCGGGTGAGCGGCTCACGGCGCGGGTGTGGCTCGGGAGCTTGGAGTCACCGCATTCGGTGCCGCCCATTCGCCCCGAGGAGCGGGTGGGCCGCTTCCGAATCGAGTTCCGGCTGTGTGCTGCGCCCGAGGCCGATTCGGATGACTGCGAGCTGCTCCGGCGGGCGGCGCGGCAGTCGAACGAGTTCGACGTGCACTTCTGAAGCGGTTCCCGCTTCGGTTGGAGACAGGTGCGCCGCAGTTCTCGATGCCCATCCGGATCCGGACCCGGCGAGGGGCGCGGAGGTCCAGCGAATAGGTCGAGGCATCGCGGACAGTCCTGCCATGAAGGGGCAGACTGGCACCGGCGCCACAACCTCGCGCCTCGACTCTCCGACGCGAGCGGAAACCGCCTCGGTCAGCTTCGCAGAATTCGGTGAAGACGTAGTCCCGTCTCAGCGACTCCCCCGCCGTGGAGACGGACCGCAATCCACAGCGAAATCTCGGGGGCCCTGTGGCGTTGCTCAGCCACCTTCACTCTGCCCGCAGCGCGGTGCTCGGGTCCACCCGCGCCGCGCGCGTCGCCGCCCGCACGCACCCCGCCGCCGCCGTGACGAGACAGAGCGCCACCGCCGCGCCGATGGTCGCGGGGTCGCCAGGCCGGATGCCGGCGAGGAGCGCCGCCATCGCGCGCGCCGAGAGGTAGGCCACCACCACCCCGATCCCCACGCCGGCGAGCGCGAGCCCCAGCCCCTCCCGCAGCACGCGGCGGACGATGCTCCCCGCCTGCTCCCCCAGCGCCATGCGCACGCCGATCTCCCGCGAGCGCCGCGACACGGTGAGCCCGAGCAGCCCGTGGATGCCGACGCCGGCGATGAGGAGCGCGATCGCCGAGAGCGCGCCGAGCAGCCGGAGCTGCGTCACGCGCGACGCCGTCTCGTCGGCCACGATCTCCGCCATCGTGCGGACGTTCGAGATCGGCTGCTCCGGATCCGCCGCGTGCACGATGCGCCGGATCGCCGGCAGCGGCGCGCCCGCGCCGCCCGACGTCCGCACGACCAGCTCCTTCGGCGGATACGCGATGAACGAGCTGTCCGGCATCTGTGCCGACGGGAGGTACACCTGCGGCTCGCTCTGCTGCTCCAGCCCGCGGAAGCGGACGTCGCCCACGACCCCGACGATCGTCCGCTCCCCCTGCGCGACGGTGAAGCGCTTTCCGATGGCAGGCTCGTTCGGCCAGTTGCGCCGGGCGAACGATTCGCTGACCACGGCGACGAGCGGGCTCGCGGGTCCGTCGGCCGCGGTCACGTCGCGCCCCCGGCGCAGCGGGATCCCGAGCGTCGCGAAGTAGCGCGGCGTCACGAAGCGCAGGCTCACGCTGTTCGACGGATCGAGGACCACCGCTTCGCTCCCGGCGATCGACGTCGGCCAGATGCCGCCGCGCATGCTCAGCGGGAGACCGGTGACGTAGGCGGCGTCGCGCACGCCGGGGAGCGCGCGCACGTCGCGCAGCACGCGGTCGTAGAACTGCTCCCGGCGCGCGGTGATGGCGTACTTCGAGAAGGGGAGCGCGGTGCGCAGGGTGAGCACGCCGTCCGCGTGGAACCCCGGGTCGGTGCCCTGGATGCGCAGCGCCGCGCGGAGGAGCAGCCCCGACGAGACGAGCAGCACCACCGAGGCGGCGACCTCGATGACGACGAGCGCGGCGCGCACGCGCGCGGTGCGGCCGCCGCTCGCTCTCGTGCCGTCGCGCAGCGCATCGAGCGCCGTGCCGCGCCCGGCGGCCACGGCGGGCGCCACGCCGAAGGCGATCCCGGTGAGCCAGACGAGCACCACGGCGACGGCGAGCACGCGCAGGTCGATCCCCGGCTGCGCCGCCGTGGGGAGGGTGTCGGGCACCAGGCGCGCGAGGAGGGGGACGCCGGCCATCGCGACCGCGACGCCGGCGACGCCCCCGATGGCGGCGAGGGTGATGCTCTCCGTCAGGAGCTGCCGCACCAGCCGCTCGCGCCCCGCGCCGAGCGCCGCGCGCACCGCCAGCTCGTGCGAGCGGTGCGCGGCGCGCGTCAGGAGCAGGCTCGCGAGGTTGGCGCAGGCGAGGAGGAGGATGCAGAGGGCGGCGCCCCCCACGGCGAGCACGAGCAGGCGCGAGCGCTCGGAGAGCTGGTCGCGCAGTCCCACCACCAGCGCGCCGGTGCGCTCGTTCTCCTTCGGGTACTGCCGCTCGAGGCGTGCCGCGATCTCGGAGAACTCGCTCCGCGCCTGCGCGAGCGATGCGCCGCGACGGAGGCGCGCGACCACGTCGATGTAGGTGTCGGTGCGATCGACGAAATCCTGCTCGCGCAGGAGCAGGGGCACCCACGCATCGGTCTCGCGGTCGGGGAAGCGGAACGACGGCGGCATCACGCCGATCACGGTGTACGGCGCGCCGTCCAGCCGCACGACCGAGCCGATGACGTGCGGATCGCCGCCGAACTGCGACGCCCAGAGCGCGTGCCCGAGCACGACGACGTTGCCGTCCGCCGAGTCGCCCGGGGTGAACGTCCGGCCGGCGAACGCGGGGACGCCGAGCAGCGGAAACAGCTCCGGCGTCATCGCGACCGTCTGGAGGCGCCGGGGCTCAGCGGCACCGACGAGGTTCATCGCCCTCCCGGTGTACGCCCCCATGGATTCGACGGACCTCGCGCTCGCCTTCCAGTCGCGGTAGTTCGCGGGCGAGAGCTGGTTGCGGCCGTATCCCGCGGTGCTCTGCCAGAGGCGCACGAGCCGCTCAGGCTCCGGGAAGGGGAGCGGACGGAGGAGGACGTAGTCGGCGAGCGAGAACGCCGCCGTGTTCGCGCCCACACCGAGCGCGACGAGCAGCACCGCCGTGACCGTGAAGCCAGGCGTGCGACGGAGCGAGCGGAGGGCGTGGCGCAGATCCTGGCGGAGCAGGTCCCAGTGCGCGGCGACCGCGTTGGGCACCACATCGGCGATGGCGGCGAGGGTGACGCGGAGCGGCGCGAGCGGTCCGGACGCGCCGCGCATCCGCTCGGCGAACGTGGCGCGGAGCTCCGCCTCGTACTCGGCGCGGAAGCCGGCCGGGTAGAGGTGCAGGAGGGCGCGGTAGAAGCGCATCGTGGGCGCTCCCGCGTCAGGTGGTTTCGGGAGTGAGGCCGCGCGCGCGCGCGAGGCGCACGAGCTCCGTGAG
Source organism: Gemmatimonadaceae bacterium (assembly GCA_035760785.1). Lineage (GTDB taxonomy): Bacteria > Gemmatimonadota > Gemmatimonadetes > Gemmatimonadales > Gemmatimonadaceae > JADGGM01. Next base: position 2,906 of record DASTSH010000277.1, on the reverse strand, counting down.
CCGGCGCATCTCGGCGCGAGCCACGTCGGTGCCGAACGGCGTGATCCGGTAGTAGCGGCGGCGTTCGTCATCGAGCACGGCGCGCGGCCGGTGCGTCACCTCCCGGATGAGCCCCTGCTCGACCATCCGGGCGATGGATCGGTAGAGCGTGCCCGCGCTCAACCGCAGCGCGCCCCCGGTGCGTGCCTCCACGTCCTGGATGATGCCGTAGCCGTGGCGCTCCTGGTCGGCGAGCGCCACCAGGATGTGGAAGGTGGCCGGGGGGAGGGGGAGCAGGGCGTCGATGTCCGAGCGGTCGCGGGTCATGCGCTACTATAGCCACACTGAATATATTGTCAATGGCTATAGTGAGCACCGCCGGCGCTCGCCCGGCTCAGAGCCGCCTGAGCCGCACGCGGCGCACGGCGTGGTCGGCACCCTTCTCGAGGATCAGGTCCGCCCGCTCGCGCGTGGGGAGGATGTTCCGGAGCAGGTTCACCTCGTTGATGTCGCGCCAGATCCCGAGCGCCACCTCGCGCGCCTCCCGCTCGGAGAGCGCCGCGTAACGGTGGAAGTACGACGCCGGATCGCGGAACACCGCGTCGCGCAGCCGCAGGAAGCGCTCGACGTACCACGCGCGCAGGTGCTCCACCTCCGCATCCACGTAGATGGAGAAGTCGAAGAAGTCGGAGACGAACACGGGGCTGCCAGCCCCGGTCTGGAGCACGTTGAGCCCCTCGACGATCAGCACGTCGGGGTGGGTGACCACCTGCCACTCGCCGGGGACGATGTCGTAGGCGAGGTGCGAGTACACCGGCGCCCGCGCGCTCGGGCTCCCGGACTTCACCTCGGCGAGGAAGCGGAGCAGGCTCCGCACATCGTAGCTCTCTGGAAATCCCTTGCGGCGCATGAGCCCTCGCGCCACGAGCTCGGCGTTCGGGTGGAGGAAGCCGTCGGTGCTCACCAGCTCCACCCGCCACGCGGAGGTGGACACCCGCGCGAGCAACGCGCGGAGCACGCGGGCGGTGGTGCTCTTCCCCACGGCCACGCTCCCGGCGATGCCGACCACGTACGGCACGCTCGCCACCGGCGCGCCGAGGAAGGTGGCGGCCGTACGGTGAAGCCGCCGGCGCGCGGCCACGTGGAGGTCGAGCAGGCGCGCGAGCGGCAGGTAGACCTCCGTCACCTCCACGAGCGACACCGTCTCCGTGAGCCCGCTCAATTCGGCCAGCTCCGGCTCGGAGAGCGCGACGGGTACCGCGCCCCGGAGCGCCGCCCAGCTCTCGCGGGGGAAGCTCAGGTACGGTGAAGGGAGGGGGATGGTCTCCAGCTGCGGGTCGGTCGTCATGAGATCGAAAGATGGTGCGTGACGAGGGGTTGTCAGCTCTCGCCGACGGCAATTAGTTTACCGCATAATACGATAAACAATGCTAATGTCCGCATAAGAGGCGTTTCTCTGTCCCGGCTTCTACTGGCCGTCTCCCTGACTCAGGAATACTTTATCCTGCCATGCGATAATCTAGAGCAACCTCCGCATAGCGACCAAGCCCTCCGATCCATGGATCCCACGATCAATCCTTTCGCCCCCGGAGCCGGTACCAGGCCCCCCGAGCTGGCGGGGCGCGACGAGATTCTCGTCGCCGCCCGCAACGCGCTCGTGCGAGTGAAGATGGGGCGTCCGGCGAAGAGCCAGATGCTCCTGGGGCTCCGCGGGGTGGGCAAGACGGTGCTCCTCAACGAGATCGGCCGGATGGGGGAGGCCGAGGGGTATCGTGTGATCGAGCTCGAGGCGCCGGAGGGGCGGCGACTGGCCGAGATGCTCGTCCCACCGCTCCGGTCCGTGCTCAACCGCCTGAGCACCGCCGAGAAGGCGAAAACCATCGCGACGAAGGCGCTGCGCGGACTGCAGAGCTTCGCCAGCACCTTCAGGGTGAAGGTCGGCGACGTGCAGGTGGGCATGGTCGAGCCCGGCGTGGCGGACTCCGGCCACCTCGAGACGGACCTCCCCGAGCTCCTCCTCCTCGTGGCCGCGGCGGCGCGGGCCGCCGAGACGCCGGTCGCGCTGCTCATCGACGAGGTGCAGTACCTCTCGGAGGAGGACCTGCGGGCGCTCATCGTCTCGGCGCACAAGATCGCCCAGCGTGGGCTGCCGTTCATCGTGTTCGGTGCCGGCCTCCCGCAGCTCGCCGCGCTCACCGGCGAGGCGAAGTCCTACTCCGAGCGGCTCTTCGACTTCATCACCGTCGGCCGTCTCGATGCCGCGGCCTCCGAGCGCGCCATCCGTGAGCCGATCCGGGCCGAGGGAGCGGACATCGAGCCCGCCGCCCTCACCGCCATCGTCGAGCGCACGCGCGGGTACCCCTACTTTCTCCAGGTCTGGGGGAAGCACGCGTGGGACACCGCGCCGGCATCGCCGATCACGGAGAGCGACGTCGCGCGCGCGACCCGGGAGGCCGGCGCGGCGCTCGACGAGAGCTTCTTCCGCGTGCGACTGGACCGGCTCACCCGACGAGAGAAGGACTACGTGCGCGCCATGGCGGAGCTGGGACCGGGGCCGCACCGCTCCGGCGACATCGCCGCCACGCTGGGCGTGCCCGTCACCACCGTCGCGCCGCTCCGGAGCCGGCTGATCGACAAGGGGATGATCTACAGCGGCCAGTACGGCGAGACCGACTTCACGGTGCCGATGTTCGACGAGTTCATGCGGCGCGCGATCCCCGTGTGGACGCCGGCGGCGCACGAGCGGAGCGAGTAGCCCTCGGCGCGCGGTCGCTCGCGCGGTCGCTCGCTCAGTCGCTGCGCAGCGCGTCGAGCGGCGGCACGCGCGACGCGCGCAGCGCGGGGATCCACCCGGCCACCGCGGCGCTCAGCGCGAGCACCACCACGGCGATCGCGATCGAGGGAGGATCGACGGTCGGGACGTCGAA
>DASTSH010000276.1:0-16866 GCA_035760785.1 Gemmatimonadaceae bacterium | reverse complement strand
GCGGCGTGCGCGGTCCCGGCTGGAGCGCGCTCATCGTCACGAGCGCCGGCGCGCTCTCGGTGAGCGGCGTGGAACGGAAGCGCCTCGCCTCGCGCGTGCAGGCGGCGAGCGCGGCCAACGTGCCGACGGTGAGCGCGGTGACGGCGCGCGCGCGGAGAGCCGGCGTCATGGCAGGGCGAAGGTGTAGAGGGCGCCTCCCTTCTGCGTCACCTGCGGGAGGTCCTTCATCGCGTTCACGAAGCCGAGCGCGCCTGACGAGTCGCGCGGATCGAGCCCGCCGGCGACGATGGCGCCGGACCAGCCGCCCACGCCCGCATACACGGAGATGTACTCCTTGCCGTCCGGCGCGCGGTACGCGATCGGCTGCCCGACGATGCCCGAGCCGAGCTTTCGCTGCCAGAGCAGCCGTCCGCTCCGCGCGTCGAGCGCCTTGAACCAGCCATCCATGGTGCCGTAGAACACCACGTCTCCCGCCGTGACGAGCGCGCCGCTCCACACGGGGAACTTCTCCGGGATGCTCCACACCTTCTTCCCCGCCACCGGATCCCACGCCATGAACTCGCCGCGGTTGCCGCCCGGCCCGGCGTACATCTTCACCAGCATCCCCACGTAGGGCGTGCCGGCGATGTAGCTCGTGGTCTGGCTCTCGACCTCCTGGCACAGATTGTTGGCGGGGATGTACACGAGCCCCGTGCGCGGCGAGAACGCCGACGGCTGCCAGTCCTTCCCGCCCGGCGACGCGGGGCAGGCATCGCGCACCACCTTGCCGAGCACCGGCTTGGTGGCGGGATTCATCTGGAGGCGTCCGGTCCGCGGGTCCACGCCGGTGGACGTGGTGACGTGCACGAAGGGGTGCGCGTAGATCACCTCCCCCGTGGCGCGGTCGATGAGATAGACGTAGCCGTTCCGATCCGGGTGCAGGAGCACGTTGCGCCGACGTCCGCCGATGTCGAGGTCGAGCAGCAGCGACTCGTTGACGCCGTCGTAGTCGTGCAGGTCGTGTGGGCTCATCTGGTAGGCCCACACCGCATCGCCCGTGTCGGGATCGCGCGCGAAGAGGGTGCTCGTCCACTTGTTGTCACCCGGCCGCTGGTCGGGATTCCACGGGCCAGGGTTCGCCGAGCCGTAGTAGACGAGATCCAATCGTGGGTCGTAGGAGAGCCACCCCCACACGCTGCCGCCGCCGATCTTCCAGCTCGTGCCGGGCCACGTGGTGACGCCGAGGTTCGGCTTGCGGTCCGCAGCGTAGAAGGGGTGGAAGCGCGCGCCGATCTTCACATCGCTGTCGGGACCGGTGGAGTACGCGCGCCAGAGCATCTTCCCGGACGCGGCATCGAGCGCCGTGAGCCACCCGCGCACGCCCATCTCCCCGCCGCTGTTCCCCACGAGCACCTTCCCCTTCACCACGAGCGGAGCCATGGTGATCGTCTCGCCGAGGTTGATGTCCCCCACCTGGACCTTCCACACCTCCTTCCCCGTCGCGGCGTCCACGGCGACGGTCCGATTGTCGAGGGTGTTGAAGTAGATCTTGCCGTCGAAGTACGATGCGCCGCGGTTCACGACGTCGCAGCACGCCACGCCCTGCGACGCGGAGAGGGTGTTCGGGTCGTACTTCCAGAGGAGGGGCGCGCCGGGCTTGGAGAGATCGAGCGCGTACAGGTAATTCGGGTAGGGCGTCACCAGATACATGCGCCCGTTCACGACGAGCGGGGCCGCTTCGTGGCCGCGGATCACGCCGGTGGAGAAGGTCCACGAGAGATGCAGACTGGCGACGTTCGCGGCGGTGATCTGGTCGAGGGCCGAGAAGCGGGAGCCGGCGTAGTCCTTGGCGGCCCAGGTCCACTGGCCGTCATCCGCGCCACGCGCACCGGCGGCGATCGCCACGTGCCCCGCGGCCGCCGCGGCCGCCGCTGGCGCCGCTGGCGCCGCCGGTGCCGCCGGTGCCGCCGTGTCGGCGCGCGCCTCGCGCGGCACGCGGTGGTCGGAGCACGCGGCAATGCCGAGCGTGCCGAGGGCCAGCCACACACACACCGCGAAGCGGCGGTCGAACCCGAGAACACCCATGCGAACGACACCTCCCCGACTGCCATCGCGGGCGCGTCCCACCGCGCCGCGCTACCCATCCACCGGAGACGATCCCGGGCCATGCACGAGCTTCCTGGGTGAGGAACATTGCAGAATGAGTGCCGCGGTCGTGATTGCGCGCAAGCAACCGGGGCCGTGAGGGCGCTCCGCGCGGCGCCGCGGCGCCGCGCGTCAGCCGATGATCAGCTCGGGGGAGAAACCGAGGAACAACCCCGTCTCCACCACACCAGGGCGGTGGCGCAACGCCTCGGCGAGCGCCGCGGGGTGGCCGATGCCATCGGGGAAGCGGGCATCGATGATGTAGTGCCCCTCGTCGGTGACGAACGGGGACTCGGCATCGCCCATGCGCAGCGCGGCATCCGCGCCCAGCTCGCGTAGCGTGTCGAGCTGCCCGCGCCAGCCGAACCGCACGACCTCCACGGGGAGCGGGTGACGGGTGCCGAGCCGCGGGGTGAGCTTGGACTCGTCGGCGATCACGATCCAGCGCCGCGACCGCGCCGCGACGATCTTCTCGCGCAGGAGCGCGCCCCCCGCGCCCTTCAGCACACGCCGCTCCGGATCGATCTCGTCCGCGCCATCGATGGTGACGTCCACCACCGGGTGGCTCTCGAGGGTGGCGAGGGGGATGCCGTGCTCGAGGGCGAGCCGGTGTGCCCGGTTGGAGGTGGGGATGCCCACGATGTCACGCAGCTCGCCGTGCGCGATGCGCCGTCCGATCTCGGCGATGGCGAAGGCGCTCGTGGAGCCGGTGCCCAGCCCGACCACCATCCCCGACTGCAGCCGCGCCGCCGCCTCCACGGCGGCGGCGCGCTTGGGCACCGCGTACGCGTCCATCACGGCTCCCGCCACCGCGCGCCGTCGCGCGCGATGAGCGCGTGCGCCGCCGCCGGTCCCCACGAGCCGGCCTCGTACGTGGGGATGTCGCCGGAGAGCCGCGCCCACCCCTCGATCACCGGGTCGATCACGTGCCACGCCGCTTCCACCGCGTCGGCGCGCGTGAACAGCGTCGCGTCGCCGAGCATGCAGTCGAGCAGGAGCGTCTCGTACGCGGAATGGGAGGTGGTGCCGAAGGCATCGGCGTACGAGAAGAGCATGCGCACCGGCGCGAGGCGCACGTCCACCCCCGGCACCTTCACCTCGAAGCGCAGCGAGATCCCCTCGTTCGGCTGGATGCGGATGACGAGGACGTTCGGCTCGAGCGCCTCGCGGTCGCGCAGGGGGAACATGAGATGGGGCGGACGCCGGAAGCGGATGGCGATCTCCGTCGCGCGTCGCGGCATTCGCTTCCCCGAGCGCAGGAAGAACGGCACCCCCTCCCACCGCCAGTTCGCCACCTCCAGGCGCAGCGCGGCGAAGGTGGGGACGCGCGAGGTCGGAGACACCCCCGGCTCCTCGCGGTAGCCGCGCACGGGCGTGCCGTCGATGGCGCCGGTGGCGTACTGGCCGATGGCCGACACCGTGGGCACCAGCTCGGGCGTGATCGGACGGATGGCGCCCAGCACCTTCGTCTTCTCGTTCCGCACGGCGTCGGCGGCGAAGGTGTTCGGCGGCTCCATCGCCGTGAGCGTGAGCAGTTGCAGAAGGTGATTCTGGAACATGTCGCGCAGCACGCCGGCCTCCTCGTAGTACGAGGCGCGGTGCTCCACGCCGACGGACTCGCAGGCGGTGATCTGCACCTGCTCCACGTGGTCGCGATTCCAGATCGGCTCGAACAGGGAGTTGGCGAAGCGCAGCACGAGGAGGTTCTGCACCGTCTCCTTCCCCAGGTAGTGGTCGATGCGGAAGACCTGGCGCTCGCTGAAGGCGCTGTTCAGCAGGCGATCGAGCTCGCGCGCGCTCGCCTCGTCGTGCCCGAACGGCTTCTCGATGATGATGCGCACCCAGGCGGCGCGGTCATCGCTCACGCGCGGCGCGAGCCCGCTCGAGGAGAGCCGGCGGATCACGTCGGGATACAGGCTGGGGGGGATGGCCAGGTAGAACAGGCGTCCGCGCTCGTGGGCGTGCTCCCCTTCGATGGCGCGCAGGCATTCCGCGAGGTTGCGGTAGGTGGCGCCATCCTCGAGGTCGCCCGCCACCCAGCGCAGGCGCGAGATGAAGCGGGCACGCGCGGCGGGGTCGGTGCCGCGCACCTCCTCGGCGGTGTCGATCGCCTCGCGCATCGCGCGACGGAACTCCCCGTCGTTCCCGCTCCGCCCCACGCCGATCACGGCGAAGCTCGCATCGAGCAGCCCGTCGCAGTCGAGGTGCGCGAGCGCGGGGATGAGCTTGCGCCGGGTGAGGTCCCCACTGGCACCGAAGATGATCATCGTGCAGGGGCCGGCACGGCGCGACGGCGGGGCCGCCGCGTGCTCCGCCTCGAGGGCGCACTCCGCCACGAGCGGCGCCGTCACGAGCCGTGCACCGCGTGGCCGCCGAACTCGTGCCGGAGCGCGGCGATCACCTTGGCCGAGAACGAATCGTCCTGGCGCGAGCGCAGCCGCGCGAGGAGCGCGAGCGTGATCACCGGCGCCGGGACATCGAGGTCGATCGCCTCCTGCACCGTCCATCGCCCCTCCCCGGAATCGGCCACCCAGCCGCGCAGCGAGGCGAGCGATCCATCGCGCGCGAACGCGCGCTCGGCGAGCTCGTTGAGCCACGAGCGCACCACGCTCCCGCGATTCCACACCGCCGCCACCTGGTGGAGGTCGATGTCGAACTCCTTCGACGCGTGCAGGATCTCGTAGCCCTCGGCATACGCCTGGAGCAGCCCGTACTCGATCCCGTTGTGCACCATCTTCACGTAGTGTCCCGCGCCCGTGGGTCCCACGTGCGCCCAACCGTTCTCCGGGGCGAGCGCGCGGAAGAGCGGCTCGCAGCGCGCCACCGCGCGCTCGTCGCCGCCGATCATCAGGCAGTATCCGTTCTCCAGCCCCCAGATCCCGCCGCTCGTCCCCGAGTCCACCCAGTCGAGCCCGCGCTCACGCAGCGCGGCGCCCCGGCGCACGGTGTCGTGGAAGTTCGAGTTGCCGCCATCCACCAGGATGTCGCCGCGCGCGAGGTGCGGCTCGAGCTCGGCGATGGTGTCGTCGACCGGCTGCCCCGCCGGCACCATCATCCACACCACGCGCGGCGCATCGAGCCGCTCGCACAGCTCCGCCGGCGTCCCGGCGGCGATCGCGCCCTCGGCGGCCAGGGCGTGCACCGCATCGGCGCTGCGATCCCACGCCACCACCTCGTGCCCCGCGCGGATCAGCCGTCGCGACATGTTCCCGCCCATCCGCCCCAGTCCGATCATTCCGACTCGCATCTGTCCCGCCCCTCCTTCAGGTGGTGGTTCGCGCCCGCCGCGCCGCGGCGCCCGTTCAACGATCGAGCATCTCGCGCGCGGCCGCCACCACGCGCTCGGCGGTGAGCCCGAGCTCCTGATAGATGCGCTCGTACGGCGCGGAGGCGCCGAAGCGCGAGATCCCGAGCACCACGCCCTCATCACCGACGAGCGGGATCCATGGCAGCGGGACCGCCGCCTCCATGGCGATCCGCCGGTGCACCGCCGGGGGAAGCACCGCATCGCGGTACGCGCGCGGCTGTCGCGCGAACACCTCGAGGCTCGGCACGCTCACCACGCGGGCGTGGATGCCGTGCGTGAACAACTGCTCCTGCGCGGCGAGCAGGAGGTGCACCTCGGAGCCGCTCCCCATCAGGATCACGTCCGGCGTGGCTTCGGCATCGGAGAGCACGTACGCGCCTCGCGCCACGCCGGTGGCGGGCGCGAGGAGGCGCCGGTCGAGGATCGGCACGTTCTGCCGCGTGAGCGCGAGCGCCACCGGACCCTGCATGGAGACCGCCGCCGCCCATGCCTCCACCGTCTCCGTCGCATCCGCCGGGCGGAAGACGGTGAAGTCCGGGATCACACGCAGCGCGGCGAGCTGCTCGATCGGCTGGTGCGTGGGGCCATCCTCTCCGAGCCCGATCGAGTCGTGCGTGAACACGTAGATCACCCGCAGCCCCATGAGCGCGGCGAGGCGGATGGGCGGGCGCATGTAGTCCGAGAAGATCAGGAAGGTGGCGCCGTAGGGGAGGATGCCGCCGTGGAGCGCCATGCCGTTGAGGATGGCGCCCATGCCGTGCTCCCGGATGCCGAAGTGCACGTTGCGCCCCGCGAGATTCCCCGGCTCGAGATCACCGCTCGTGCCGATGAGCGTCTTCGTGGATGGCGCGAGATCGCCGGCGCCGCCCACCAGCTCGGGGATGCGCGTGGCGAGGGCGTTGAGCACCGTGGAGGACGCGACGCGCGTGGCCATCCCCTTCTCGCTCGGGGCGAAGGTGGGGAGCACGCCGCGCCAGTCCGCGGGGAGCTCTCCGGCGAGCCGCCGCGCGAGCTCGCGCGCCTCGGCCGGATGGCGGCGCGCGTACGCCTCCTGGCGGGCGGTCCACGCATCGTGCAGCGCTCCGCCCCGCGCACCGTGGGCGCGCCAGGCGCGCAGCGCTTCGCGCGGCACGTGAAACGGCTCCTCCCACGGCCACCCGAGGTTCTCCTTCGTCAGGCGTACCTCCCGCTCGCCCAGCGCGCTCCCATGCGCCTCCGCGGTGTCGTGCTTGTTCGGGCTCCCATAGGCGATGTGGCTGCGCACGATGATGAGCGACGGCCGGTCGGTCACCGACTTCGCGAGCGCGATGGCGCCGTCGAGCGCATCGAGGTCGTTCACGTCCTCCACGCGCTCCACGTGCCAGCCGTAGGCGGCGAAGCGCGCCGCCGCGTCGTCCGAGTAGGCGAGCGACGTGTCCCCTTCGATGGTGATGTGGTTGTCGTCGTAGAACCCGATCAGCTTCCCGAGCTTCAGATGGCCGGCCAGCGACGCCACCTCGTGCGAGACGCCCTCCATCAGGTCGCCGTCGCTGGCGATGAAGTACGTGCGGTGGTTCACGGCCTCCGCATCCGGGCGATTGAACTCCGCCGCGAGGTGCGCCTCGGCGAGCGCCATCCCCACCGCGTTCCCCATCCCCTGCCCCAACGGGCCGGTGGTGGTCTCCACGCCGGGGGTGATCCCGTGCTCCGGGTGTCCCGGCGTCTCGCTCCCCCACTGCCGGAAGCGCCGGATCTCATCGAGGGAGAGCTCGTAGCCGGTGAGATAGAGCACGGCGTACAGGAGCATCGACGCATGGCCGGCGGAGAGCACCACGCGGTCGCGCCCTGGCCAGGTGGGATCCTTGGGGTCGTAGTGGAGATGGCGCGTCCACAGCACGTACGCCAGCGGCGCGAGCGCCATGGGGGTGCCCGGGTGTCCGGAGTCCGCGCGCTGCACCGCGTCCATGGCGAGGGTGCGGATGGTGTTGATGCAGAGCAGGTCGAGCTCCGTGCCCGCACTCGTCGTGGGTGAAGCCATTCGTCAGCATCCTCTCGCCGCTTCGGCGCGCGTGGAACGCGCGACGTCGGGCGATTCGGGAAGATCGACATCGTCCGTCGCCGCCACCGCGGCGCCGAAGAGGCCGATGCTCGGGTTGATGACCACATGCACCGGGACGCGCGCGAGCAGCCCGCCCATGCGCCCCTTCGCGCGGAACGCGGCGAGAAACGCGCCGTCGCGCAGGGCGTCCAGGATGCGCGGCGCGATCCCGCCCACCACGTACACGCCACCGGTGGCGAGCACGGTGAGGGCGAGGTTGCCCGCCTGCCCCCCGTACACGCGGGCGAAGAGGGCGAGTGCCTCGCGGCAGAGCGCGTCGCGCCCCTCGAGGGCGTGGCGCGAGATGGCCGCGCCCCCCTCCCGTTCCACGTCGGCGTGCACGGCCGGCACCACGCGCGCCGGCTCGCGCTCGGCCAGAAAATGATAGAGCGACACGAGCCCCGGTCCGGAGAGCACCCGCTCGTACGACACGTGCCCGTAGCGGGCGGTGAGCCAGCGCTGCAGCGCCCACTCCAGCGGATCGGACGCCGCGAAGGAGGCGTGCCCGCCCTCGGAGGCGAGGGGGCGATAGCGCCCCTGGTCCCACACCAGGTACGCCTGCCCGAGCCCCGTCCCGGCGCCGATGATGGCGATCACGCCGTGCTCCACCGGCGTCCCCTCCTGCAGCGTGACGACGTCCGCCGCCTCGAGGCGGCCGATGCCGTACGCGACGGCATCGAGATCGTTGATCACGCGCGTGCGCGCGATGCCGATCTCGGCGGCGATGCGGGCCGCGCTCACCGACCAGGGGAGGTTCGGCGTCGTGCAGTCTCCGCCGACCACCGGGCACGCCACACCGAAGCACGCGCGCTCGAACCCGTTTCCCACCTCGGCGAGGAACTCGCGCGCGATGGGCGCGAGCGCCGAGTACGCCCGGCTCGGGTACGTTCGTGCGTGCAGCATGGTGATCTTGCGTCGCGTGATCTCCACGACCGCCATGCGAGCGTGGGTCCCACCGATGTCGCCGACGAGCACTCTCATGCGGGGACCTTCTGCAGGAGCGATGCCGCCTCGGCATCCAGGAGCCACGTACCGCCGCGCGCGAGCTGCGCTGGGACCTCGCGCGGATCGAGCGCCCCCTCGAGCGCACGCGCCACGGCCATGGCCTTGGCGGCTCCCGCGACGAGCACGGCCACCCGCCGCGCGGCCGCGATCACGGGGGGAGTGATCGTCAGGCGGCGCACGGGTGGCGCCGGACTGTCGGCCGGCACCACGTGGCGATGCGTCTCTTCGAGCGCGGGCGCGCCCGGGAAGAGCGATGCGGTGTGACCGTCCGCGCCGACGCCGAGCAGCAGCAGGTCGAGACGGTCCGGCAGCACCGCCTCGTACCGGCGCGCCGCCTCGTCCGGGTCCTCGCTCTCCGCTTCCATGCGGTGGATGCCGGTGCGCGGGATGGGCACGTGGCGCAGCAGCGTCTCGCGCGCCATGTGGTAGTTGCTCGCGGGGTCGTCCGGGGGCACGGCGCGCTCGTCGCCGAAGTACACCCGCACCGCGCTCCACGGCACCGCCGCGCGGGCGAGGCGCGCGTACGCGGCAGCGGGGGTGGTGCCGCCCGCCAGCGCGATCGCGCACGAGCCGTGCTCGGCCACCGTCGCCGCGATGTGCTCAGCGATCCAGTCCGCCGCGGAGCCCGCGAGCGCGCTGCGATCGCGGGCGATCAGGAGGGTGGGTCGGAGAGGTTCCCCGCCGCGTTCGGCGGTGCTCACCGGGTATCGCCGCGTCCGCAGATGGTGAGCAGGAACGCGCCCCCTTCGTCGGAGCGGATCTCGTGCGCCACGCCCGCGGCGAGCGCGAGGAGATCGCCGGCGGTCAGCTCGTGCTCCGCGCCCCCGGCGCGAACGCGCAGGCGCCCGTCCACCGCCTGCATCGTGATCGGGCCGTCGGCGTGGTGCTCCGGTACGTGCCCGCCCGGCGCCACCGCCACGAGCGTGACGCGGAGCGCACCCTCCTTCACGAGCGTGCGCGCGTTGCGGCCATTTCTCTCGAGCAGCGCCGGGTCCGACGCCTTCGCGCGCTCATCGGGGAGGCGAAGGCGGAGCACGTCGGCGGCGAGCGAGCGATCCAACGATGACATGGTGTGGCCTCGCGAGACGTGTGTCTCGCAAAGTGTACCACGCGTCCCGGTCACCACAAGTCGCGCGACGCGATGCGAACGCGGCGCGCTCATCCTTGGGAGCGCGCCGCGCGAGAGGGGACGGGCAGCGGATCGCTCAGCCGCCGATGAGCACCGTGGGAAGTCCCATCACGATCGTGCCGCCGTGCCCGCACGTGTCCCCCATGCGCGCCGCCGGGAGGCTTCCGATGAGCACCGTCACCGAGCCCTTCGCGATCACGTCCGGGGGACCGACGCAGGTGGCCATGTCGGTGGCGCGCGCCGCCGGCGGGCCGCCCACGAGCACGGTGGGGCAGCACGCCGGAAGGATCGGCCCACCCACGTGCGGGATGGGCGGCACCCCCGGCGTGACCATCGGGCAGACGTGCATGTCGCCGAGCCTGGCTGCGGGCTGTCCCATGGGTGGCTCCCGTCAGAGGTTGGCTCGTGAGGCGACGGCGCTCACGCCGCCCCCCAGAGCTGCAGCTTGTTCACCACCTCGAGCCCCTGCGCGACGAAGGCGTGGAACTTCTCCGGCGCCTTCTCCGGCTCGGTGACCACCGCGGACGCGATCACCGCCCCGGCGATCGCCTTCGCGCTCACGAACTCCGGCGCGGGCACCGGCGGCGACTCCGGGGGGGCGATGCTCCCCCCGCTGAAGAACACCGCGAGCGCGGCGCACCCGGCCGGCGTGTCGAGCCCCGCCGCCTCCGCCATGCGCATCGCCAGGCGCCGGTTCTCGTCCGTGGGCTGCGTCACCCACCGCTCCGTGGCATCGAGCGCGGCGCGGATCGCCGGCGGCGGCTCGGCGCCGGCGGCGCGCCGCGCGCACACCCACGCCCACCAGATCCCCTCGCGCGTGGGGAGCGCGTGCGCCACGAAGCGCACCGCGTCCGCGAACTGCTCCGCCTCCATCAGCCGGCGCAGGTACTGGCGCGGTCCATCGGTGGCGTGGAGCAGCGCCTTCGACTCGTCGCCGAGCTGCGCCAGCGCGCAGAACTCCGGCAGCGTCCGCGCCGCCGGTACCGCGGTCGTGGTCATCGGACTAGTTGATCGTGGTGAGCGACCCCTTCAACTGCAGGATGCCGCTGGCGGTGACCTGGGTCATCGGGCTGTCCATCTTCGCCTGCACGTCTCCCATCACCTTCACCATCATCCCCTTGATGGTGATCCCCGACTGGTCGATCTTGATGCTGTTCGCCCCCACCTTCAGCTCGATCGCCTGCATCGCCTCCGAGCTGATCGAGCCGAGATTCGCCTTGGTGGTGATGTCCCCCATCTTCACGGTGGTGGACTGATTCCCCATCTTGATCTCGATCGTCTGGTTCCCCTGGCCGAGCGTGATCGACTGGTTGCCCATGTCGATGTTCACCGTCTGGTTCCCCTTCTTGACGGTGATCTTCTCGTTCCCCTCGGTGACCTCGAGCGTCTCGTCGTTCTTGATCGTGGTGGTCCGGTCGTGGAGGACGTTGCGCGTCTCGTCGTTCTCCACCTCCACCAGCAGATCCTTCTGCGCGTGCATGACGATCTGCTCGCTCCCCTTCTTGTCCTCGAAGCGGAGCTCGTTGTAGTCCTCCGTGCCGCCTCCCTTCGAGCTCCGCGTCTTGAGACCGCTCTGCGTCTGGTTCGCCGGGAGAGTGTACGGAGGCATCTGGTCCGCGTTGTACACGCGGCCGGTGATGATCGGGCGGTCCGGATCCCCCTCGAGGAAATCCACGATCACTTCCTGCCCGATGCGCGGGAGCTGGATGAATCCCCAGTTCTTCCCCGCCCACGTGCTGGCCACGCGCACCCAGCAGGAGCTGTTCTCGTCCTTCTGGCCCACGCGGTCCCAGAAGAACTGCACCTTCACGCGGCCGTACTTGTCCACCCAGATCTCTTCCCCCGCCTTCCCCACCACCACCGCCGTCTGCGAGCCGTGCACCACGGGGCGAGGGGTCTCCAGCGGCGGGCGGTAGGGGACGCTGGCCGGGATGGCCGAGAAGCGGCACTCGTAGCGGTAGGGCGCGCCCCCGCGGGTGATGAAGTCGCCCGCGTCCACGTCGTGCTCCACGCGCAGCAGGAAGTACGACTGGTTCAGGTCGCGGCGGTAGTGCTCCTTGATGTCGAACTTGTGCCCGGTCACGAGCAGGGGGCAGTTGCCCCGCCCGTGCACCATCTTCCGCTGCGCCTCGAGCATGTCCAGCCGCACGCGCGCGTACGAGTTCCCGTCGCCCGTCTTCTCGTACTTGCCGGGGTAGTCGTACAGCTCTCCCAGGTTGCCGTCGCCGGAGCTCTGCACGGCCAGCGACGTGTTGGGCGTCTGGAAGTTGTAATCCCGCAGCGCCACCTTGCCGGTGAACACCGACGCCTCGCTCACCAGCTCGAAGACGACGTCGTCCGCCTCGGTGGTGTCGCGCGACTGGGGGCTGACGCGCAGCGGTCCCGCGCCGGGGCACGCGGCCACGGCGCTGGGGCTGTCCGCGAGCACGAGCGTGTGCGCGCCGTCGGTGTGCTCGAAGAAGTAGAAGATCCCCTCCTGCTCGAGCAGGCGCGACACGAACGCGAGATCGGTCTCCCGGTACTGCACGCAGTACTCGAGGGGGGAATAGTTCCCCACGAGCTTCAGCTTGTAGTCGGTGAGCCCGGCGTCGGCGAGCACCTGCTCCACGATCTGCGGGACGGACTTGTTCTGGAAGATGCGCGCGTCCCGCTTCAGCGAGAGGAACCAGAGCTGCGGCACCAGCTCCGCCTCGTAATGCGTCACCGCCACGTCGCGCCCCAGCTGGACGAAGCGCGAGAACATGCCGTGGATGTACCGGTCGTTCCCGTCATCGCGGCGCACGGTGATGGTGGCCGGCGTGTGCAGCAGGGCATCGGCCGAGAGCGAGGCGTTCTCCGACACCATGCGCAGCCGGAAGCGGAACGGCATGGAGACGCCCTCCACCCCGCTGAACCCCTCGAGGAGTAGGACGTCCGTGCCGGCCGCCGTCGTGACGGCGATCGGTCTGTTGGCCTGCGTCAGGTCGGGCATGCGGCGCTCCGGCGGACGGGTGAGGGTCGAAGCAGCGATTCGCGGATCACGCCACCGGCGCCGGCTCCGTCGCCGGCTCGGCGGCCGGGCGCTCCGCCCGGTAGTCGAACGCACCGTTCTCTCCCACGCCAACGCGGATGGCGGCCACCCGCTCGCCGGCCGCGATGTGCTCGAGCAGGAGCCGGGAGATCTCCGGCAACAGCGTGTTCGTGAGGATGTTGTCCACGTTGCGCGCGCCGCTCTCCACCTCGGTGCACCGCTGCGCCACCTGCGTCACGAGCGCGTCCTCGTACTCCAGGCGCACGCGGTGCGTCTCGCCGATCCGCCGCTGGATCTTCCCCAGCTTGAGGGTGATGATCTTGCGGAGGTTCTCGTCGCGGATCGGGAAGTAGGGGATGATCACCATGCGCCCGAGGAACGCGGGCTTGAACACCTTGTCCAGCTCGGGCTTCAGCGCCTTCACCAGCCCGTCGTGATCGGGCATCGTCTCGGGGTCGGCGCACAGCTTCATGATCGTGTCCGTCCCCGCGTTGGTGGTGAGGATGATGATCGTGTTCCTGAAGTCGATCTGGCGCCCCTCGCCATCCTCCATCTGCCCCTTGTCGAACACCTGGAAGAACAGCTCGAGCACGTCGGGGTGCGCCTTCTCCACCTCGTCCAGCAGCACCACGGAGTACGGACGCCGGCGCACGGCCTCCGTGAGCACCCCGCCCTCGCCGTAGCCCACGTATCCCGGAGGCGAGCCCTTGAGCGTGGAGACGGTGTGCGCTTCCTGGAACTCCGACATGTTGATGGTGATCAGGTTCCGCTCCCCGCCGTAGAGCAGGTCGGAGAGGGCGAGCGCGGTCTCCGTCTTCCCCACGCCGCTCGGCCCGACGAGCATGAACACGCCCTTGGGCTTGTTCGGATCCTCGATCCCCGCGCGCGAGGTGCGGATGCGCCGGCTGATGTACTCCAGCGCGTGCGCCTGGCCGATGAGCCGGCTCCCCAGGTGGCTCTCCAGCTCGAGCACCGTCCCGAGCTCGTCGCGCAGCATCTTCCCCACCGGGATCCCCGTCCACCCGGAGATCACCTCGCCCACGATGCCCGCGTCCACGCACACGCGAATGAGCGGCATGTCCCCCTGGAGCGCCTCGAGGCGCGCGTCGAGCTGCGCCAGCTCCTGCCGCAGCGCCTCGGCGCCCTCCGGCGCGCGGTCGGCGCCGGCGGAGGCCTCGAGCTGCTCGCGGATCTCGCGGATCCGGGAGACGATGTCCTTCTCCTCGGTCCAGCGCGCGGTGAGCGCGGCGAGCCGCGCCTCGGTGGCGGCGCGGCGCTCGGCGATCTTCGCCAGGCGCTCCGAGTGGTCGGCGCCCACGGCCGCCTCGCGCTCGAGCACCCGCGCCTGCACCGACAGGTCGTCGAGCTCGCGCTGCGCATCCTCGATCGCCGCCGGGGTGGCGTTCTGCCCGAGCGCCAGCCGCGCACACGCGGTGTCGAGCACGCTCACCGCCTTGTCCGGAAGCTGCCGGTCGGCGAGGTAGCGGTGCGAGAGACGCACCGCCGCATCCACGCCGTCATCCAGGATGCGCACCCGGTGGTGCATCTCGAGCGACGGCACCACGCCGCGCATCATGAGGAGGCAGACGTCCTCCGTCGGCTCTTCCACCTTGACGAGCTGGAAGCGGCGGGAGAGCGCCGGGTCCTTCTCGAAGTACTTCTTGTACTCCGCCCACGTGGTGGCGGCGATGGTCCGCAGCTCGCCGCGCGCGAGCGCCGGCTTGAGCAGATTGGCGGCATCGCCCTGCCCCGCCGTGCCGCCCGCGCCGATCATCGTGTGCGCCTCGTCGATGAACAGGATGATCGGCGTGGGCGAGTTCTTCACCTCCTCGATGAGCCCCTTGAGGCGGTTCTCGAACTCCCCCTTCACGCCGGCGCCCGCCTGCAGCAGCGCCAGGTCGAGCGTGCGCAGCGTCACCCCGCGCAGCACCGGCGGGACGTCGCCTTCCGCGATGCGGCGCGCGAACCCTTCCACCACCGCCGTCTTCCCCACCCCGGCCTCGCCGACGAGGATCGGGTTGTTCTGCCGCCGGCGCGTGAGGATGTCCACCACCTGCCGCACCTCGAAGTCGCGGCCGAGCACCGGGTCGATCTTCCCCTGGCGCGCCTTCTCCGTGAGGTCGACGGTGTACTGGTCGAGGTTCGGGGTCTTCCCGCCCGCCGCGCGCGGCGCGGCGCTCCCCCCCGCCTCCGGCGCCGCCGCCGCGAGCGTCTCCTCGGAGGACGCCCCGACGATCGCCGCGAACTCCTTGCGCAGCGACTCGGCCGGGATCTTCTGCAGCTCCCGGCTCACATCCCCCAGCATGCGCGCCAGGTCCTCGTTGGCCACGAGCGCGAGGATCGTGTGCCCGGAGCGCACCTGCATCGCATCGAGCTCCACGGAGCCGATCGTCCACGCCTCGGTGAACATCTTCACCAGCGAGGGGCTGAGCGACGGCGTGCGCGCGTTCCCGGTCTTGAGCTTGTCGAGACTGCGAGTGAGCTCCGCGGCCAGCCGTGACCGGTCGATGCCGAAGTGCTTCAGGATGAAGGCGAGGTCCCCGTCCGTCGCGTCGAGCAGCTTCATGAGGTAGTGCTCGATCTCCACGTCGTAGTGCGTGCGCGAGAGGCAGAGCCCGGCCGACGCCTCCAGGGCGTTGCGCGTCACGGGGTTCAGCTTGCCGATGAGGGAGCGGAGGTTGACCGACATGGGGCGTCTCCCCGTGCTAGAGAGTGAGAATCGTTTCGTCCGGATCGCGGTCCATCGGCGCGGTCCGGAGCCAGGTACACCAACCGAGCGGCGTCGCCCCCTGCCCCTCGTCGCCGAGCACACAGGGCGGCGTCTCATCGCGGGCCAGCACGAGCTGGACCTCGAAGTCGAGCTGATCCTCGCCGAAGAAGCGGAGCAGTGCGCGCAGCGGCGCGTGCGCCGCGCCGTCGGGGAGGAAGTCGTCGTACTGCCGGCGAGTGAGCGGGCCGATCCGCACCCGCACGCGCGCCTGCTGGTCCCAGATCTCGTCGCCGGCCACGGCGCCCAGCCCGAGCTGCGACGAGGGCGTGGACTCGTCGCCGAGCTCGCACTGCGTCCCCTCGTCGAGCGGATACCAGCCGCCGACGAACTGCTCCACCGTGGCGGGCACGTCGAAGTAGTCCTGCACCAGCTGCTCCAGCGCCGCGGCGGGGCGTGCCTTCATGGCGAGCAGGCCGCTGTAGTACACGAGCGTCTCGTCGGGCACGGCGAGCCGGTGCTGCAGCCCCCCGGTGCCCACGCCCACGAGGTCGCGCAGGTGCCCCAGGAGGGGATCATCGCGCCCGCGCTCGTGCGCCACCGTGAAGCGGTACTTCTCCCAGGCGCGGTAGAAGAGCGAGGTGATGCGGTGATTGAAGATGTCGAGGAAGTCGCGCATCGCGCCGTCGCGGGCGCGCGCGCGCTCGGCCACGAGCAGCGTGTAGTTCAGCGGCATCACGCCGAGCGGACCGGTGAGCCCGATGAAGTTCACCGTCATCCGCGCGGGGGCATCCACGTCATCGAGCTCCAGCGTCTGGATCTCGCTCGCCGGAAACGAGATGGACGGGTGGGCCCCGAAGCGCACGACCTCCGCGCGCGGGTCGCCGAAGCCGCCCACCGCATCGCGATCGGGGCGCAGGCGCTCGAGCACCCGCACCGCCTGCGCGAACTCGAACGAGTTCGGGTCCTCGCGCAGCAGCCGCTCGAGTGGCGACTCCGCTCCGGGCGGCGCTCCCGTGAACGGCGCGGCGCGGCGGCCGCCTACAGCAGTGCCTTCCATCCCGCCCTCGGTGGCCACACCCGCAACACGTCCTTGCGCTGCCTCGTCCGCGCGGCGAGCACGGAGAAGCTGTTGATGGACGCGTACAGCCCGAGAAAGCGCTCGAGCACGGAGGCGAACAGGAACGCGCTCCCCCCAGCGAACTGCTCCTCGTCCAGCTCGATCTCCACCCGCCGGCCGCGCGCGAAGGTGAGGCCGTGCTCCGAGGCCACCCGCGAGTACGCGGGCGCGCTCCGCACGTCGAGCAATCCCTGGATCTGCTTCTCGGCGGCGGAGCTCTCGCCGAAGTTGTGCAGGCGCAGGATCTCCCGCAGCGCATCCGCGCCCCCCTCCACGATGGAGAGGTAGTTGAGCGAGAGCTGCGAGATGAGCCGCCAGAGCTGCGGCCGCCCGAGCGGAGGCTGCACCACCGACGTCGGCTTCACGAGCGCGACGATCTTCCGGACC
>DASTSH010000275.1:0-19419 GCA_035760785.1 Gemmatimonadaceae bacterium | reverse complement strand
GCGCCGACGGCGCCGCGGTGGTGGCCGACACCCGGTCGATCTTCGACCGGTTCTCCCTCGAGTGCGAGATCATCGCCTCGTCCATTCGCCATCCACGCCGCTTCGCCGACGCCGTGCGCCTCGGCGCCGATGCGGTCGCCGTGCCGCCCGCCGTGCTGCGGGCGCTGCTCCTCCATCCGCTCACGGATCTCGGGCTGGACCAGTTCCTGAACGACTGGAGCAAGCGCATCGCGAAGTCGCGCGCCGGCCTCTGACGCTCATCATGACACGATCCTGGCTCGTCTTCCTCGCTGCCGCGCTCGTCGGGTGCGGCGGCTCGTCCTCGAATTCCTCCGGCGGGCTCACCGTTTCCGTCGCCGACGCCGCGACGCGCCCTCCGCGCACCCTCTCCCCGATCGATCCGCGCCGCCGCACCGTCATCACCGACGCCGTGGCCAAGGTGTCGCCCGCGGTGGTGACCGTGCAGACGGAGATCGTCCAGCACACCACCGATCCCTTCGAGACCTTCTTCGGCCGCGGCGGCGACCGCGTGCTGCCGGGACTCGGCTCCGGGTTCATCGTGCGCGCCGACGGCGTGATCGTCACCAACGCGCACGTGATCGCCGACGCCAACACGATCTCGGTGGCGCTCCGCGACGGGACCACCTACCCGGCGAAGCTCCTGGGCAAGGACGAGATCAACGACATCGCCGTGCTGAAGATCCCCGCCAAGGGGCTCCCGGTGGCGACGCTCGGCAACTCCGACAACCTGCTGATCGGCGAGTGGGCGATCGCGATCGGCAATCCGTACGGCTTCCTCCTCGGGAATTCCGAGCCGAGCGTGACCACCGGCGTGATCAGCGGCACCGGGCGCAACCTTGCCGCGCGCGCCGAGGGGAACGCGACGTACGTCGACATGATCCAGACCGATGCGGCGATCAATCCGGGGAACTCCGGTGGGCCGCTCGTGAACGCGGTGGGCGAAGTGATCGGGATGAACAGCTCGATCTACACGCCATCGGGCGGCTCGGTGGGGCTGGGCTTCGCGATCCCGATCGACCGGGTGAAGCGGGTGACGGATGACCTGCTGCTGCACGGGACGATCCGGCGGCCGTGGATCGGGGTGAAGCTGGAGCTGCCTGAGACGCAGAACCCGCGCGAGGCGCTGCATTCGGGGGTGGTGATCCATTCCGTGCTTCCCGGCTCGCCGGCGGCGCAGGCGGGGCTCCGCGCCGGGGACGTGCTCGTGCGCTCCGGCGATCGGACGCTGCGCAACCCGTTCGACTGGGAGGCCGAGCTGCTCGACCTGCGCGTGGGCGAGGAGGTGCCGCTCATCGTGCGGCGCGGGGGGCGCGAGTTCCCGGTGAACGTGAAGGTGGCCGATCTTCCCGAGGTGAGCGCGCCCAAGGTGCAGGTCTTGAAGGAGCTGGAGGTGGTGACGCTCACGCCGGCGATTCGCGCCGAGCGGGGGATTCGCAGCCAGCACGGCGCGCTGATCTACAACGTGAGCAAGCGCGTGGCCGATGACATCGGGATCGAGACGGGCGATGTCATCGTGCAGATCAACCGCGCGTCGATCGACGACGCGCAGGACGTGGCGAAGGCGCTCGACGCGTTCGCCGACCGCGGCATGATCCGCATGTTCTTCGAGCGGGGCGGCCGGATCTACTTCACGGACTTCATGATCAGATGACGGGGCACACCCGCTATTCCTCGCCGCTCGCCGAGCGCTACGCCTCGCGCGCGATGCTCGAGCTCTGGTCGCCGCAGCAGCGGCACGCGCTGTGGCGCCGGCTCTGGCTCGCGCTCGCCGAAGCGGAGCGCGAGCTGGGCGTGGAGGGGATCACCGACGAGGCGCTCGCGCAGATGCGCGCCCACCTCGACGACATCGACTTCGAGAAGGTGGCCGCGTTCGAGCGGCGCTTCCGGCACGACGTGATGGCGCACGTCCACGCCTTCGGCGACGTGGCGCCGCTCGCGCGGCCGATCATCCACCTGGGCGCCACCAGCGCGTTCGTCACCGACAACGCGGACCTGATCCTCATGCGCCGCGGCCTGGAGCTGCTGCGCGCCAAGGTGGTGGACGTGCTGGACGCGCTGGCGGCGTTCGCGCGCCGGTGGCGCGACGAGCCGACCCTCGCCTACACCCACCTCCAGCCGGCGCAGCTCACGACCGTGGGCAAGCGGGCGACGCTCTGGATGCAGGACCTGGTGCTGGACCTGACGGACCTCGAGCACCGCATCGCCACCCTTCCGCTCCGCGGCGTGAAGGGGACCACCGGCACGCAGGCCAGCTTCCTCGAGCTGTTCGGCGGGGATCACGAGAAGGTGAAGCGGCTGGAGCAGCTCGTGGTGGCGAAGATGGACTTCGACCGGGCGCTCCCGGTGACCGGGCAGACGTACTCGCGCAAGCTCGACGCGCAGGTGCTGTCGGTGGTGGCCGGCGTGGCGGCCTCCGCCTCGAAGTTCGCCGCCGACATGCGCGTGTTGCAGTCGTTCGGCGAGATCGAGGAGCCGTTCGAGACGGAGCAGATCGGCTCCTCGGCGATGGCGTACAAGCGCAACCCGATGCGCGCCGAGCGCGTGAACTCGCTCGCGCGCTTCGTGATCTCCCTGGAGGAGAACGCGAACCAGACGCACGGCGTGCAGTTCTTCGAGCGCACGCTGGACGACAGCGCGAACCGGCGGCTGGTGATCCCGGAGATGTTCCTCGCCACCGATGCGATCCTGGTGCTGGTGGGAAACATCGCGTCGGGGCTCGAGGTGCACCCGGCGCGCATCCGGCGCCGGGTGATGGAGGAGCTGCCGTTCATGGCCACCGAGAAACTGATCGTCCGCGCCGTGCGTGCCGGCGGCGACCGGCAGGAGGCGCACGAGGTGATCCGCCGGCACAGCATCGCCGCCGCGCGCGCGCTCAAGGACGGCGCCGAGCGCAACGACATGCTGGAGCGGCTGGCGGCCGATCCCGACTTCCAACTCTCTCTCTCCGAGATGCACGACATCACCGACCCGCGCGACTTCGTGGGACGCGCCCCGGAGCAGGTGGACGAGTTCCTGCGCGACGTGGTGGCGCCGATCCTGGCACGGACGCCGGCGGCGCCGGCCGAGCGGGAGGCGCTGCGCGTATGAGCGTGATGACCGCCAGCGAGCTCCCGCTCCACCGCCTCGGCCGCGGCAAGGTGCGCGACGTGTACGAGGTGGACGACGCGTACCTCCTGCTCGTGGCCACCGACCGCGTGAGCGCGTTCGACGTCGTGATGCGCGAGCCGATCCCGTACAAGGGCGCGGTGCTCACGCAGATCAGCGCGTGGTGGTTCGCCCAGGTGGCGGACCTCGTGCCGCATCACATGGTGACCGCCGACGCCGGCGAGATCGTCGCGCGCGTTCCGGTGCTCGCGCCGCATCGCCGCGAGCTCGCCGGGCGGGCGATGCTCTGCCGCCGCACGCGCGTGTTCCCGGTGGAATGCGTGGTGCGGGGTTATATTTCGGGGTCGGCATGGAAGGAGTACGCGGCGCGCGGCACGCTCGCCGGCGAGCCGCTGCCCGCCGGGCTCCGCGAGAGCGACCGGCTGCCGGCGCCGCTCTTCAGCCCCGCCACCAAGGCCGAGCAGGGGCACGATGAGAACATCACCGTGGCCCGGATGCGCGAGCTGGTGGGCGCCGAAGCGGCCGCGGAGCTGGAGCGGCTCGCGCGCGCGGTGTACGGGCGTGGGCGCGAGATCGCGGAGCGGCGCGGGATCATCGTGGCCGACACGAAGTTCGAGTTCGGGCGTGCCCCGGACGGACGCATCCTGCTGGTGGACGAAGCGCTGACCCCCGACAGCTCGCGCTTCTGGCCCGCCGACGCGTACCGTCCCGGCGGGGCGCAGCCGAGCTTCGACAAGCAGCCACTGCGCGATTATCTGGACGCGGAGCGCGCCGCCGGGCGTTGGAACGGCGACGCACCGCCTCCGCCGCTGCCGGAGGAGGTGGTGCGCGCCACGAGCGCCCGCTACCTCGAGGCATACCGGCGACTCACGGGAACCGAGCTCGATCTCACGGAGCTGCAGTGAACTTCGCTCGCGAAGGACTCGTCTTCATCGCCATCGCCGTGGCCCTCGCCGCCGGCGCGTTCGCCGTCGCGCTCTCCCGCCACTCGTGGGCGCTCTGGCTCGCCGCCTTCGTGCTCCTCCTCCTCGCCCTGTGGGTCGCGTATTTCTTCCGCGATCCGGAGCGCACGGGCCCGCGCGGCGACCGCATGGTGGTCTCCCCCGCCGACGGCCGCATCGTCCAGATCGTCGAGGTGGACGAGCCGGCGTTCATCCAGGGGAAGGCGATCCGGATCTCGATCTTCATGAACGTCTTCAACGTGCACGTGAACCGGTATCCGGTGACCGGCACGGTGAAGTACGTGCACTACAACCCCGGCAAGTTCCTGAACGCCGCCAAGGAGAAGGCGAGCCTCGAGAACGAGCAGATGTCGGTGGGCATCGACACCGGCCGCGAACGGATTCTCGTGCGGCAGATCGCCGGCCTCATCGCCAGGCGCATCAAGAACTACGCGACCGTCGGGACGCGCGCCGAGCAGGGCGTGCGGATGGGGATCATCCGCTTCGGGTCGCGCGTGGACGTGTTCGTGCCGCCCGGCACGAAGGTGCTCGCCAAGCTCGGCGACCTGCCGGCCGCCGGGACCACCGTGCTCGCGGAGCTGCCCTGATGCGAACCGCCCTCCCCCGCCCCGACATGCGCCGTGCCGTGGTGCTGCTGCCGAACGGCTTCACGCTCGGCAATCTCCTCTTCGGCATCTACGCGATCGTCTCGGCATCGCGCGGCGATTTCATCTGGGCCGGGTGGTGCGTGGTGCTCGGGGGGGTGATGGACGCCCTCGACGGCCGCGTGGCGCGCGCCA
Organism: Gemmatimonadaceae bacterium; assembly: GCA_035760785.1. Lineage (GTDB taxonomy): Bacteria > Gemmatimonadota > Gemmatimonadetes > Gemmatimonadales > Gemmatimonadaceae > JADGGM01. The sequence continues at coordinate 14,552 of DASTSH010000275.1, read as the reverse complement.
CGCGCACTGGCAGCGCGTTCGGCGTGGAGCTCGACTCGCTCGTGGATGCGGTGAGCTTCGGCGTCGCGCCCGCGCTCATCGTGTACTTCGCCGAATTGAGCCAGAACGGGCCGGCCTGGCTCTTCGCCTTCGTGTACGTGGCCTGCGTCGTCATGCGGCTCGCCCGCTTCAACATCGAGCAGGGGGGGCGCGCCAAGACGCAATTCCATGGGCTCCCCAGCCCGGCCGCGGGGATGACGCTCGCCACGTATTACTGGTTCAGCCAGACGAACCTGTTCACCAAGACCGTCATCGGCACCTGGCCCTGGCACACCGTGCTGCCCGTGGTGTTGCTCACGCTGAGCTTCCTCATGATCAGCCACGTGCTCTACCCGGCGATGCCGACGCTCAGCTTCCGCAGCATCCGCAGCATTCTCGGCACGCTGATCTTTCTCGTGGTGGTGGGGCTCGTCCTCATCAACCCGCTGCGGTACGCGTTCCCCGCGATGGTGCTGTACGTGGCCTACGGACTGCTGCGGACGTTCTTCCTCGGCCTGCTCGACCGGCTGCCCGTTGGGGATCCGCTGGCCGACGAGGACGAGGATCTCGAGTTCGCCGACGCGGGGACGCCCCGCCCGGTGGAGCTCGCCGAAACCCCGACGCGCGAGCGACGCCGCCGGCGGCGCGGCCGTCGGGCCAGCGATGTCAGGAATTCATTCAACCGAGAGAGCGAGGGCGGCGAATGAGCCGGTTCCGCGTGTCCATTCACATCGTGCCGCGCAAGGGGATTCTCGACCCGCAGGGGAAGACGGTCGCCGACGCGCTGCACACGTTGGGGTTCCGCGACGTGGCCGATGCCCGCATCGGCCGGCACATCGTGCTCGATGTGGCCGCCGCCGATGCGGCGGCCGCCGGCGCGGCGGTGCGCGAGATGTGCGACCGCCTGCTGGCGAACCCCGTCACCGAGGACTACGAGATCGCCGGCGTGGAGGGGCTATGAAGTTCGGTATCGTCACCTTCCCCGGGTCCAACTGCGACTACGACGCGTACCATGCGGTCACCGACGTGCTCGGCGCGGACGCGGTGTACCTCTGGCACAAGGCGCACGACCTCGAGGGGGCGGACGTCGTGGTCCTCCCGGGCGGCTTCAGCTACGGGGACTACTTGCGCGCCGGCGCGATCGCGCGCTTCAGCCCGATCATGCGCGAGGTGGCGGCGCACGCGCGCCGCGGCGGGCCGGTGATCGGCATCTGCAACGGCTTCCAGATCCTCTGCGAGGCGGGCCTCCTCCCCGGCGCGCTCCTGCGCAACGCCAACCTGCAGTTCGTGTCCGAGCCGGTGCGCCTGCGCGTGGAGAACGCGGAGACCATGTTCACCCACCAGTACCGCGCGGGACAGCTCCTGCGGCTCCCCGTGGCACATGGCGAGGGGCGGTTCACCGGGGATGCGGAGACGCTCGACCGGCTGGAGGGGGACGGGCGCGTGGTGTTCCGCTACGTGGACGCCGCCGGCGAGCCGACCGCGGATGCGAGCCCCAACGGCTCCGCCCGAAACATCGCGGGGATCGTGAGCGCCGAGGGGAACGTGCTCGGCATGATGCCGCACCCGGAGCGCGCGGTCGAGGCGGTGCTCGGCTCCACCGACGGCCTCGGGCTGTTCCAGTCGATGCTCGCGAGGGTGTCCGCATGAGCGCGCGGCCCCGCCCCGGCGATCCCGTCATCACGCCGGCGCTCGTCGCCGAGCACGGGATCACCGAAGAGGAGTACCAGCGCCTCGTGGCGATGCTCGATCGCGAGCCGACGTTCACCGAGCTCGGGATCGTGAGCGCGCTCTGGAGCGAGCACTGCTCGTACAAGCACTCGCGCCCGGTCCTTCGCACCCTGCCCACCCAGGCGCCCTGGGTGCTGCAGGGGCCGGGAGAGAACGCCGGCGTGATCGCCCTCGGTGACGGGCTGGCGATCGCGTTCAAGATCGAATCGCACAACCACCCCTCCGCCGTGGAGCCGTACCAGGGCGCGGCCACGGGCGCGGGCGGGATCCTGCGCGACGTGTTCACGATGGGCGCGCGTCCGATCGCGATGCTCGATTCCCTTCGCTTCGGGTCGCTCGATTCGCCGCGCGTGCGCTACCTGTTCGGCGGCGTGGTGAAGGGGATCGGCGACTACGGCAACTGCGTCGGCATCCCCACGGTGGCGGGCGAGGTGGTGTTCGATCCCTCGTACGAGGGGAACCCGCTCGTGAACGCGATGTGCGTGGGGGTGATGCACGAGCGCGACCTGATTCGCGCGGCGGCCGAGGGGGTGGGCAATCCGATCATGGCGGTGGGAGCGCGCACCGGACGCGATGGCATCCACGGCGCGTCGTTCGCGTCGGAGGACCTGTCCGAGGCGAGCGAGGCGAAGCGCCCGCGCGTGCAGGTGGGTGACCCGTTCACCGAGAAGCTGCTGCTCGAGGCGAGCCTGGAGCTGATCAGGAGCGGCCACATCGTCGCCATCCAGGACATGGGCGCGGCCGGGCTCACGTCGTCCTCCGCGGAGATGGCGGCCCGCGGCGACGTCGGCGTCACGATCGACGTGACGAAGGTGCCGGTGCGCGAGGAGGGGATGACGCCGTACGAGATCCTCCTCAGCGAGTCCCAGGAGCGCATGCTCGTGGTGGCGAAGCGCGGACACGAAGCGGCGGTGCGGGAGATCCTCGGCAAGTGGGATCTGGCGGCGGAGGTCATCGGCGAGGTGATCGCCGAGCCGGTGTACCGCGTGACGGAAGGCGAGCGGGTGGTCGCCGAGTTCCCCGGCTCGCGCCTGGTCACCGACTGCCCCGTGTACGCGCCGGAGGCGCGGGAGAGCGAGGCGGTGCGCGCGCTGCGCGCGCGCGACGTGCACGCGATTCCGGCGCGGCCGGAGGAGCGCGATCCGGCGTGGACGCTGGAGCGCCTGCTCTCCTCTCCCACCATCGCGAGCAAGCGGTGGGTGTACCGGCAGTACGACACGACGGTGCGCACCGGGACCGTGGTGGCGCCGGGCCAGGGGGACGCGGCGGTGCTGCGCGTGCGCGGCACCGACCGGGCGATCGCCGTGAAGACGGACTGCAATGGACGCTACGTCTACCTCGACCCGCGCGAGGGCGGACGGATCGCCGTGGCCGAGGCGGCGCGCAACGTGGCGTGCGTGGGCGGGCGCCCGCGGGCGATCACGAACTGCCTCAACTTCGGCAACCCGCGCCGGCCGGAGGTGTTCTTCCAGTTCCGCGAGGCGGTGGCGGGGATGGGCGAGGCGTGCCGGGTGCTGGAGACGCCGGTCACCGGCGGCAACGTCTCGTTCTACAACGAGAATCCCTCCGGCGCGGTGTATCCGACGCCGGTGATCGGCATGGTGGGCGTGGTGGAGCGCCTGGAGCACGTGACGCGCTCCACCTTCCGCGCCGACGGCGACGCGATCGTGCTCCTCGGGGAGCCGACCGACGAGCTGGGAGGGAGCGAGTACCTGGCGCGCATCCACGACGTGGTCGCGGGCGCGCCGCCGCGCTGCGATCTCGCGCGGGAGCGGGCGGTGATTGATGCGCTGCTGGAGGCCATCGCCGCGGGGATCGTGCGCTCGGCGCACGACTGCGCGGAGGGCGGACTCGCCGTGGCGCTCGCGGAGTGCGCGATCGGCGACGCCGAGCGCCTCGTGGGCGCGGAGGTGGAGCTGGACGCGTGGCGCGACCTGCCGCTCCGTGCCCTGCTCTTCGGCGAGGCGCAGGGGCGCATCGTGGTCGGCACGGCGGATCCGGCACGGGTGCTCGAGATCGCCGCGCGGCACGGCGTGCCGGCGCGGCGCATCGGCACCGTGCGCGGCGACTCGGGCACGCTCGTCATCACGGCTGGCGAAGGCCGGCTGGTGGCACCGCTCGAGCGTCTCGCGCGCGCGTACCACGAGGCCATTCCGCGCCTCATGGCGGGGGGCTCGGCGGAAGCCGCGGTCCTCGAGCAACACCCTCAACCGGCGGCAATCTGACATGTGTGGCATTTTCGGTGTGCATGGCGTTCCGGATGCGGCGGAGCTCGTGCACCTGGGACTCTATTCGCTCCAGCACCGCGGGCAGGAATCGGCGGGGATCGTGGCCGTGGACGAGAACGGCACGGCGCGGGCGCACCGGAGCATGGGGCTCGTCTCGGAGGGGCTCACCTCCGGCAGCCTGCACGGCCTCGCCGGGCGCGTCGCGATCGGGCACACGCGCTACAGCACCGCCGGATCCTCCACGCTGGAGAACGCGCAGCCGGTGATGGTGCGCTTCCGCGGCGGCTACATCGCGCTCGCCCACAACGGGAACATCACCAACGCGACCGAGCTGCGCGGCGAGCTCGAGGCGGACGGATCGATCTTCGCGTCCACGATGGACTCGGAGGTGCTCGTGCACCGGATCGCGCGCTCGCGCGAGACGGCGCCCGAGCGGCAGCTCGCCGACGCGTTGCGCGGCGTGGAGGGCGCCTACTCGGTGGTGGTGGCGCTGGGGACGGCGCTGCTCGCGGCGCGGGATCCCCGCGGCTGGCGGCCGCTCGTGATCGGGATGCTCGGCGACGCGGTGGTGTTCGCGTCCGAGACGTGCGCGCTGGACATCATCGGCGCCCGGCACGTGCGCGACGTGGCGCCGGGCGAGATCGTGATCGTGGATGCCGATGGGCTGCGCTCCGAGCAGGCACTGGAGCCGCTCGAGCCGCGGCGATGCGTGTTCGAGTACGTGTACTTCGCGCGTCCCGACAGCCGCATCTTCGGCGGCGGCTCGGTGGACCGCGCGCGCCGCGCGCTCGGGCGGCAGCTCGGAAAGGAGTGCCCGGCCCCGGGCGCCGATCTGGTGTTCGGGGTCCCCGACTCCGCGAACGCGGCGGCGCTCGGCTACGCCGAGCAGACCGGGCTCCCGCTCGAGCTGGCCCTCATCCGCAACCACTACGTGGGGCGCACCTTCATCCAGCCGTCGCAGGAGGGACGCAACCACAAGGTGAAGGTGAAGTACAACGCGGTGCGCGAGGTGCTCGAGGGGAAGAGCGTGGTGATGATCGACGACTCGATCGTGCGCGGCACCACCACGCGCGGGCTCGTGGCCATGGTACGCGCCGCCGGTGCCCGCGAGGTCCACATGCGGATCGCGTCGCCCCCGGTCACCGGCCCGTGCTACTACGGGATCGACACCCCCTCGCGAGAGGAGCTGATCGCCGCCAATCTCTCGGTGGAGGAGATCGCGCGGCACATCGGGGTGGACTCGCTCGGCTATCTCTCGCTCGACGGGATGCTGCGGGCGGTTCCCGACGGCCCGCACGGGTTTTGCCATGCGTGCTTCTCCGGAGACTATCCCACGCCGCCTCCCACCGATCCGGACAAGCTACGGTTCGGGTGTGGCTGCTAGCCGCATAGCGCCCGGCGCTCCGGCGCGGCGACCGATCCTCGACCGGTGACTCACTCCGAGACGGAGACCCACGTGGACAAGCTCGTCTACTTCTTCGGCAACGGCAGGGCCGACGGCACCCGGGAGATGAAGGCGCTCCTCGGCGGGAAGGGGGCGAATCTCGCCGAGATGACGAACCTGGGCGTGCCGGTCCCGCCGGGCTTCACCATCGCCGCGCCGGTATGCGTCGACTACCTGCGCAGCGGCGGCTACCCCGATGGCCTGCGCGGCGAGGTGGCGGAGAGTCTCCGCCGGCTCGAGGAGGTGTCGGGGCGCCGGTTCGGCGATCCCGCCAATCCCCTGCTCGTGTCCGTCCGCTCGGGCGCCGCGGTATCCATGCCCGGGATGATGGAGACGATCCTCAACCTCGGGCTCAACGACCGCACGGTGCTCGGCCTCGCGCAGCAGAGCGGCAACGCGCGCTTCGCGTACGACTCCTACCGGCGCTTCATCCAGATGTACGGCGACGTGGTGCTCGGGGTGCCGATCCACGACTTCGAGAAGCTGCTCGCCGCCAAGCGCCTCACCCGCGGCGCCGCCACCGATGCGGACCTGGGGGAGGAGCCGCTGCGCAACCTCGTGGAGGAGTACAAGGCGCTCGTGCGAAACAGCACCGGCGCCGAGTTCCCGATGGATCCCGAGGTGCAGCTCTGGGGGGCGATCGAGGCGGTGTGGAAGTCCTGGACGCTGAAGAAGGCCGTGGACTATCGCCGCGTGAACGGCATCCCGGAGTCGCTCGGCACCGGCGTGAACGTGGTGGCGATGGTGTTCGGGAACATGGGGGACGACTCCGGGACCGGCGTGGCCTTCACGCGCAACCCGAGCACCGGGGAGAAGAAGTTCTACGGCGAATTCCTCGTGAACGCGCAGGGAGAGGACGTGGTGGCGGGGATCCGCACCCCGCTGGAGATCGACGAGATGGCGCGCCGCCTCCCCGGCGCGTACGAGGAGCTGCTCGCCACGCAGGAGCGCCTCGAGCACCACTACCGCGACATGCAGGACATCGAGTTCACGGTGGAGCGCGGGAAGCTCTATCTCCTGCAGACGCGCACGGGGAAGCGCACGGCGGCCGCCGCGGTGCGCATCGCCGACGAGATGGTCGCCGAGGGGCTGATCAGCCGCACGGAGGCGGTGCAGCGCGTGGAGCCGCAGCAGCTCGATCAGCTCCTGCACCCGATCATCGATCCGGGGGCGCGGGCAACGCCGATCGCCACCGGGCTTCCGGCGAGCCCGGGCGCGGCGAGCGGGCGCGCCGTGTTCGATCCCGACGTGGCCGAGCGGCGCGCCGCGGCCGGAGAGCGCGTGATCCTCGTGCGCGAGGAGACCACGCCGGAGGACTTCCACGGCATCGTGGCCGCGCGTGCCGTGCTCACCGCGCGCGGCGGGATGACCAGCCACGCGGCGGTGGTGGCGCGCGGGATGGGCAAATGCGCCGTCGTCGGCTGCCGCGAGATCGAGGTGGACCTGGAGCATCGCCGCTTCACCGCGGACGGCATGGTCGTGAACGAGGGAGACTGGATCACCCTCGACGGCGCCAGCGGTCGGGTGTTCGGCGGCGACCTGCCGACCATCCCGAGCGAGGTCGTGCGCGTGCTCTCGGGGCAGATGCTCGGCGGCGACTCGCGCGCGTATCTCTCCTTCGCGCGTCTGCTCCAGTGGGCCGACGAGGCGCGCGTGCTGCGCGTGCGCGCGAACGCCGACACGCCGGCCGATGCGCGCATGGCGCGCGCCTTCGGCGCCGAGGGGATCGGCCTGTGCCGCACCGAGCACATGTTCTTCGAGGGAGATCGCATCACCGCCATGCGCGAGATGATCGTGGCGCGCGACGAGACCGGACGGCGGCGCGCGCTCGCGAAGCTCCTGCCCATGCAGCGCCAGGACTTCGACGGCATCTTCGAGGCGATGCAGGGACTGCCGGTGACCATCCGCCTGCTCGACCCACCGCTGCACGAGTTCCTGCCGCACGGCGGGGAGGACACCAAGCGCCTCGCGCGCACGCTGGGGATGCCGCGGGAGGAGCTCAACCGGGTGGTGGAGGCGCTGCGCGAGACGAACCCCATGCTCGGCCACCGCGGCTGCCGCCTCGGGATCACCTATCCCGAGATCACCGAGATGCAGGCGCGCGCGATCTTCGAGGCGGCGGTGCGGGTGAAGCGTCGCGGCCTCGAGGTGCGGCCGGAGATCATGGTGCCGCTCGTGGCCTCGCTGAAGGAGTTCGAGCACCAGCGCGCGATCATCGACGACGTCGCGCGCCAGGTGCTCGGTGTGATGGGGGAGGACGTTCCCTACACCGTGGGGACGATGATCGAGCTGCCGCGCGCCGCGCTCACCGCCGACGAGATCGCGACCTCGGCCGAGTTCTTCTCGTTCGGCACCAACGACCTCACACAGACCACGCTCGGGATGAGCCGGGATGATGCGGGCCGCTTCCTGCCCGCGTACGTGGATCGCGGGATATTCGCCGAGGATCCATTCCAGTCGCTCGATGTCACGGGCGTGGGAAAGCTGATCCGGTGGGCGGTCGGCGAGGGGCGGCGCGTGCGCCCGGAGCTCAAGACGGGAATCTGCGGCGAGCACGGCGGCGATCCGCGCTCCGTGCACTTCTGCCACGAGGCCGGACTGAACTACGTGTCCTGCTCTCCGTACCGCGTGCCGATCGCGCGACTCGCCGCGGCGCGCGCGGCGCTCGCGTCAGGCGACTGACGTGGGCGCCGGGTGCGGCGCCGGGGCCGGGATCGGGACCTCGTGGACGAGGAACATCTTCCCCACCCCGTCCCGGCGCAGCAGCGGCAGCGACACGTTGTAGACCGGCACGCCCCCCGGCGTGCACCCGTGCAGCGTGCCCGAATGGGCATGCCCGTGGAAGGCCACCGTCGCGCCGTACCGGTCGAGGGGATCGGCCAGGCGGTCGGTGCCCAGGAACGGCAGGATGAACGGCGGCTCCCCCGCCACGGTCGCGGCGATCGGCGCGTAGTGCAGCACCACGACCCGCACGGGCGTGGAGAGCCGCCGCATCGCGAGCTCGAGCGCCTGCACCTCGCACAGCGTCGCGTTCACGAACGCCTTGGTCTCCGGCTCGCCGAACGCGGTGAGCGTGCCCCGGCCGAAGCCGCCCATGAACCCCTTCACGCCGGCGAACGACACCCGGTCGTCGAGCTGGAAGGCATCGCCGGTGAGCATGTGGATCCCCCGCGCGCGGAGGATCGCGAGCCCCTCGGTCACCTCCCCCGCTTCGTAGTCGTGATTCCCGAGCACCGCCACGATCGGGATCTTCACGTCGGCGAGCTCCCCGACCACCACCTTGAACTCCGCGGAGAGCCCGCGCCGCGTCATGTCGCCGGTGATCACGAGCACGTCCGCCGACGCGTTCGCCTCGGCGAACAGCTCGCGATAGGCCCCGACTTCCTCCGCGCCGCAGTGGAAGTCGCCGACGGCGGCGATCCGCACGCGCGTCTCGCGCCGGCGATCCCCGCCGTGCCGGCGCTCTCCGCTCTCCGGGGGCGGCGCGGCCGCCCCGTTCCCCGAGTCGGGGGCGTCGGGCGTCTCGCCGCTCACGATGTGCAGGTCAGGCGACTCGGGCATGATACTCCTCCACCGACCGCGAGCGCTCGTCCCAGACGTCGCTCGTGGCGAGCTCCCTGATCACCGGTTGGCGCTCCATGGCCGAGACGCTCTCCGCCCGCAGGTCGCGGAAGCCCCACTCGTTGACGTCGATCGTGAAGCTGAAGCGCGAGACGAGCGTGCCGCGCGTCACCCGCTCGCCGCTCCGCTCGCGATGCAGCTCCACCACGGCCCGCTCGAGCAGCTCGGACATCACCCACCCGGGGACGGCGCCCGGGTACTCCGGATACACGTAGAAGAACATCTGCAATTGCGCGAGCAGCAGCGGCCAGTTTTCCCCCGTCTTCTCCACGAGTCGCCGCCAGTCCATGAGCGGCCCGACGCTGGCGATCAGATGCACGATGTCCGCCCTGTCCTGGCGGTGGCGCTCGCTGATGAACAGCCGGTGCCAGATCAGCTCCTCGGGCGGCGCGACACGGATCGGCGTGGCGGCGAGGATCGCGGGGCGGCTGTGCCGGTACCAGTCGGCGTCGATGAGCGCGAGGCCGTTCCCCATCCCGAAGATGACATCCACGAAGCGGCGCCCGTCGATCGCCTTCGCGAGCCAGTGCGCCTGCTCCAGGCGTGTGGTCAGCCCGATCCCGCGCAGCACGCGCATCGCCGAGATCACGTGCGCCGGCTCCACGAACAGGTCGAGATCCTTCGTCTCGCGATAGATCCCGGTGTGTTCGTAGATCGCGTACGCGCCCGCGATGACGTACGGGACTCCAGCTTCGTTCAGCGCGCGCAGCACGCTCTTGTAGAGCTCGCGCTCGGGCTCCGGAATCCAGAAGTCACCGTGCGTGATCGACTTCTTCTCCTGGCTCGAGACGTCGCCCAATCCGCGAGCCCGGTGCGTGCCCCTGCCGGTGGCGCTCATCAGCCCCTCGTCGTGGAGACTCCCGTCACTCGGCAATTCGGGGGCCAGCCGTGCCGTACACCTGGCGTACCATCTCCGCGATCTCGGCGGCGTTCGTGGTGCCGTAGTTCGAGTAGCAGTTGTTCATGATCACGTGCGTCTCGCGCACCCGACCGGCCGTCTCGCCGATCCGCGGCACCCACTCGGCCAGCTCCTGGCGGTCGTACAGGTAGCGGAACCGCTCGGCCACGCTCACGCCGGGACGCTCCCAGTTGGCGGCGTTGCGGCCGTGGAAGCGGATCACGGCGAGTCGCGGGGAGGTGACCACCTCCACCGGAGGGACGCTGCTCCGGAAGCCCTGCGGCTCGTCCACCATGACGAATGGAATGCGGTGCTCCTCGAGGAAGCGCAGGGTTCCCTCCGCGTTCCGTCCGGAGAACCAGAGGGCGTTGCGCAGCTCCACCGCCGATGCCACGTCCCCCAGCCGCTCACGCGCCTCGAGGATGCGCTCGCGGCTCTCCGCGCCCGGGTTGAACCAGCGCGGGTACTGGAGGAGGATCGAGCCCAGCTTCCCCGAGGATCGCAGCGGCTCGAGCGCATCGAGGAAGAGGCGCCAGACCTCGTCGTAGAGGTCGGGGGGGAGATCCTTGCCGTAGATGCGCTCTTTCTCGGCGAGCGACGGCGGGAGCGCATCACGCAGCTCCGGCGGGAGCCGGCGCACCTCGGTCGGCTGCCCGGTCATGAGGGCGTGCGCCTTCAGGTCGAAGGTGAAGTGCTCCGGCGTCCGCTCGCGCCACAGCTCGGCCATGCGTCGCGCGGGGATGGCGTAGTAGGTGGAGTCCACCTCCACGAGGGAGAAGCGCGAGGCGTAGTAGCGAAGGCGGTCCTCGGGAGAGTCCACCCCGGCGGGGTAGAACACCGCGCCGCGCGTGAGGGTGGGATCGGTCCACGACGCGGTGCCAAAGCGGATCTCCCCGCCCCCGGGGACGCGGAACGGCAGCTCGGCGGGTGCGACGCCGTCGGCGCGGTCGCGCGCCGCGGAGGGACCGGGATCGTGGATGGTGAGCGCTCCGGACACGGCGGTCGGCTCCCGGCACACGGCCATCAGGGGCTCCCGGGGGCGGCGGCTCGTCGCAGCCGGCGGCGCGTCGGCGGGAGCGGGAATGATGAAGGGCCGGTTCAGTACCCTGAACCAGCCCTTCGAGCATGGAGGCGCGGGGAATCGAACCCCGGTCCGAGACCAGATCCACTACAGCGTCTACGTGCGTAGCCCACCGATTGAGGTCTCCAGCCGCTGGCCAGTGGGCGGCCCACTGCTGGACGAGTCTTCTGGAGCTTCGGCCGTCACCGGAAGACGCGACGCCGGCCTATCCCGATTTTGCGATACCCGTCAGGCCGCCTCGGGCGGGCTACCTGAAAGGCAGGTGCGTGAACCGAAGTTACGCAGCCAGAGCCAAGTTGTTGTTGGCAGTTGTGATCTTTCCCGAGGGTTTTACCAGGACCCGAGACCTGGGCACGCGGCCACGGCTTCACTTGCCCCGTCGAAGCCAGTCGCCCCCGAACTCGTCTGCAATCTAGCGGTCCCGCGCCCCGGGGTCAACCGGGCCACAGCACCAGAATCCACTTCCGGCGTTGGCAGTCAAGTACTTTTGGTAGTTACCGTTGCGCCGATCGATCTCACGCAATTTCTACCGTCGTTCTTGGCGTCGTACAGCGCCCGGTCCGCCGCGGCGAACAGGTGGTCCGCCGTCCGCGTGCTGCCCGGATAGCACGCCACACCGAACGACATCGTCACCGACAGGCGCTGACCCGCCGACACGATCTCCAGCGACTCCACTGTCCGCCGCAGCCGCTCCGCCACATCGCGCGCCAGCGCGAGCGGCGTCTGCGGCAGCAGCACCACCAGCTCCTCCCCGCCGTAGCGGGCGCAGAAGTCGATGTTGCGGACGGCGTGCTCCAGCGCCCGCGCCACCGCCACGAGCACGGCGTCGCCGGCGGCGTGGCCGTACTGATCGTTCACCTGCTTGAAGTTGTCCACATCTGCCACGATCAGCGACAGCACCTGCCCGCGCCGGTCGCATTCGGCCAGATGGTGTCGCAGCCGGTCGTCGAACGCGCGGCGGTTGGGGAGCCCCGTGAGGCCATCGGTCTTCGACTGCTCCCGCACCGTCTGGAACTCCTCGACGCTCCGCAGCGCCGCCGCCGACACTGACGCCACCAGCATCAGCAGCGAGGCTTCCACCGAGGTGAGCTGCGCCTCCTCGTCCCCCTCCACCACGATGGCGCCGAGCGCGCGGCTGTCGCGCTGGAGCGGGACCACGGCGATGGAGTTCACCCGCCGCCCCGGCTCACCCGGCGCGAAGAGCGGAAAGTCGGACATGCGGTACGCCTCGCGGATGGTGAACCGCGTGCGCTCGCGACAGGCCGTGCCCACCAGCGAGTCCGCCGCCACGACGAAGTCCTCGGGAATGGCGTGCCCGGTGGACACGCTCACCACCCGTCCGGCGTCCTCCTTCTCGCGCCAGAGCACGAACGCCGCGCGCGTGCCGCCGGAGACTTCCAGCGTCGACTCGCAGATCGCCGTGCCCAGCGACGTGAGGTCGGTGCTCGCCTGGATCCGCTCGGCCGCGCGCGCGAGCGCCTCCGCCTTCCCGCGATAGCGGCGCGTCTCCCGTCCATCCTGGAGCAGGTCGAGCATGGCGCCGAGGCGCGCCGCATAGCGCGGCAGGAACACCCTGGCGCGATCGCGCGCGATGAGACGCCGGTCGGACGCGAACAGTCCCACGGCGCCGTGCGGGCGCTCGGGCGTGCCCACGTGCGCGGTGAGGAAGAAGGCGTCGTCGGTGTCGTAGTTGGACGCGGGCATCCCCTGCTGCACCGCCCAGTGCACCAGCGACTCGACCGACGGATTGGTGTGGATCGACGGCACGAGCGCACCGCCCAGCGACGACGCCACGGCGGTGATCTCCTCGCCCCCCCGGAGCGACCAGTACACCGCCGACTCCGCGCCGAGGGCATCCCTGAGCTCCATGAGATACCGCTCGATCAGCTCCTGCTCGAGGGTGCCATCGAACGGAGCGCCATCGGCGGCCGGCACGCGCCGGGTGTCGGGCGCCGGGGAGCTCCGGCGGGAGCCGGCCGGCTGAGCGGCCATGGAGCGTGCTCGCACCGCCGCGTCCTGCTCCCTGTCCCGAGCCAGCTCGCCGCCGAGCAACGCCGCTCCCACCAGCGCGAGCACCGACGCGAGCGTGGTGTGGGAGACGGGGCGCGGCAGCAGCGGGTCCCAGCCGACCAGCAGGGGGACGACGGCGGCGGCGACGGGCGCACCAAGGCGCCACCCCCGCCTCCACGCAGCCGCGCCGGTGAGGCACGCCGCGAGCGCCACAGTGGGCGAGGGCGCCGCTCCCGCGGCGATGATGGCGAGCGTCGCGCACAGCGCGAGCGCGACGCGAGGACTCCCGTCCTCGGGTCGGTGGAAAGATGTCGTACGGACCTGTGGGAGGTCAGCGGTGCGTGATGCGCGACGCGGCGAAGGCCGCGCCGAACCCGTTGTCGATGTTGACGACGGTGACGCCCGAGGCGCAACTGTTCAGCATGGCGAGGAGCGCTGCCACGCCGCCGAAGCTCGCCCCGTAGCCCACGCTGGTCGGGACCGCGATCACGGGCACCGCCACGAGCCCGCCCACCACCGACGCGAGCGCCCCTTCCATTCCCGCGACGACGATGACCACCGCGGCGTCGCGCAGCGCGTCCGCGCGCGAGAAGAGGCGATGGATGCCGGCCACGCCCACGTCGGTGAGCCGGGCGACATCGTTGCCGAGCGCGCACGCGGTGACGGCGGCCTCCTCGGCCACCGGGAGATCGCTCGTGCCGGCGGTGACCACGAGCACCGTTCCCCGGCCGCGGGGGGGCGGCTCGGGGGGCGCGAGGTACGCCGTGCGACCGAGCTCGTTGATCTCCACCGCCGGGAAGCGCTCGCGCAGCGGTGCGGCCATGTCGGAGAGCAGCCGGGTGACGAGAAAGCCCTCCCCCTGCTCCGCCACGCGCTCGGCGATCGCGACCGCCTGCTGCGCGGTCTTCCCCGACGCGAAGATCACCTCCGGGTACCCCTGGCGGAGGGCGCGGTGGTGGTCGATGGTGGCGAATGGGAGAGACTCGTCCATTGGCATGGCGAGCCGCTTCAGTGCATTCTCGGCGTCGAGCTCTCCGTCCGCGACCTGGCGCAGGAGCGCCAGAACGCGATCGCGCATCACGCCGCAGCGACCTCCGGCGCGTCGTCGGCGGGGGCGTCCTCGCGGATGTCTCCCCGTCGCATCGCGGCGAGGTAGCCGCCGAAGATGTCCTCCACGGCCCCGAGCGACTCCACCTGGTGGAGCGACCGGCGCAGATCGGCGGAGGACGGCAGCCCCTTCACGTACCAGCCGAGGTGCTTGCGGAACTCGATCGCCGCGCCGCGGGGGTCGTTCTCGTACGCCTCGGCCATGCGCGCGTGCTCGACGGCGATGGCGAAGCGCTCCTCCACCGGCGGCATGGCGGGCATCGGGCGCCCCTCGAGGAGCGCGCGCGCCTGCGTGAAGATCCACGGCTGGCCGAAGGAGCCGCGCGCGATCATCACCCCGGCGCACCCGGTCTGCTCGCGCATGCGCACCGCATCCTGCGGCGTGCGGATGTCGCCGTTGCCGAGCACGGGGAT
>DASTSH010000274.1:0-20185 GCA_035760785.1 Gemmatimonadaceae bacterium | reverse complement strand
ACGCCGATGCGCGTCACCCGGCGACCGCCTCGCTCTCGAGCAGCGCGCGCACGCGCCGCGCGATTCCGGGCGCGTCGAGCCCCGTGAGCGCGAGCTGCCGCTTGCGCGGCGCCTGCTCGATCCACCGATCGGGGACGCCGTGCACGCCCACGCGCACCGCCGGATCGATCTGCTCGATCACGGCCGCCATGTACGCTCCGAAGCCGTTCACCACGGTCCCCTCCTCCACCACCAGCACGCGCTTGTGCCGGGACACGACGGCGGTGAGCGTCACGTCGTCGTACGGCTTGAGAAAGCGGCAGTTCACCACCGTGGCATCGATCCCCTCCGCGGCCAGCGACTCCGCCGCGTCGAGCGCCGGCAGCACGGTGGTGCCGGTCGCGAGGATGGCGATCTCCTCCCCCTGGCGCAGCACCTCCCACGTACCGTAGGGCACGGCGGGGACCTGCGAGATGTGCGGCGGCACGTCGGGGGAGGCGTCGCGCGGGTAGCGGAGGCTCACCGGTCCCGACTCGTGCGCGAGCGCGGTGCGCAGCAATCCGAGCAGCTCGGTGCCGTCCTTCGGCGCGGCGACCGTCATCCCCGGCACCGCGAGCATGTACGCGATGTCGTACAGTCCCATGTGCGTGGGGCCGTCCTCGCCGACCAGCCCCGCGCGGTCCATGCAGAAGACCACCGGCAGGTGCTGGAGCGCCACGTCGTGGATCACGTTGTCGTAGGCGCGCTGGAGGAAGGTGGAGTAGATCGCGCAGACGGGACGGATCCCCTGCGTCGCCAGTCCCGCGGCGAAGGTGACCGCGTGCCCCTCGGCGATCCCCACGTCGAAGAACCGCCCGGGGTACGCCTTGCCGAAGGTTCCCGTGCCCGTGCCCGCAGGCATCGCGGCGGTGATCGCCACGAGATCCAGCCGCTCGGCGCCCAGCTCCGCGAGCCCCTTCCCGAACACCGCGGTGTATGCGGGGTTGGCGGTGCTCGGCTCGAGCAGCTTGCCGGTGGCGGGATCGTGCCCCGGCGGGAGCGCGTGCCACTTCTCGCCGTGCTCTCCCGCGGGGAACCCCTTCCCCTTCTGCGTGATCACGTGGACGAGGCGCGGCGTGCGCATCCCCTTCACGGCCTGGAGCGTCTCGACCAGCGAATCCATGTCGTGCCCGTCGATGGGCCCGAAGTAGCGGAAGCCGAGCTCCTCGAACAGCACGCCGGGGGTGAGCAGCGACTTCATGCTCTCCTCCCATCGGCGCACGAGGCCGCCGAGGCCGGCGAGCGGCCCCGGGAGCTCGTCCACCACCGTTCCGATCGCGCCGCGCACGCGATTGTAGATCGGATTGCGCTGGATGGAGCCGAGGTACTTCGAGATGGCCCCGACGTTCGGGGCGATGGACATCTCGTTGTCGTTGAGGACGACGATGATGTCACGGTCGGACGCGCCGGCGTTGTTCAGCCCCTCGTACGACAGGCCGCTCGTGAGCGCCCCATCGCCGACGATGGCCGCGACGCGGAAGTCGTCGCCGCGCAGGTCGCGCGCGGCCGCGATCCCGAGCGCGGCGGAGATGGCGGTGGCGGCGTGCCCCGCGCCGAAGGCGTCGAACTCGCTCTCGTCGCGCTTGAGGAAGCCGGAGATCCCGTCCTCCTGCCGCAGCGTCTCGAAGAGCCGCTTGCGCCCCGTGAGCATCTTGTGCGGATACCCCTGGTGCCCCACGTCCCACACGAGCTGGTCGCGCGGCGTGTCGAACACGTGGTGGAGCGCGACGGTGAGCTCGACGACGCCGAGGCCGGCGCCGATGTGCCCACCGGTGCGCGAGCAGCTGTCGATGAGCGCGGTGCGCACCTCGTTGGCGAGGGCGCGCAGCTCATCGCGGGTGAGCGGCTTGAGATCCTTCGGAACGTCGACGCGATCGAGAACGGACATGAATGCGGAGGCGAAAGACCGATGCGTGGAGGTCCATCCACTCGTGTTGCGCGCCGGATGCGCTCGGACCTCCGTTGTCGTGTACCCGGCGTCAGGACTTCCGCTCCACGACGAAGCGCGCGAGGCGCTCGAGCGCGGGTGACAGCAGCCCCGCGGCCGCGAGCGCCTGACGCGCCTCGTCGGCGAGGTCGCTCGCGCGGCGCACCGCGCCCTCGACGCCCAGCAGCGCGGGATAGGTGCTCTTGCCCAGCGCGGCATCGCGCCCGGCCGTCTTCCCGAGCTGCGCGGTCGTCGCGGTGGCGTCGAGCACGTCATCGGCGATCTGGAACGCGAGCCCCACCGCCGCGCCGTACCCCTCGAGCGCCCGTGCCGCATCGGGCCCCGCACCGGCCGCGATCCCGCCGATGCGCACCGACGCGGCGATGAGCGCGCCGGTCTTGGCGCTGTGCACGCGCTCCAGCTCGGCGAGCGAGAGGGAGCGCCCCTCCCCGGCGAGATCGAGCAACTGGCCGCCCACCATCCCGCCGGCCCCCGATGCACGCATCAACTCCCGAACGATGGCGCCGCGCGCCCCGGCGGGCAACCCGAGTGCCGCGCCCGCATCGGCCGCCGCGCGCGCCGCCAGGGGGACCATGGCCACTCCCGCCACCGCCGCCACGCGTACGCCGTGCAGCCGGTGCGTGGTCGGCCGGCCGCGGCGAACGTCGTCGTCGTCCATGCACGGGAGATCGTCGTGCACCAGCGAGTACGCGTGCACGATCTCCACCGCCGCCGCGAGCGCGCTGGCGTCCCCCGCGCCGCCGCAGGCGCGGAACGCGGCCAGCACCAGCAGGGGGCGCAGGCGCTTCCCCTCGCCGAGGATGCTGTAGCGCACCGCCGCCGCCACCGCGCCGGGGAGCGAGCCGAGCGCGCGATCGCAGAGCGTCGCGAGCGCGGCGTCCACCGCCGCGCGATCGGCCGCGAACTCCGCCTCGACCGGATCAGCCGCCAAGATCGGCAAGACCGAAGCTCCCGTCGTCGTGCTCCACGAGCGCCTTCACCTGTCCCTCCGCGCGCGCGAGCGTCGCCGCCGCGGCGCGCAGACGCTCCACCCCTTCCTCGAACAGCGCGAGCGCGCGATCGAGCTCGAGGTCGTCGCGATCCAACTCGGCGACGATCGCTTCGATGCGGGCGAGATCGGACTCGAACGTCATGGGGCCGGGGGCCGGGGGTCGGGGATCTGGGGGGATCGGGGGACGACGGCGCTGGTGGTACCGTCGTGCAAGGTGAGGGCGAATTCCAGGCCCGGAGTGAACTTCGACACAGAGGCGAGCGTGCGTCCTTCGGCGTCGCGGGCGACGGCGTAGCCGCGGCCGAGAGTGGAGAGAGGGCTCAGCGCGTGCATCCGTCCGGCGGCGTTCTCCAGGCGCGCCCGGCGACGCTCGACGCCGCGCGAGGCCACGAGGCGGAGATCGCGCACGGAATGCTCCAGCCACTGCCGCGCATCCACCACCCGGCGCTGCACCGCGCCCCGCATCACCGCGGCGAGCCCGTCGAGCTGCGCGCGGACGTCGGCGAGCACCGGCACCGCCGCCTCGGCGGCGGCCGATGGCGTCGGCGCGCGCAGGTCCGCCACCAGGTCGCACAACGTCACGTCCACCTCGTGCCCCACGGCGGAGATGGTGGGCACGGCACAGGCGGCGAGCGCGCGCGCCACGCGCTCGTCGTTGAACGCCCACAGATCCTCGCGTCCGCCCCCGCCCCGTCCCACGATCACGGCGTCCGCATCCCCCCAGCGGCTCACCCGGTCGATCGCCGCCACCAGCTCCTCCTCCGCGCCATCCCCCTGCACCTTCGCCGGTACCACCACCAGCTCCACGATCGGGCAGCGCCGCCTGACGACGGCGATGATGTCGCGCAGCGCCGCGCCGTCGGGGCTGGTGACCACCGCCACGCGGCGCGGGAAGCGCGGGAGGGGGCGCTTCCGCTCCGGCGCGAGCAGCCCGTCCCGTTCCAGGCGGGCCATCGCCTGCTCGAGCGCCTTGCGCCACAACCCATCCCCCACCGCCTCCAACCGCGACAGCTGGAGCTGCATGTCGCCGCGTGCCGCGTACACGGTGAGCTGACCGAACGCGGAGACCTGCATCCCGTCATCGGGGGGCGCGGGGATGCGTCGCTGCTGCGAGGCCCACACCACGCACCGGATCTGCGACAGCTCGTCGCGGAGGCAGAAGTACCAGTGGCCGTTGCGATGCGCCTTGAAATCGCTCACCTCGCCACGCACCCAGAGCGGGACGAATGCCCCCTCGAGCACTTCCCTGGCGATGTGCGTGAGCGTGGACACCGCCACGGCCGACTCCGCCGTGGCGCCCGGCTCGGCGGCCACGGGCGCCGGTACCGCGCGCGACGGGGAGGCCCCGCGACGGTCGTAGGCCTCCGGCACGTCCACCGGGAAGAGGTCGAGATCCTCGGAGGCGCGGCGCCCTCGCGCGCCGCCCCCCGTGGCGCGGGCACGGCGACCGGTCATCGCGAAGCGACCAGCTCGGCGGCGCGGATGGTGTTCCGCAGAAGCATGGCGATCGTCATCGGCCCGACGCCACCGGGGACCGGCGTGATCCGCCCCGCCACCTCCCGCGCGCTGTCGAAGTCCACGTCGCCGACCAGCCGGTAGCCGGACTTGGCCTCGGGGTCGCTCACGCGGTTGATGCCGACGTCGATCACCGTGGCGCCCGGCTTCACCATGTCCCCGCCGATCATGCGAGGGCGCCCAGCGGCCACGATCAGGATGTCCGCGCGCCGCGTGTGGTCGGCGAGGTCGCGCGTGGCGCTGTGGCACACCGTGACGGTGGCGTTGGCGCCCCGCCCGCTCTGCACCATGAGCGACATCATCGGCTTCCCCACGATGTTGCTCCGCCCCACGATCACGCACTCCGCGCCCTTCGTGTCCACGCCGGAGCGCACGAGCAGCTCCTGCACTCCCGCCGGCGTGCAGGGCGCGAAGCCGTCGCGGTCGCCGGTCAGCAGCTTCCCCACGTTCACCGGGTGGAAGCCGTCCACATCCTTCTCCGGCCGGATGTGGTTGATCACCACGTCGGGGGAGATCTGCTTGGGCACCGGCATCTGGACGAGGATCCCGTGGATCGCCGGATCCCGGTTCAGCGCGTCCACCTGGGCCAGGAGCTCGTCCTGCGTGGTGGTGGCCGGCATGCGGATGGTGACGGAGTGCATCCCCGCCTCCTCGCACGCCTTCCCCTTGCTGCGCACGTACACGGCGCTCGCGGGATCATCGCCCACGAGCACCACGGCGAGCCCCGGCTTCACCCCGGCGGCGGTGAGCCGCGCCGCGTCGCGCGCCACCTCGGCGCGGATCTCCCGCGCCACGGCCGCGCCGTCGATCAGCTCAGCGGGCAAAGTCCACCGCCCGTTGCTCTCGGATCACCACCACCTTGATCTGCCCTGGATACTGCAGCTCTCCCTCGATCCGCCGCGCGATCTCCTCGCTCAGCGATGTCATGCGTACGTCGTCCACATCATCGGGGTTCACGATCACGCGAATCTCGCGCCCGGCCTGGATGGCGAACACCTTGTCCACTCCAGTATAGCTGGAGGCGATCCGCTCGAGCCCCTCCAGCCGCTTCACGTACGTCTCGAACGCCTCGCGGCGCGCGCCGGGGCGCGAGCCGCTGATGGCGTCCGCCGCCTGCACCAGCACCGACACCTCGCTCTCGTGCGGCACGTCGTCGTGGTGCGCGGCCACGCAGTTGACCACCAACGGGTTCTCGCCGTAGCGCGTCGCCACCTCCACCCCGAGCTGCACGTGCGTGCCCTCGTGCTCGTGCGTGAGCACCTTCCCCACGTCGTGCAGGAGCGCGCCGCGCTTCGCCATGGCGACGTCGAGCCCGAGCTCGGCGGCCATGATCCCGGCCAGGTGCGCCACTTCCTTGGAGTGTTGCAGGATGTTCTGCCCGTAGCTCGTACGGTAGTGCATCCGTCCCACGAGCTTGATCAGCTCCGGGTGCAGTCCGTGCGCGCCCACCTCGTACGCCGCTTGCTCTCCCATCTCCTGAATGGCGGCCTCCACCTCCTTGCGCGACTTGGCCACCACCTCCTCGATCCGGCCGGGGTGGATGCGCCCGTCGGCCACGAGCTTGGTGAGGGCCAGGCGCGCCACCTCCCGCCGGACGGGATCGAAGCAGGAGACCACGACGGTGTCGGGGGTGTCGTCGATGATGACGTCCACCCCCGTGGCGAGCTCGAACGCGCGAATGTTGCGCCCTTCCCTCCCGATGATCCGCCCCTTCATTTCGTCGTTGGGGAGCGACACCGAGGAGACGCTGATCTCCGATGTGTGCTCCGACGCGATGCGTTGGACGGCGAGCGCGACGATCTTCTTCGCTTCGCGTTCGGCGTTGCGGCGGGCGCTCTCGCGGATCTCGCGGATCTGGTTGGCCGCCTCGGCCTGAGCTTCCTCGGCCAGCCGATTGATCAGCTCGGCTTTGGCCTCCTGGGCGCTCATCCCGGCGAGCTGCTCCAGGCGGCGGCGCTCCTCGGCGACCAGCCGCTCGAGCTCCCCTTCGCGCTCGGTCACGAGCTTCTCTCTACGGCCGAGGTCGCTCGACCGGCGCCCTACCTCCTTCTCGCGTTGATCGAGCGTGTCGAACTTGCGGTCCAGGCTCGATTCGCGCTCCTGCATCCGTCGCTCGGCGCGCTCCAGCTCCTCGCGGCGCTTGGCGGCATCACCCTCCCACGCCTCGCGGAGCCGGATCGACTCCTCCTTGCCGGCGACGACCGCCGATTTGCGCAGCGTCTCCGCCTCGCGGCGGGCGTCGTCCAGAATGCGGCGGGCGGATTCCTCAGCGGTGGCGTTGGCCGATCGCAGCGCGGCACGCTCGGCAGCGCGTCCGGCCCGACGCCCGAGAACGAAAAACGCCGCGGCGGCGATGATGGCGACAACGCCCAACGCGGCGACCAGCGCGGTTTCGCTCATTGGATCTATGCTCCAACGTGACGAGATGCGCCACGTAACTGTGAAGACCCGCCGGCCGGAGCCCCCGTGCCAGCCGCCGTCGGCCCACCGCCGGCGTAGGGCGGAGGACGGATGGCGCTAACTGCAAGAAGGGCTTGTGACTACGAGTCTAGCCGGTTACCCGCGAGGAAAGTACGCGCGGTCTTAACAAAAGGCAATGCGGCGCGCCACACCGCGCCGCTATCGCGCCTGGCGCTTGGTGGGCGGGAGCATTCGCCGCACGTCGGCGGCGATGGAATGGAGGCGCTCCGCCATCTCGCGCGGTGCCTCACGCGCCTTGAAGAGCTCGTCGGTGATCTGGAGCGCCGCGAGGATCGCGGCGCGGTGCGACTCCACCACGGCCCCGGAGTTCATGAGCGAGCGGATGGTCTCGTCCACGTAGCGCGCCACCGCCCGGGTGTGCTCGGCGGACTCATCGCTCCGGATCGTGTACTCCTCCCCCACGATCGTGACCTTCACCGTGGACTTCTTGCTCATCGCTCCGCCTCCAGTTCGTGCTGCTGGCGCAGGAAGCGGAGCTTGTCGAGCAGTTGCCCCGTGCGCACGCGCGCGCCCTCGAGCCGCTGGCGCAACGCCTCGTTCTCCCGGCGCAGTTCCTCCACCTCCGCGGGCGACTCCGGCGCACGACCGGAGGCGCCGCCCGGCCGAGCGGGCTCGACAGCGGCCTCGCTCGCGGCGGCGGCCGCGTCCGTCAGCCGTGCCTCCATCTCCAGCAGCCGTGCGTCCGTGTCCTTCAACCGCGCCTCGGCCTCGTGCGCGCGCCGGCGCCACGCGGCCATCTCCTCCCCGAGCGCGTGGATGAGCTGGCCCAGCTCCTCGAGCGCGGGGATGTCAGGTCGTTCGCTGTCGGACACCGAGCTCTCCTTCGAGGGTTCGCAAGAGCTTCTCGCGACGGCCGGCGATCTCCTTCTCCCGTAGAGTGCGCTCCGGGTGACGGAACGTCAATCGCCAGGCGAGGCTCCGGAATCCGGCCGGAACGCTGTCGCCCCGGTATTCGTCGAACAGCGTGACGCGCTCGAGCAGCTCACCCCCGCCACGCCGCAGCACCTCCTCCACCCGAGCCGCCGGCATGTCGTTCGGGACGAGCAGCGCCAGATCGAACTCCGCCGCCGGGGTGCTGGGGAGCGGCCGGTACCGAAGCACCGGCGCCTGGCGGAGCACCCGGGCCCCGGGGGAGACGTACCGCGACTCGCCCGGCGCCGCCACCACCTCGGACTCGATGTCGAGGAGCGTGAGCTCCACGCCGAACGCGGGCGCCGCCCACACGGGGGCGTCGAGCGTCACGCGCCGCACCTCGCCACGCGGCTCGCCATCCACCATGATCGCCCACAGCGCCCCCGACGCGGGATCCGCCGGGAGCAGCTCCACCTGCGCGCCCGGGAAGCCGGCCCGGGCGATCTCCTCGCCAAGCCCCTTCGCATCCCACTCGTCGTAGTCGGGGGGGCGCACCTCGGTCCAGTGCGGCGGGCGACGATGACCCATCACCACCGCCCCCACGCGCAGCTCCTCCCTGGGGAGCGCTCCGGTGGACGGCAGGAACGCCGATCCGACCTCGAACAGGCGCACGTCGCGGTTCATGTGCGCCAGGTTGTGCTCCGTACGCCGCGCGAGCGTCTCGACCACCGACCGGCGCAGGTAGCTCTCGTTCTCGGCGATCGGGTTGGCCACACGCACCCACCCCTCCGCGCCGCCGGCGACGAAGGGGAGCGGGCGCGCCTCGAGCAGACCGAGTCCCACCAGCCGCTCGCGCACGCGGCGCGTCGCCACCTCCACCGGCGAATCGGGGACGGTGCCGGGGCGGAAGGGGCGCACCTCGTCGGGGAACGAGTCGTAGCCGCGCAGGCGCGCCACCTCCTCGATCAGATCCACCTCGAGGGTCACATCGGGGCGCCACCCGGGCACTTCCACCGCGAGCTCCGCTCCCGACCGCTCGCACACGAAGCCCACGGAGCCAAGCAGGTCGGCGATCTCGCCAGCGTCCAGCTTCACCCCCAGCACGCGAGCCACGCGTGCCGGCCGGAGGACGATGCGCGTCCGCTCGCGCGGGCTCGGGTACAGGTCCACCGGCGCGCCATCCACCCTTCCACCGGCGAGCGCGACGAGCATCTCCACCGCGCGCGCGAGCGCTCGCGGGGGCAGGTCGGGATCCACCCCGCGCTCGAAGCGGTAGCTCGCATCCGTGGAGAGCCCGAGCGCGCGGCGCGCGCGGCGCACCGCCGAGGGGTCGAAGTGCGCCACCTCGAGGAAGACGTCGGTGGTGGACTCGCCCACCTCGCTCTCCGCGCCACCCATCACACCGGCGATCGCGACGGCGCGATCGCGGTCTGCGATGACGGTCATGGACTCGTCGAGCGTGCGCTCGACGCCATCGAGCGTCAGGAGCTTCTCCCCCGCCCTCGCCTTCCGGATCACCACCGTGGAGCCGGCGAGGCGCGCCGCGTCGAACGCGTGCATCGGCTGGCCGAGCTCGTGAAGCAGGTAGTTGGTGATGTCCACCACGTTGTTGATCGGCCGTCCCCCCACGGCACCGATGCGCTGCGCGAGCCAGTCGGGGCTCGGGCGCACGGTGACGCCACGCACCACGACGCCCATGTAGCGCGGACATCCGGCGGGATCGTCGAGCACGACATCGATCCCTCCAGCGGTCGCCGTCCGCGCCGCCCGCTCGGGCTGGGGTACGCGCACCGCTTCGGCGCCCGGCACCGGCGGGAGCGCGAGCGGCGCGCCGGTCGCGGCGGCGATCTCGCGCGCGATCC
The DNA here is from genome assembly GCA_035760785.1 of Gemmatimonadaceae bacterium. Taxonomy (GTDB): domain Bacteria; phylum Gemmatimonadota; class Gemmatimonadetes; order Gemmatimonadales; family Gemmatimonadaceae; genus JADGGM01. The sequence goes on along the minus strand of DASTSH010000274.1, from coordinate 10,518 downwards.
CGAGGTGCGACAGGAGATCGGGGCGGTTCGGGGTCACGTCGATGACGATGCGGACGTCGCCCACCGGCACGGCCGCCAGGAAGGGCGTGCCCGGGGCGGCGGCGGTCTCCAGCTCGAGGATTCCCCCGTGCTCATCGCTCAGCCCCAGCTCGCGCGCCGAGCAGAGCATGCCGTTCGACAGCGCGCCACGAATCTTCCGCTTCTCGAGCTTCAGCCCACCGGGGAGCGTGGAGCCCGCCGGGGCGAAGGGATACTTGCGACCGGCGCGCACGTTCGGCGCGCCGCACACCACATCGAGCAGCTCCCCGCGTCCCGCGTCCACGCGGGTCACCCAGAGGTGGTCGGAGTCCGGGTGTCGCGCGGCCTCCACCACGAGCCCCACCACCACGTCGCGCAGGTCCTCGCGCAGGCGCACGAGCTCGTCCACGGTGCAGCAGCGCGCGGTGATGAGGTCGCGCAGCTCCTCGGCCGTGAGCGACGTGGGGACGATCGACTGCAACCAGGCGTACGAAGCGTTCATGGCGCGAACTGCTCCAGGAATCTCATGTCCGAATCGTAAAGGATGCGGATGTCCGGGATGCCATAGCGCTGGAGCGCGATCCGCCCAGGCCCCATCCCGAATGCCCACCCCGTGTACCGCTCACTGTCGAGCCCCGCGGCCTCGAGCACGGCGGGGTGCACCATGCCGGAGCCGAGGATCTCCATCCACCCCGTCCCCTTGCACGGACCGCACGGCCCGGCCGCCGTCACGCCGCTCCCACCACAGATGCGGCACTGAACGTCCATCTCCGCCGACGGCTCCGTGAACGGAAAGTAGCTCGGGCGGAAGCGCGTGCGCGTGGCGCCGAAGAAGCGGTTGGCGAAGTGCGTGAGCGTTCCCTTGAAGTCCACGAACGTGATCCCTTCATCCACGGCCAGCCCCTCCACCTGCGCGAACGCGGGGGCGTGCGACGGGTCGAAGAAGTCGCGGCGGTAGACGTTTCCCGGCGCGAGGATTCGGATCGGCGGTGGATACGACTGAAGCGTGCGCACCTGCACGGGGGAGGTGTGCGTGCGCAGGAGCGCGCCCTCGTCGAGGTAGAGCGTGTCGTGCATGTCCATCGCCGGGTGCTCGGGGGGGAAGTTGAGCGCGGCGAAGTTGTACCACTCGTGCTCCGCTTCCGGTCCGGTGGCGATGGTGAACCCCAGCTCGCGGAAGATCTCGGCGATCTCCTCGATGACGAGCGTGACCGGGTGCTTCGCGCCGCGCCAGCCGTGGCGCGCGGGCATGGTGAGGTCCGCGGTGGGAGGCGGCGGCGCGCTGGCGGCGAGCGCCGCGCGGCGCGCCTCGAGCGCGCCCTCCAGCGCCTGCTTCGCGCGATTCACGGCGGCCCCCGCATCGCGGCGCGCCTCCGGCGGCAGCGAGGGGAGCGTCTTCATGAGCTCCGTGATCCGCCCGCTCTTGCGCCCGAGCAGCTCGTTGCGCGCGGCATCGAGCGCGTCGGCATCGGCGGCGCGCTCGATGCGCGCGAGGCCATCGCGCTCGGCGGCGGCGGTGCTCCCGAGGAATTCGTCCAGCGTCATTGTGCGTGAACCGATGGGGCAAGAAAACACGGCGGCAGTGGACGCATGGTCGCACTGCCGCCGAGAAGATCGGAACCGGGACTCGGGACTCGGGAAGCGGGAATCGTACTGCACCCGCGCCCCTTCGAGTCCCGTGCTGTTACGCCGCGTTCAGCGCCGCCCGGGCCTTCTCGGCGAGGACGGTAAACGCCGCGGGGTCGTGCACGGCGAGATCGGCGAGGATCTTCCGGTCGACCTCGATGCCGGCCTTCTTGAGGCCGTTCATGAACACGCTGTAGCTCATGTCGTTCTGGTGCGCCGCGGCGTTGATGCGGACGATCCAGAGCCGGCGGAAGTCGCGCTTCTTGTTCTTGCGATCGCGGTACGCGTACTTCCAGCCGCGCTCGACGTTCTCCTTGGCGGCCTTCCACAGCTTGCTGCGCGCGCCGAACGCACCGCGCGCCGCCTTCATGATCTGCTTCTTGCGCTTCAGGCGCGTGACGTTGGACTTGACGCGAGGCATGGTCGTTCTCCCTTACGCCTGAATGAGGCGCTTGATGCGCTTCTCGTCGCCCGCCGTCTGCACGAGGGCGGGGCGACGGAGATTCCGCTTCCGCTTGGCGGCCTTCTTCGTGAGGATGTGGCTCTTGTAGGCCTTGTAGCGCTTGACCTTGCCGGAGCCGGTCACCTTGAAGCGCTTCGCGGCGCCCTTGTGGGTCTTCATCTTCATCTGGCTATTCCACCCGCCTCATTTCGGCGCGAGAATCATGGTCATGTTCTTCCCTTCGAGCTTCGCATCGGCCTCGATCTTCCCGATGTCCGCGAGCTCGCCGGAGACCCGGTCGAGCACTTCCTTGCCCAGCTCCGGGTGCGCGACCTGACGGCCGCGGAACATCATCGTCACCTTCACCTTGTTGCCTTCCTCGAGGAAGCGCCGCGCGTGCCGGGTCTTGGTCTCGAAGTCGTGATCGTCGATCCCGGGACGATACTTCACCTCTTTGAGGTGAATCACGTGCTGCTTCTTCTTCGCCTGCCGCGCCATCTTGGCCTGCTCGAACTTGAACTTCCCGTAGTCCATGATGCGGACCACGGGGGGGCGGGCCGTCGGAGCGACCTCGACCAGATCGAGCCCCTGCGCTTCCGCCTGCGCGAGCGCCGTCTCGAGGTCGAGAATTCCGAGCTGTGAACCATCGGGCGCGATCACGCGCAGTGGACTGATGCGGATCTGCCGGTTCACCCGGACGCGCTTGGTACTGTCCTGAATGGGCGAAGCTCCTCCGAAGGAAGACAAAAAAATCGCGGACACCACTCCGGAGTCCGCGACATGCGACGATGCGCCCGCGAACGACGGGCGCCAGCGCTTGGCCTGAACTCCTACAGCACACCTCGCGCGATCAGCGACGAGGGCCGGAGGGTGAGAGCGACGCGAGCCGCTCTGCTTACTCGATTGTGCAGCCGCAATTTAGGGATGCCCTCCGAGGGTGTCAACCGGGCCAGCCGCTCCTCGTCCGGCACGAGCCGGCGGGCCGGCCGGTCAGTGCACGGCCAGGTCCGATGGACGGGATGGACCGAGCGCCGCTTCCCGCGGACCGAGCCGCGCCAATCGCTGGCGGGCGCGCTCCACCCTCGGCAGAAGCTCCGGGTCGGCCCTCGCCCACAGCGCCACGAACCTGCCGTAATGCTCCGCCGCGCGGCGGGCATCCCCGCGCGCTTCGTACAGCTCCCCCAGTCGGTTCTCCGCCGCGGCGAGGAACGTGCCGTCCTCGTGTACCCGTTTGAGCGACGGCGCCACGAGGTAGCGCCCGAAGAGCGCGATCGCCGAATCGGCGTTCCCCGCCAGGTCGTACGCCACCGCCATCCTCGGCAGCGCGCACACGTCGCACTCCCCCGAGTCCGAGGCGCGGTACTCCCGGACCGCATCGTCGTAGCGGCGCTCGGCGACCGCGATGTCGCCGAGCATCAGGTGCCGATCCGTGGCGTCGTCCAGGAGCGGCGCGGCGGCACGGCGACGGTCGAACGCCGCCAGCATCGCGCGGGCCCGCTCCGGCCGCCCGGTGAGGCTGTAGACGGTCGCGAGCCTCGCGTACGGCCGCTCCACCGCGGGGATCGAGTCCAGCGGGTGCAGCGCGAGCGCGGCATCCACCCGCCGCGCCGCGCGCTGCCGCTCGCCGAGGAACCACGCGTCCATCACCGCCTCCTCGATCGCCGCGTCGAGGGGCGCCATCGCCACGCCGCGCTGTGCCTGGAGCGTCTCCGCCTCGCGCAGCCACTCCCGTGCCTCCACGAGCCGCCCGTGGAGCTCCGCCTCGTTCGCCAGCATGAACGCGGCCTCCTCGCGCGTGGTCGGGTCGGACGCGCGCGCGGTGCGGAGGGCACGCAGCAGGGCCACCGCCGAGTCGTGCCGCCCCTCGTACGCCGCGAGCTGCGCGCGGAGGAAGGTGACGGTCGGGTTGCCCGGGAAACTCCGCGCCATCCGCTCGGCGGTCTCCGCCGCGTCGCGCGGGCGCCCCAGCGCCACCTGCACGACGGCGAGGTTGAGCCGCTGCGACTCTCCCATGGGATCCGCAGCGATCGCGCGTCGCAGGTACGCCTCGGCGCGCCGGTACTGCCGCGCGCCCTGGTACAGCACGGACACGTTGTTCAGCGCAGTGGCGTTGTCCGGCTGCCCATCCAACGCCGACTCGTACGCGGCGATGGCCTTCGCGGCGTCGGGCGCCGGGCCGTACGTGTAGTACGTCCCCTCCGTCACGTAGCGCTCCGCATCGCTCAGCCGGTCGCGGTGATCGAACGCCTGCTGGAGAAGCGCGCGCACGCGCGCCGTCTGTCCGCCGTAGTTGGAGAGCACGATGGCGAGCTTGCGGTACGCCATGGCGAAGCCGGTGTCGAGCGCGATCGCCTGCTCGAGCAGCGCCGCCCCTTCCGCCATCTCCCCCCGTGTCTCCACCGCCCGCGTTCCCTGCGCGTACTTCCTGAGCGCCTCGAGCGACCCGGTGGTCACCTGCTCCAGCGGCGGCGTGGCGCGGATGGACTTCAGCGACTCGCCGATCTTCGCCCGCAGGTGCCGCGACAGTCGGTCCACGGCGGGGATGATCGCCTTCGGCTCGTCCGCCGTGGCGCGGAAGGAGGCGAGCACCTCCCCCGTGGGCGCCGCCACGAGGCGCGCGGAGATGACGTAGCCGCCGCCGAGCGCGATGACGTCCCCGTCCACGATCGCCTTGATCCCCTCGCGCGTGGCGATCTCCCGTGCCAGTGCGAGATCCACTCGCGCGCCCGCGGGGCGCCGCATGCGCTGGAGCACCTCGCGCACCATCGCCGGCTGCACCACGCTCAGGCTCGCCGACTGCGCCAGATCGGCCTCCACCGCTTCGCTCACCACCGGACCGAGCGACGTGTCGGTGACGGGGCTGCGGAAATCGGCGACGAGCACCCGCTCGCGGTCGCCGAGGACGCCGGCCGCGATGAGCGATCCTGCGGGCCCGATCCCGAGCGAGCGGAGCGTCATGTACCCCGCCACGAGCATGGCGAACACCGTCACTGCGGCGGCGCCGATCAGCGCGACGCGCCGCCAGGTGATGTGCCTGCTCGCCTTCGTCGCGAGGGTGCCGAAGGTCCCCGGGGGGATGGGTGTGCCGCCGGGCGTCATCGTCGGCGCGGTGCGCGTGACGCGCGCCTGGTGGTGCAGCAGTCCGGTGAGGAGCACCACGGGGAGTCCCAGCGCCATGACCAGGAGCGCGCCGGTGAACACCCAATCGGGGAGCCCGATCACCTCGATCGCCACCCGCGCGAGCAGGGCCACGCCCAGGAACGCGGCGGCGTACAGCACGAGCGCGCGCACGAGGGCGCGGCGGGTCGGCAGCGCGCCGAGTGGTACCGTGTGGCCGCCGCTCGACACCTGCGCCAGCGACGCGAGCACATCGAGGGCCGACTGCGGCCGTGCCGCCGGATCCTTCTCCAGGCAGCGCATCACCAGCGCGGAGAGCGTGGGGGGCACGTCGGGACGCAGCTCGTGCAGCGGCTGCGGGCGCTCGGAGATGTGCGCGGCCAGCAGACGCTGCGGCGTCAGCCCCACGAAGGGCGGACGTCCGGCGAGCAGCTCGTACGCCATCGCGCCGAAGGAGTAGAGGTCGGCACGGTGATCGGTGGCCGGATCGGCGGCCACCTGCTCCGGCGCCATGTACGCCGGCGTGCCGAGCGCGGCACCGAGGGCGGTGAGCGTGGCGCCGGCCGGCTCCTCGCGCGCGCTCGAGATCGCCTTCGCCACGCCGAAATCGGTGACCAGCGCATCGTGGGCGGCGAGGAGCACGTTGTCCGGCTTGATGTCGCGATGCACCACGCCGTGCGCGTGGGCGTACGCGAGCGCCTTCGCCACGTCGCGGAGTATCGAGACCGCGTCGTCCACCGGGAGCGCGCCGCCGCGGGCGAGTCGGCTGCGCAGCGACTCCCCCTCCACCAGCGGCATGGTGTAGTACGGGAGCCCGTCCGCCTCGCCGGCCGAGAGTACCGGGACGATGTGGGGGTGCTGGAGCTTCGCCGCGAGCTGGATCTCGCGCCGGAAGCGCTCCACGTTGAGTCCGGCGGCGAGCTCGGGGGCGATCACCTTCACCACCACCGCGCGCCCGAGCAGGGTGTCCTCGGCGAGGAAGACGCGGCTCATCCCCCCACCACCGAGCTCGCGCTGGAGCTCGTAGGCGTTCCCGAGTGAGGATTGCAGCTGCTCACGCAGGTCGCTCGCCACCATCGCCTCGTGCAACTGGAGCGCCCAACTTAGGAGAGGGCGCGGGGGCGCGCCAGCGCCCGCGCGACGCCCGTGCGGCTGCCGCTTTACACTCGGGCGGCGCGCGGCACGTCAGGGCGTCGGAACGGCGGGCGATGGCGTGATTCCCACCCCCCGCTCACCGATTCCTGAGCACTTCCTGACTCGCGGGCGCGTCGTCCTCCACCTCCACGAGCGCGTACGCCTTCCCGTCGTGCCCCACCCTTCCCCAGGCGTTCACCGCGTCGTGCTCGAAGATCACGAGCCACCCCTCGTCCATCGCGCGGCGCAGCATGGCGCGCTTCGTTTCCAGCGTGACGAGCGGCTCCACGTCGTAGCCCATGATCCAGGGGAGCGGCAGGTGCGCGCTCGTCGGGACGAGGTCGCCCAGATAGAAGGCGGTCTCGCCCGCGGACCGGAGCAGCAGACCTTGATGGAACGGGACGTGTCCCGGCGTCGGCAGGGCGGTGATGCCGGACACGATCTCGCGCTCTCCATCCACGAAGTCGAAGCGGCCGGCTTCGTGGATGGGGACGAAGTTGTGCGGGAAGTAGCTCGCCGCGGTCCGCTCGTTCGTGTGCGTGGCGTAGTGGTACTCTCCCGCCTGCACCACGTACCGCGCGTTGGGGAACGCGGGGCGGATGACCCCTTCGGCGTCGCGATACGTGTTCCCGCCGCCGTGGTCGAAGTGGAGGTGGGTGTTGATCACGAGCGCCACGTCCTCCGGGCGGTGCCCGGCGGCGCGGATCCCGGCCTCGAGCGCGGTGCGACCATCCGGCGCGGCGTTCTCCACGCCGTAGATGTCGTGGAACTTCTCGTTCTCCTTGTTCCCGGCGCCGGTGTCGATGAGCACGAGCCCCACGTCGTGCTCGATGAGGAGGCAGCGCATGCCGAGCGGGATGCGGTTGCGCTCGTCGGCCGGGATGCGCCGCTCCCAGAGCGGCTTGGGGACGACGCCGAACATGGCGCCGCCGTCCAGCTTCTGGCCGCCGGCCTGGATGGCGTGCACGCGCCACGCGCCGATCGTTCGCGAGCGAACCAGGGGTTCGGGAGGAGTCATGCGGTGGTATCCTTGTCCACGGGGTGCGGCATCGCCGGCGGGCGTCGCGGCCGGCGGCCGCGCGCGCGCGCGCCGAGGAGGCGCTGCAGGTCATCCCAGCTCCGGCATTCCCGCTCTCTCGCCCCGTTCAGCAGGTGCAGCAGCACGCGCGCGGTGGCGAGCGCGTCGCCGCCCGCGCGGTGGCGTCCGGAGATCTCCACGTCGTAGAAGTGCGCCACGCTGTCCAGGCGCCGGCTGCGGAGCTGCGGGAGCAGCCGGCGCGCCAGGCGCACGGTGCAGAGGCGCGGTCCGTCGAGCCGGCGGCCGGTGGCGCGCTCGACCTCGGAGGACACGAAGCGCCAGTCGAACTCCACGTTGTGCGCGACGAACACGTGCCCCTCGAGCACGCGCAGCAGCTCGTCGCACACGTCGCGGAATCGCGGCGCGTCCTTCACCATCTCCCACGAGATGTTCGTGAGGGAGGTGATCATCGGCGGGATCGGGCGCTCGGGGTTCACGAGCGTCTCGAAGGTGTCAGTCACCACGCCGTTGCGCACGACCACGGCCGCGACCTCGGTGATGCGGTCGCCGTGCCACGGGCTCGTGCCGGTGGTCTCCACGTCCACCACCACGTAGCTCAGCGCCTCGAGCTCGTCTCGCGGGCCGGCGCTCGCCGCGGCGGGCGCCGGCACCGCCGGCGCGACGGTCGTCGTCAGGCGCGAGGCGAGGCACCAGCGCCCGGCGTCGTCGCGCGCGAACTCCGGTTGCCCGGCGAAGAGCGCCACGGCCATCTGCTCCGCCACCACGCGCGGCGCGCCGGGCATCTGGCAGACGTGCTCGATGAGCGCCACCGCCTCCGCCGGTCCCCCGGCGAGAAAATCCATGGCCCGCTCGGTGAGCAGGGTCTCGATGGCGCGGGTCGTGATTCCCATCAGGTGAGGTCTGGAGAGTCGGGGGAGCCGGCGGCGCCGGTCACGTCCACGGATCGTCGCGCAGCAGCGGCAGCGTCATGCAACGCGGGCCGCCGCCGCCGCGCACGAGCTCGGATCCCTCGAAGGTGATCACCGCGCGCTCGCCGTCGCGCAGGCGCTCCTGCCCGGTGAGGAAGCTCACCGCGGACACCTCCTTGAACCCCATCTTGTTCAGCTCGCACAGCGTCGCCTCGTTGCGCGCGTACGAGAGGATCACCCCCGGGCGCGCCGCGATGAAGTTGCACCCGCTCGCCCACTGCTCGCGCTCCTGCACGATCCGCCGGTCGCCGCCGCAGAACACCGGCTCCATCGGCAGCTCCACCGCCTGGAGCGCCGCGAACACGTTCGGCATCTCCCGCATGTGGTGCTGCCCCTTCCGCCGGTGCAGGATGGCCAGTCGCTCGGCGCCCACGAAGTGCGGCGGGTAGATCACGCACAGCTCGCGATCGACGTGCGTGAAGATCATGTCCAGGTGGATCGCCGTGTTCTCCTTCGGCATCACCACCACGATCACGTCCGTCACCGGCGTCTGCGCGAAGACCAGCTCCGTGAGGTGGTCGATCGCCGCGGGGCTCGACCGCTCGCTGAAGCCGATCATCAGCGTGTCCTGCCGCAGCGGGTGGACGTCCCCGCCCTCCAGCGTGTAGTTGCTGCGCCGCTCCGATGCGCCGTCGTAGAGGATCCCCTTGTTGGCCAGCAGCGGGTGGTAGAGGAAGAGCGCCTTCATGATCAGCTCCTCCGACCACCGCACGCCGTAGCGCATCGACCCGATCATCACGTGGTCGCCGATGACCATCGCGGTGTCGCGCGTGAAGAACAGGTTCGGGAGCGGGGGGAGCATGTAGCCGCACTCGTTGAGGGCGCGCGCGAGCGGCCCCGGCTCCTCTTCTTCCCCCTCGATGAGCATGCGCACCAGCTCGGCCGGCGGCTGCGCGCCGATCTTCCCCGCCAGCGGCCCGGAGGGGACGATGTCCATCGTCTCGCGGACGAGGAGCTCGCGCGCCTCCTCGGAGACGGCCACTTCGGCCAGCAGGTCGCGGACGAAGTGCACCTTGGCGAAGCGCTCGAGGATGGCGACGAAGCGCCGGTGCTCCGTCTGCGCGATCTCCAGGTCGATGATGTCGTCGTAGAGATAGTCCGCGCGATTGGCCGGCGTCACCGCCAGGAGCTCCGGCCCCGGCGTGTGCACGAGGACCGCGCGGAGATTGCCGATCTCCGAGGATGCGTGAACGGGCATAGGTCCCGAAGATAACCCGCGCCGCGCCCCGGCATCTAGGTGCGTTCGCGCGCGGGGGTCGCGTTCTCGCGGGATGCGGGGCCGGGGATGCTGGAAAAAGCGTGAAGGGTGGGATAACTTGTGAAGAAATTCACAATCTCTCCCCCCCGTGAAGCGGATCGCCGAATCCACCGTCCGTCGCCTGTCGCTCTATCTGCGCTTCCTCGAAGAGTTCGAGGCGCGAGGGCTCGCCACGATCTCCAGCGATGAGCTCGCAGCTCGTGGCGGGACCACCTCCGCCCAGGTCCGGAAGGACCTCTCCTTCTTCGGCTCCTTCGGCAAGCGCGGCCTCGGCTACTCCGTCGCCGAGCTGGCCTCTCGCCTGCGCGACATCCTCGGCCTCGGCCGCCAGTGGCGCGTGGTGATCATCGGCGCGGGAAAGATCGGCGCGGCGCTCGCCCAGTATCACGGCTTCCGGCAGCGCGGCTTCATGATCGTCGGCGTCTACGACAGCGACCCCGCCAAGGTCGGGAAACGGGTGGACGGGCTCACCATCCGCGCGGTGGATCAGCTCGCCGCGGACTTCCGGCGCGACGCCGTGGACATCGCCGTGCTCGCCGTGCCGGCCGATGCCGCCCAGCCGGTGGCCGACCTGGCGGTGGCCGCCGGGATTCGCGCGATCATGAACTTCGCCCCCGTGCAGATCCACGTTCCTGAGCAGGTCGCGCTCAAGACGGTGAACATGGCGATGGAGCTGGAAGGGTTGTCGTTCCTGCTGACGAATGGGAGAATCGTCGACAACTGATAGGGAGTAGGACCTGGTGGCTAGACCACCAAAGGACGCGTGTCGCTTGTAGGAGACTGACGGGTAGAGGAGGCAGGTAGAGCGAGAGTAGGTCTGGATGTAGAGAGAGTCCATCTACACACGAACCTACACGCGCCGTACCTCCCTCCTCTTTCGGTCAGTTCCCCACACGCCACACGCGTCCTTTGGTGG
>DASTSH010000273.1:0-4550 GCA_035760785.1 Gemmatimonadaceae bacterium | reverse complement strand
ACGTACCGCTCGAGACGCCCACCTGATGATCGCGGAAGCGGGCGAGCATCCGCCGGCGCTGCTCCGGCCGCCGGCGCTGGTGAAGGGAGATGCGGTGGGCGTGGTCGCGCCGTCGTACGCGCCGCGCCCGGGGTGGCTGCTGCGCGGGGTGAAGGCGCTCGAGCACGCGGGGTTCCAGGTGATCCTCGACCCCGAGATCACGCAGGGACGGCGCTTCAAGCGCGCGGAGGACGAGCGGCGCGCGGAGAATTTCATGGGCGTGTGGCTCGATCCGCGCGTGAAGGCGGTGATCGGCGGCACGGGCGGCTACGGCGCGGTCCGGATGCTCCCGTATCTCGAGCCCGAGATCTTCCGCCGCAACCCGAAGCCGTTCGTGGGCTACTCGGACATCACCGCGCTCCATCTCTGGCTGATGCGGCGCTCCGGGCTGCGCGTCTTCCACGGCCCCACGGTGGACGACCTCATCCCGAGCACGCGCGACCCGACCATGGCCTCGCTGCTCACCGCGCTCACCACCCCGCGACCCACCACGCGCATCGGCAAGGGGATCGCCCGCGTCGTGCGCCCGGGGCGCGCGGTGGGGCGGCTGATCGGCGGGAATCTCTCGCTCGTGCAACAGACCATCGGCACGCCGTACGAGGTGGACACGCGCGACGCGATTCTCTTCCTCGAGGAGACGCGTGACCCGATGAGCGTGCTCGACGAGCGCCTCGTGCACCTGCGTGCGGCCGGGTTGCTGCGCGGCGTGCGCGGCGTGGTGTTCGGACAGCTCTCGATCGATCGCTCGGAGGAGGACGAGTTCGAGGATTTCCTGCTCGATCTCGTCTCCGACCTGAACGTTCCCATCCTCACTGACTTCCCCGCCGGTCACGAGGTGCCGAACCTCACCCTGCCGATCGGCACGGAGGTGGAGCTCGTGGCGGAGGAGACCACCGGGTGGATCGCGTACCGCGAGGATGCGCTCGAGGCCGCCGCGCGCGGCGCGGATGGCGGCCGGCCGGCGGGGGTGATGGCGGCCGGTCGGATCGGTGAGTCGGTGAGTCTGTGAGCCACGAACGGCGGGCCGGGCATCGCGGAGTGCCGTCCCGGCTCCCGCCGTTCCCGAGATCCCCCGGGCCCCGAGCCCCCAACCCCGAGCCCCCATGGCGCCCTACGACATGGTCGTGATCGGTGCCGGCCCCGCCGGAGAGAAGGGGGCAGCCCAGGCGGCGTACTTCGGGAAGCGCGTGTGCGTGGTGGAGCGCGCCCCGCGCCCCGGCGGGGCGGCGATCAACACCGGCACCATCCCGTCGAAGACGCTGCGCGAGACGGCGCTCTACTTCTCGGGGCTCCGGCAGCGCGGGCTCTACGGCGTGGATTACACGGTGAAGCCGGACATCACCGTCGCCGACTTCATGTTCCGCGAGCGGAACGTGGTCGAGTCGGAGTGGGCGCTCATCGAGGAGAACCTGCGGCGGCACGGGATCGACGTCGTGCACGGCACCGCCCGCTTCGAGGACGCGCACACGCTGCTCGCCGAGGCGCCAGGCGGCGGCACGCGGCGGCTCTCGGGCGACGTGATGCTCATCGCCACCGGCTCGCGCCCGGTGCGTCCGGCCACGATCCCGTTCGACGATGCGGTGGTCGTGGACAGCGACTCGATCCTGAGGCTCGCGCGCATGCCGTCCCGCCTGATCGTGGTCGGCGGCGGAGTGATCGGCTGCGAGTACGCCTGCATCTTCGCCGCGCTCGGCGTGCGCGTGACGCTGCTGAACGCGCGCGAGCGCCTGCTCACGCAGCTCGACGCGGACATCGGCGACGCGCTCCGCGAGCGCATGATGACGCGCCTCGGCATCGACGTGCGCCTCGGCGCCGACGTGGCATCGATCGCCGTGCGCGACGCGCTGGCCACCGTCACGCTGGCCGACGGGAGCGCGCTCGACGCCGAGTGCGTGCTCTACTCCATCGGCCGCGCCGGATGCACCGAGGGGCTGGGGCTCGAGCGCGCCGGCGTGGCGCTCGGCACGCGCGGCTTCATTCCCGTGGACGAGCGCTTCCGCACGTCGGTCCCCAACATCTACGCCGCGGGAGACGTGATCGGCTTTCCCGCGCTCGCGTCCACCTCGATGGAGCAGGCGCGCGTGGCCGTGTGCCATGCCTTCGACCTGCGCTACAAGGAGCACGTCTCCCCCGTGCTGCCGTACGCGGTGTACACCATCCCCGAGGTGTCGTCGGTGGGGGAGACGGAGGATGGCGCGCGGGCGAAGGGGCTCAGCCACGCCGTGGGGCGGGCGAGCTACCGGCTCAACCCGCGCGGGCAGATCATCGGCGACGTGGACGGGATGATCAAGCTCGTGTTCCGCCCCGAGGACCTGCGGCTGCTCGGCGTGTCGATCATCGGCGAAGGGGCCGCGGAGTTGATCCACGTGGGCATGGCGTGCCTCGCCTTCGGCGGCACGATCGACTTCTTCATCCAGAGCGTGTTCAACTACCCCACGCTCGCGGATGCGTACAAGTACGCGGCGTACGATGGGCTGCAGAAGGCGCGGGGATCGGGAATCGGGAGTCGGGACTCGGGAGTGGCGCTGCCCCCCGCGTGACGCCGCGGGCTCAGTCCGGCACGACGGCCTGTCGTGCCTCCTCGCAGCGCATCGTGAACGGCTCGATCGCGCGCAACAGCTCCGGGGGGAGCGGCCGCTTCTCGAACGTGGCGCGGCGCACGCACACGAGCACCTGGGACGCGGCAGCGTGGAGCGTGGCGCCGTCGGCGCTCATCACGTCGAAGTTGATCGTGAGCGACGTGCGCCCCACGTGGCTGAAGTAGGTGACCACCTTCAGGTGCTCGTCGAGGCGCGCGGGGGCGACGAACTCCGTGTGCATCACCTTCCGCGGCAGCCACATGTCGAAGCGCTCGAACATCTCCCCGAAGGGGAATCCCGCCTGCCGGAAGATCTCCGTCTCCGCCAGCTCGTAGAAGCGGATGTAGGCGCCGTAGCAGATGATCCCCGCCAGGTCGATGTCCCCCCAGCGGACGTACTCGGAGATGACGAAGGGCTTCTTCATGCGCACCGCGCGGTGAGGGATCGGGATGGGAGCGCTGCGGCGACGGAGGGCAGCGGGCGAGAGGGGGCGAGCACCCGCGCCCCCCTGGCCCCGCCCCCTCGCCCTCTCGCGCCCCCGGCCACTACATTCTCCAGTATAGCAGATTCCGTCTCCGGAGCCCGTCATGCGTCCTGACGACCTCTCCCGCCGCTCCTTCGTCCGCGCCTGCGCGCTCGCGCTCGCGGGGATCGCGGCGGGCGTGCGCTCCCTGCGCGGGGAGCGCGCCCCGGCGACCGCCGCCGCCGCGGGCGACGACATTCCCGAGGCGGTGCGCAAGGTGCTGCGCGCGCGGTTCGGCGACCGCCCCCCGCGGGAAGGGCACGTCCAGCTCGACGTGCCGGAAGTCGCCCCCGACAGTCGCGAGGTGCCGGTGTTCATCGAGACCGACCTCCCCATGGAGCCGGCGCGCTGGGTGAAGGCGATCCACCTCGTCGTGGATCACAACCCGGACATCTACCTCGCCGGCTTCACGCTCTCCCCCGCCCTGGGCGCCGCGTCCATCGACACGCGCATCAAGATGCGCCGCAGCTCGCAGGTGCGCGCCATCGTCGAGACCAGCACCGGCGAGCTCTGGATGGCGTCGAAGCTCGTGTACACCACGCTCAACGGGTGCGTCTGATGACTCCCGCGATCGGCGATCCCCGCATCCTCCTCCCCGGCACGATCACGCGCGGCGCGGTGATCCACGTGCGCGCGCTCATCTCGCACCCCATGCTCACGGGGCTCTCCCGCGATGCGCAGGGACGCGCGATCCCCGCACACTTCATCGACAGCGTGACGGTGGAGTACGGGGGGGAGCAGGTGGCGCGCTTCGAGTGGACCTCCGGCATCAGCCGCGATCCGTACGTCGCGTTCCCGCTGCGCGCGACGCGCGAGGCGCCGCTGTCGATCACGTGGAAGGACAACACGGGGAGCACCTTCCGCCAGACGGTCGACGTCCGCTTCACCGCCTGACGCGCGCATGCCGCGCCTCCGGCTCGCGCGCGCGCTCGGCTCCGTGGCTGCCGCGGCGCTACTCCCGCTCGGGATGTTGGCGCCGGCCGCGGCGCGGGCACAGTCCGCGGTGCCGAGCACCCTCACCGCCGACTCGAGCACCCGCGCCGCGCTCGCCTCGCGCCTCCCCCGCGAGCGGCTCGACACCATCGCCGCCTTCCCCATCCGCCGGCTCTCGGCGGGGGTGTACGCCGTCATCGGCGACACCGGCCGCGGCTCGGAGGGGAGGTCGAACGCCGGCTTCATCGTCGCGCGCGACGGCGTCGTGCTCATCGACGCCCTCGCGAGCCCCGGTCAGGCGAAGGTGCTCCTGCGCACCATCCGCGCGGTCACGCCGCTCCCGGTGAAGTGGCTCATCCTCACGCACCACCACCCCGACCACACCTTCGGCGCCATCGTCTTCCGGCGGCAGGGCGCCCGCATCATCGCGCACCCCGACCGCCGCACCCTCGCCTCCGCCGACGGCGACGACGCGC
>DASTSH010000272.1:0-6919 GCA_035760785.1 Gemmatimonadaceae bacterium | reverse complement strand
TCGCGGCATCGGAGCGGAGGTGCGTCAGGGCTCCTTCGCCGGCGGCTGCGTCGTGCCGGTCTTCGCGCCGCTCGGCTTCGCCCCCTGCGTATCGCCCATCGGCACCGTGCCCGTGTCCGCGCCGAGCGGCACGGCGGGCTGCGTCTCCGGCGGGGCGGGCGGGTTGATGAGCCCCTCCAGCCCCGTCGCCTTGGCGATCGCGGCCGCCTGCGTCATGAGCTGGTTGGCCACCTGCGTCTTCCCCTCGCGCTGCTCCGCCTCGGCGAGCGTGGCGGCGGTGGCGATGTACAGGTAGGGGATCCCCACCGATGCCTTGTCCACCCAGCTCCCGCGGCGAATGATCGACGCCGGCCCCTGGAAGTCGTGCAGCCAGAGCCACTCCGTGCGCCCCACGTCGAGCCACCCCTCTCCCTGCACGAGCAGCGTGTCACCCTCCGACCTGGCCGGCTCGTTCGGGAGCAGCTTGCGCGCGAGCCCCTGTCCGAGGAGGTACTGCCCCAGCCCGAGGTCCTGCGGATAGCTCCCCGCCGTGCGGCTGAAGTAGATCGGCCGCTCGGGGAACGCATCGTGGATCATGCGGAGCACCACGATGTCGGCCTTCGACAGGATCTGCGGGCGCACCGTCGCCCGGATCCCTTCCTTCTCGAAGAGCTGCGGCTCGCGGACCTCGAGCGTGGGGGGGAGGGCATCCGCCTGCTCCACGGTCATGTGCAGCGGCGAGCCGCTCGGCTTCTTCCACTGCTTGCCGCGGTAGATCGCCGGCCCCTTCGCCGCGTCGTACTCGTACACCGGGCGGCGGATGAGCTGCCGCACGTACCAGTCGGTGTTCAGCAGCGAGGTGTTCGCCACCACCACGTCGCGCCGGATCCCCTCCACCTCCTGGGCGTACCAGAGCGGGAAAGTGTCGTTGTCGCCGACGGTGATGAGGACGCCGTACGGTTCCACCGAGTCGAGCAGATCGTGCGCGAAGTCGCGCGTGTCAGTCTGCCCCGCGCGCGAGGCGGCCTTCCAGTTGGCGAACAGCGGGATGAGCGCGAGCACGAGGATCGGCGAGGCCACCATCCAGCCGCGCCGTGTGGGGACGTCCACGTACTCGCGCCCCACCTTCGTCCGCTCGGTGCCCACGAGCGCGGCGATCGACTCCCACACGTACAGGAGCCCCAGCGCCGCCCACACCCCCCAGGCGGAGAAGCTGACGAGGAAGAAGTAGTCGCGGTCGCGCACCTCGCAGGGCACGCCGGGCTGGTTCCCCATCGCCAGGCACTGCGAGTGCCCGTACTTGAAGTTCAGGTAGAAGATGAGGAGCACCGTGAGCGTCAGCATGAAGGTACCGAAGTACCAGAACGAGCGACGGTCACGCTTCCAGTGCACCCACCCGCCGAACAGCCCGAGCAGCATGTACACCGCCGCGAGCACGTTCTGCATGGCGGGCGCCTTCTGGAACATGTCGCGGAACCACTGCCAGCTGAAGTACAGCCAGTACATCCCCACCTGGCCGCTGAACGGCGCCTGCCGGTCGAACACCGACGGCTTGCCGTACTGGCCGCGGTTGAAGTTGTACCAGAACGCGCTCCAGGTGGTGGGCTCCCCCTCGTTGATCGGCGGGTGGTGTGCCGCGCGGATCGGCTGCGTGAGGAAGGGGGTGTTGCCGAGCAGGAAGACGCCAATGATCAGGAGGAGAAGCTTCCAGCGCAGCAGCGTGTCCGGGCGCCGCGCCAGCACGGCGACGATCACGGCCGGGGCCGCGAGCAGCCCCATCATGTGGTTCGCGTTCCCGAGTCCGAGCAGGTACGCGATGAGGATCAGGATGCGGTCGGCGGCGGGACCGTCGGGATCGTCGCACCAGCGCACGGTGAGCCAGGAGACGATGGCCAACCCCATGAGCGAGACGGTGTACACCTTCTCGTTCACGACCGACTGGTTCCACACCGTGAACGCCGTGGCGCCGATGATGGACGCGAGCACGCCGCCCGTGATCCGCTGCCACCGCTCGGGGAGCCAGGACACCAACACCCGCTCCGCCACGAGGAACCACATCCCCGCCGCGACGGCGCTGGTGAGCGCGGCGAGGATGTTGATCTTCACCGCGACGCTGAGGGAGCCGAGCGGGAGGATGGCGAAGACGCGCCCGATGAGCACGAACAGCGGGTTCCCGGGCGGGTGCGGCAACCCCACGACGTACGCGGCGGCGATGTACTCGCTCGTGTCCCACATCGCGGTGGACGGAGCCAGCGTGACGAGGTAGAGGATGAACACCGCCAGCGCGGTGATCGAGGCCGCGAGGTAGGATGGTCGGTAGTCGAGCTCGGTGCTGTTGGTGGGCGGCATGGGTGCGTTGGTCTCGTCGGACATGACACGCCCCGCGTTGAGCGGGGCGCGTGGGGCGAAAGATGGGCGCGGTCGCGGCCGGGGGAAAGGTCGCCGCGCGCCCGGCGCCGGCGCTCAGTGCCGGAACAGCCTCCTCCCCGTGAACACCATCGCGATCCCCCGCTCGTTGGCGGCGGCGATCACCTCGTCGTCGCGCACCGAGCCGCCGGGCTGGATGATCGCGGTGATCCCCGCGTCGGCCGCCTGGTCCACGCCGTCGCGGAAGGGGAAGTAGGCATCGGAGCCCAGCACCGCCCCCGCGGTCTCGTGGCCGGCACCGCGCGCCTTGTGCACGGCCAGGAACGAGGCATCCACGCGCGACATCTGCCCCGCGCCGATGCCGATCGTCGCGCCCCCGCGCGCGAGCACGATCGCGTTCGACTTCACGCTCGCCACCGCGCGCCAGGCGAAGAGGAGATCGGCCCGCTCCTCGGCCGTGGGCTCGCGGCGCGTGGCGAACGTCCACCCCTCGTAGTCCCCGGCGATCACCACGCGCTCCTGCACCAGGAGCCCGCCGCGCACGCGCTTGTAGTCGAACGCGCCCGGCGCCCAGCGGGCCCGCCCCTCGAGCACGCGCAGGTTCTTCTTCCGCCCCAGGATCTCCACCGCGGCGTCGCTCAGCGCGGGGGCCACGAGGCACTCCACGAACAGCCGCGAGATCGCCTCCGCCGCCGCCTCGTCCACCGGCACGTTGAGCGAGATCACCGACCCGAACGCCGACACCGGGTCGCAGGCGAGCGCGCGCTGGTACGCCTCGAGCGCCGTCGTTCCCACGGCGATCCCGCACGGCGAGGAGTGCTTCACGATCGCGCAGCACGGCTGGTCGCCGAAGGGATCGGTGGCCAGCAGCGCCCCCTCGAGGTCGAGCAGATTGTTGAAGCTCAGCTCCTTGCCCCCGCGCTGCACGAGCCCCGCGAGTCCCGCCCCCGGCCGCTCCACGTAGAACGCCGCCTTCTGGTCGGGGTTCTCCCCGTAGCGGAGCGGCTGCGCCCGCTCGAACGAGAGCACCATCCGCTCGGGGAACGTCTCCTCCCGCTGCGACGCGAACCAGTCGGCGATCGCCGCGTCGTACGCGGCGGTGTGCGCGAACGTCTTCCCTGCCAGCAGGCGGCGCAGGTCGAGATCATCGTCCCCCGCCTCGAGCGTGGCGAGCACGCGGCCGTAATCGGCGGGGTCCACCACCACGTACACCGACGCGAAGTTCTTCGCCGCCGAGCGGAGCATCGACGGGCCGCCGATGTCGATGTTCTCGATCGCCTCCTCGGCGGTGACACCCTGGCGCGCGATGGTCTCCCGGAACGGGTAGAGGTTCACCGCCACGAGGTCGATGGGCGTGATGTCGTGCGTCCGGAGCGCGGTCATGTGCTCGGGGACGTCGCGGCGCGCGAGAAGCGCGCCGTGCACCGCGGGGTGCAGTGTCTTCACCCGGCCGTCGAGCATCTCGGGGGTGCCGGTGATCGCGCTGATGTCCACGGGCGCCAGCCCCGCCTCGCGCAGCGCGCGGGCGGTGCCGCCGGTGGACACCAGCTCCCACCCGAGCGCGGCGAGTCCGCGCGCGAAGTCCACGAGGCCGGTCTTGTCGGAAACGGAAAGCAGAGCGCGAGGCATCGGAAACGTTGGTTCGGGTCGTTCAGTGGGTGGCGAGCGTCGTCACGAGCCGGCCGAGCGCCACCACGTCGGCGAGGTCGATCACCTCCGCCGGCGAGTGCGAGTAGCGGAGCGGCCACGAGATGGGGATGTCGAGGGTGCCGTGACGCACGAACTCGCTCCCGTCGTTGCCGCCGTTGGTGGTTCCCACCTGGAGCGGGATCCGCGCCTGGCGCGCGAGCGCGACCACGCGATCCACTTCCTCCGGCGGGGTGACGCTGGAGTTGTCCAGCGCCCTCACCACGGCGCCCTTGCCGAGGGGCGCGAAGGCGAAGCGCCGGCTCTCGAGCGGCGAGTCGGAGGAGACGAAGGTGTCCACGGCGTACACGCGCCGCACGCTGCCGCGCAGCGCGTCGGCCATCACGGCGGCGCCGCCGAGCGCGGTCTCCTCCTGCACGGACCAGGCGAAGATCACCTTGTGCCGCAGCGTCGCGGGGTCGAGCGAGCGCAGCGCGAGGAGGAGGGCAGTGCACCCCGCGCGGTCGTCGATCGAGCGCGCGGTGAAGCGGGAAGCGGCGAGTCGCGCCGCGCTCTTCACGCCGGTGATCGCCGCGCCGACGCGCGCGCCGCGGGCCACGAGCGAGGCGGAATCCATCCCGAACCACGCGGTGAGGGCGCGCGGCTGCTTCGTGTCCACGCGCTCCTGCGGGACGAACACGCCGCGCACCATCCCGCCGCGGGCGGAGGCGCCGCCGTCGAGGTGCAGCAGCGCCGGCTGCCCCTCCCAGAGCGAGGGATAGAAGCCGCCGCGCTGGCGCAGCGACACCGTGCCGTCGCCCGCGATGCCGGTGATCTCGAACCCGACTTCGTCCATGTGCGCCATGAACACCACGGTGTCGCGATCGGGGCCGAGCGACAGCACCAGATTGCCCACGCTGTCGGTGCGCGCGCGCTGCCGCGCCCACGCCGGCATGAGCCGGAGGATCTCGGCGCGCACCGCGCCTTCGTGCTCCGACACACCGTACGTCTCGGTGAGCGTCCCGAGGAGCGAGGCGGCATCGGCGAGCGAATCGCGCCGCGCGCGTGCCGGCGCGGGATCGGCATCCGCGAGCACGGTGAGGGGCGGAGACTCGCGCAGCCCGGCGGCGCGCGCCACGGCGAGCGCGTACTTCTCGGCGTCGGGGCCGCTCACGCTCTCCACGAGCGTGCCGGCGAAGCGGGCGCGCGGCGCGATGGCGATCGTGGCGCCGACGTGCAGCCCCCGCGCCTGCGGGAAGGGAAGCGCTGCCTCGCCGATCGTCACGGCCGGACCGTCAGATGAGTGGTCGGGGGGGAGGAGGCGCGCCGAGGCGATCACCAGCGTGTCCACGTCGCCGAGCGGGGCGATGGCGGCGCTCAGCCCGGCCCATCGGAACGCGCTCTGCACGGAGATGACGTACACCGTCTCCCCGTGCTCCGGGGTGCCTCGCGAGGCGGCGGCCACCGCGGCGCACCCGGCGCGGTCCGCCGCCGCCGGTCCGGCCACGAACGCCCCGTAGCTCCAGCGCGGCCAGTCGCGGAGCACGGGGGCGAGCAGCGAGACCCCGAGCGCCTCCGCCTCGGCGCGCGTGTGCGCGCCGATGTCGACCCAGAGATCCTCGATCGTGGCGGGCGGCTCCACCGCGCCGCGCCGGCGCCAGAGGTGCGTGCTGCGCACCGCCACGACCCCGGGGACGGCGCCGCTCCGGCCGAGCACGAGGATGCGCTGTCCCTCGTGGAACTGGTCCCAGAGTGGCCCGCGCCGCGCGTTCCCCGCGCCGTGCAGGCGCAGGTAGCCATCGTCGGTGATCTCGCTGACCGCGTAGCTCGCCTCATCGAGCCCGCACGCCACCACGCGCCGCGGGCGCCCGCTGCCGCGGCGGAGCACGAGGTCGCCGAGCGCGTCGCGCGTGAAGCCGGGGAGCGCGCTCGCGATGCGATCCAGCGCGGCGCCCTCGTGCCCCGGCGGCGCCGCGAGCGCCACCCACGAGGCGAGCGAGGCGTTGGGGAGCGTCTCCATGACACCGGCGTGCTGCTGCGCGCGCGCGCCGCCGGCGCACACCACCGTGAGCATCGCCGCGCCGAGCGGCGCGATCACTCCGCGGGTCCGGCGGTGCACGTCAGCCGCCGAGCGCCGCGCCAATGTTGCTTGCAAGTTCCACGTCCTCCGGCTCGCCGAGAGTGAACGCCGCGCGCGCGCCGTCGGGGGCGGGCGCGGCGACCGCGCGCCCCGCGGCGTCGAGGCGCACGCGTCCGCGCACCACCGCCTCCACCGCGCGCGGATAGAGCGCGTGCTCCACGCGCAGCACGCGCGCGGCCAGCGATTCCACTGTGTCCTCGGGGCGGACGGGCACCGGCCACTGCGCGATCGTCGCGCCGCGGTCGTACGCCTCGTCCACGAAGTGCACCGTCACCCCGGTCACGCGGGCCCCCGACTCGAGCACCGCGCGATGCACGCGATCGCCGTACATCCCCTGTCCGCCGAACGCCGGCAGGAGCGCGGGGTGCACGTTGAGCACGTGCCCGCGCCACGCCCGCACCACCGACGCGGGAACGAGGCGGAGGTAGCCGGCGAGCACCACCCAGTCGATCGCGCGATCGCGCAGCAACGCCTCGAGCGCCGCCGCATGCGTCGCGCCGCGCTCCAGCACCGCCGCCTCGATCCCGCGCTCGCGAGCGAGCGCGAGCACGCCGGCATCACGCCTGTCGGACGCCACGAGCGCGATCGTCCCCGCCGCATCGTGCGCCGCTCCCCGGGTGAGGTGCGCGTGCAGCGCACGCAGATTGGAGCCCCGCCCGGAGGCGAGGACGGCAATGCGGTTGGACATGGGGCGGGATGTTAGCGACAGACGGGACGTGAGGCTAGGAGGAGTAGGACATAGGGGGTAGACCACCATGGAACGCGTGTCGCGTGTGGGGAACTGACGGAAAGAGGAGGTAGGTACGG
>DASTSH010000271.1:0-10760 GCA_035760785.1 Gemmatimonadaceae bacterium | reverse complement strand
CCCGGCGCCCAGGGGGCGTAGCTCAGTTGGGAGAGCGCTTGAATGGCATTCAAGAGGTCAGGGGTTCGATTCCCCTCGCCTCCACCTGGTTCAATCATCAGCATGGCGCGACGCGATCCTCCTCCCAGAATGGTTCACCGGAGCCGTGTCGCTCCCTTGCGGGAATAGCTCAGTTGGTAGAGCACAACCTTGCCAAGGTTGGGGTCGCGGGTTCGAGTCCCGTTTCCCGCTCTGGCCGGAAGCTTCTTCCGGTGAACGGTGCAGAGGTCGCCGAGGTTTCGCGATCGAATTTGCCGGGCGGTTAGCTCAGTTGGTTAGAGCGCCACGTTGACATCGTGGAGGTCACAAGTTCGAGTCTTGTACCGCCCATGCCCCACGGTCATCCGTGGGGCTTCGCACATCCAACGCGCGGCTCGCTTCACTCGTTCCGCGCACCGGCCAATCGGCCTTGACGTCGTGGTCGGCCCCGGATAAGTTGCGTGTGCTTACGGCGGATGTGTCTCCGCAGTACGAGACGCGTCCGCCGTCGTTAGTTGAAAAACACAGGGCGCCCGTAGCTCAATTGGATAGAGCATCTGACTACGGATCAGAAGGTTGGGAGTTCGAGTCTCTCCGGGCGCGCCATGACGCCAAGCAACAGCAGCATTCGTGGCGTCGGCGGGGCGTGGCGCAGCCCGGTTAGCGCGCCTGGTTCGGGACCAGGAGGTCGGTGGTTCAAATCCACTCGCCCCGACCATGCCGACCCGCTGTTCATCGGGCGGCGAAGATCGTAGCTCGTGATCGCCCGCACGGTCGCGAGATCGCAGGATGCACCATCTGGTGCAACGAGACGGCCCCGGATTCGTGTGATCGAATCCGGGGCCGTCTCGCATCCGGGCCGCTCCCGCTCAGGGGCGCGGCTTGGCCGTGCGCCCGGTGCTCGTCCGCCCCCCTCCGGAGCTCCCCCCGGCTCGCGCCCCGGCGCCGCCGTCCGAGGTGCGGCGCGGCGAGGAGCTCGCGCCACCGTTCCCGTCCTCGCCGCGCGAGTAGCCGCGCCCGTTCACCACGCGCCCGTGCGGCGCGGGAGGCCCGCTGGGCTTCTGGATGACCACCACCGGACCTCCGGGATACCACCCGTATCCCAGGCCGTAGCCGTAGCCGTACCCCAGACCGTACGCGCCGTAGCCGAGCCACGGGTAGTAGTCCAGGTAGTACGGCGAGTACCCGTACCCGTACGGATCGAGTACCACCGTGCGCGCGGTGCCTTCCTCGGCGTACCCCGCCCCCGTCGCCGACGGCTCCCGCACCGCGACCCCGCTCGATGGCGCGATGGCGAACACCTTCGGGTACGAGAGCGCCACCATCACGTCGATCACGCGATCGGGGACGTGGGCATTGGCCAGCGTCACGAGCTGCTTCGCGTCCACGTCGAAGTCCTGGTGCAGCGCCGCGAGCCACGCCGCCACCGCCGGCGCGTCGACCGAGCGCGAGGCGTCGATCACGTCCGCGGTCGTCACCGGCGCCGCGGCCGCGCTGCGCGCCGTGGTCACCGCGAGGGATCGCTCGCCGAGCGCCGGAGAGAGCTCCTCCGCCACCACCGACGGCACCGCTGCCTGACGATAGCGCACCACACGCACGCCGTTGCTCTGCCCGGCGACGATGCCGCTCACGTCGAGCCACTCGCCCCCCGGCGCGATCGCGAACAACCCGGAGGCCGTCCGCCGCACGCCGCCGGCGCAGCTGTACTCGGAGCGCACGTACACGCGGCGCGCGTCCGTCGACCAGCTCGCGCTCCGCCACCCGGTGCACCCGCTCTCGCTGCTCGGCACGCGCGCGCCGCTCGCGTCGATGCGCTCGCGCGAGAGCACGCGACCGCTGTCCACGGTGGCGATGTCCACCGCCGACGCGCCGGCGGCCGGGAGCACGCACACCAGCGCGCCGCGCGGCGCGCTGGAGAGCGATGCGCCGCCGGGCGCCGGCGTCCAGCAGCCGAGCCACTGCTGCCAGCGCGCGTCCACCGCCGCGGCCGTCGTCGCTCCCGCGCCCTGCGAACCCTGCGCCATCACCGGCGACGCGGCCGCCGCCAGCATCGCCGCGGCGGCGAGCGCGCTCGTCGCGCCGATGGTCCGCTGCACTCTCGCTCGAATGTCCATGACGCTCCCCCTCAGAACCTGATGGCCAGCCCGGCCGTCACCGCGAATCCCGACAGATCGATCTTGTCGAACCCGGAGTAGTCATCGCCCATGGTCGCCTTCGCCCACGTGTACCGCCCCTCGCCGGTGAGCGCCAGGCGAGGCGTGAGCGAGAGATCGATCCCCGCCAGCGCGTGCGCCTCGGGAGTCCACCCCGAGCTCGTGAACTCGTCGTTGAACACGTCGTTCGTCTGGAAGTCGACGAAGTCCCCGCGCTGGCGGAAGCGGTACCACATCGCCCCGCCGCCCCCCCCGGCATAGATGGCCAGCCGGCTCGGCACCCACGCGAAGTGTCCGATCGAGCGGCCGCGCGGCGTGAGATACATGCGCAGGCTCGCGCTCACGGGGAGGCGCTGGAAGGTGGTCGTCTGCTGGATCGGGAGATCGTTCTGGTCCACGAGGCGGCGGAACTCCGATGGGGTGCTCGTGCCCGCCCACCCCACGCCGAGCACGGCGTCCAAGCGGGGAGAGAGGCGGAGCCCCAGGTCCGCGCCGATCGTGAACCCGCTGAAATCGCTGCGGTCGAGCGTGAGCTGGTCGGTGGTGAAGGAGAAGATGTCGCTCCCGGCGCGCGCGTGCGCGAACCCGCCGCGCACCGCGAAGCTCGCCACCGGCTCCTTGAACAGGAAGCCGTGCCCCGAGCCCTGCGCGCTCGCCGGCGCGGCGGCCGCGAGCGCGGCCAGCAGCGCCAGCGCCGACGCCACGATCACGCCGCGCCCGCGGCGCCCATCTTCCTCCTCGGAGCGGCCGCCGCTCCGTTCACCTGCCCGCACTCGCCGTGTTCTCATTGCGGATCCTCCCCTGCCCCCGGGCGCGCTGCGCCCGGATCGGGCCGGCCTCGCTCCATAACTGATACCGTGCGCGCGGCCATCCGTTCCCATACGCGCCGGCGCGGCGCGCCGTTGCGATCGTGCCCTACCATTCGGCCCGCCGCGGTGTCATATTCAGGGGCGGCGTTCACGAGAGGAGCCGATGCGCTCCTCTCGCGCGTTTTACCAGCCGCCGATGCGCGAGTAGCTCAGCTGGATAGAGCGTCGGCCTCCGGAGCCGAAGGTCGTGGGTTCGAATCCCGCCTCGCGCGCTGGCTCCCAGCCTTCACGAAACGCCCGCCGGCGCGCCCGGCGGGCGTTTCGCATCTCCCGCTCCCCTCCCTCGCGGCCCGCCCCTTGCCCTCGTAACCGGCATGAGGCTTTCCGCGGTCGCGTCCGCCCTCCCGCACCGGCTCGGCCGGCGGAGCGGCTAGCCATGCCCGCGCATCGGCTCACCTGGCGCCGTCTCGTGCCCGGACTCCTCGCGCTCGCCGCGCTGATCGTCGGCGCGGGAAGCATTCTCGCGTTCGCGCGCGTGGGCGCGCTGCGCGGCGACAGCTACACCTTCCAGGTGCTCGCGGGGAATGCGGGGGGCGTGCTGAAGGGGACCGAGGTGTGGGTGTCGGGGCACAAGGTGGGGGTGGTGCGCGGGGTGGACTTCCGTCCGCCGAGCTCCGACACCCTCGCGCGGCTCGCCGTGCGCGTGCAGGTGCTGCGGCGCTACCAGGAGATCATCCGCCACGACTCGCGCGTCACCTTCCACAGCGGCGGCACGCCGATCGGCGCGAGCATCGTCGCGATCGAGGGAGGCTCGCCGCGCTCGCCGATGCTCGGCGATGAGGACACCATCCGCGCGACGCCGTGGGTGGACACCGACTCGCTGCGGACGGAGCTCGAGCTCGTCGCGCGGCAGCTGCCGCTGGTGCTCCGCGACGCGCGCGCGGCCGGCGCCGGGATCGAGCGCGCGCTCGGCCGCCTCGACACCGCCACGAGCGATGGCCGACCGGCGGTGCGCATGCTGACGGGCGACGTCAGGCGCTTCGCATCGCCGCGCGGTACCGGGACGCTGCCGCGCCTGCTTCACGATCGTGCGCTCCGCGCGCGCGCGCGGAGCGCCATGGCCGACGCGCGGTCGCTCCTCGCCCCGGATACGGAAGCCGAGGGAACGCTCGCCAGACTCCGATCGGACTCGCTGCTGCTCCGCCGGCTCGCATCCGTGCGCGAGGAGCTGGCGTCCATCCGCGCCTCGCTCGCCGAGGAGCACGGCACCGCCGGACGACTCGCCTCCGATGCCGCGCTCGAGCGGGAGCTCGGAGCGCTGCAGGAGAACATCGATTCCACCATCGCCGACGTGAAGCGCCACCCCGGGCGCTACGTCGGGTTCTGAGGCGAAGCGGCGCCGCGGCACCGGTCAGGAGGGGAAGGCCAGGAACCAGGGCTGCGGCATCAGCGTGAGCACGAACATCACCACGCCGATCCATCCGAGGAGACGCCGCCTCGCATCGAGGCCGCGCTCCGAATCGATGAGCCTGGGGTGACCGAGCCGGCCGCGGCCGATCAGGAGGGCGAGCACCGCCCACACCCACCATCCGATCCAGAAGCGGCCGAGCAGCAGCAGCGACAGCCAGAACGCGCGCGCGACCCAGATCTGCCGGCGCCCGAACATCGCGTAGGCGATGTGACCGCCATCGAACTGCGCCATCGGGAGCAGATTCAGCGACGTCACCAGGATCCCCACCCACCCGGCCATCGCCAGCGGGTGCAGCTCCACGGCGCCACCGAGCCCGAGCACCGCGCGCCCGAGCAGCATCAGCAGGGAATCCCCGACGAAGATGTAGCCGTTGTCGAATCGCAGGAACTGATGCGACAGCGGAAGCGTTGGTCCTCCCGGTGCGGCCGTGCTGAGCGCGAGCCCGATGAGGAGCACCGGTATCGCGACGATCATCCCCGCCAGCGGTCCGGCCACTCCGATGTCGAACAGCGTGCGACGGTCGAACACGGGAGAGCGCAGGCGGATGAACGCCCCCATCGTCCCCAGGATGTTCCACTGCGATGGGAAAGGGATGAAGAACGGCGGGCTCGCGTTCACGCGATAGCGCCGTGCCGTCATGTAGTGGCCCGATTCGTGCGCGAGCAGGATGGCGAGGAGCGGTAGCGCGAAGGGGAGTCCGGCGCGCAGATCGGAGAAGCTCGGATGATACCAGAGACCCGCCGCTCCGGCCAACGCCGCGCCACCGATCGTCGTCGTGAGTAGCGTCAGGATGAGGAGCGCGGCGTGCAGCCACCACCGTTCACGCGGCGCAACCCTCTCGCGAACGAGCACGAGCCAGCGCCCTTCCGGCGCGGTCTGCCAGTAGTGATACCCATCCCAATCGGCAATGCATTGCGCGAGCGCGGGCGACGGCTCCTCGTGCGCACGCGCGACGAGTCCTTCGAGAATCTCACGGTCACCGAGCTCGATGATCCGCCAGTAAGCGAAGTACTGCGTGATTGCGAGCTCGGTCACACTTGACCGCCTTTTTGGCCGACGTTACTTTGCCACACCCTGGATCCTACCCCCACGCTCCGCCTCCACGCAGCCCTCCCACTGAGCCACGGATCGCCGACCGCCCATTCAGGCGCGGTGCATCGGCCCCCGTCGTCGCTGCGTTGGCGCAGGAATCACACCGAGCCATCCCTGCACCGCTCTCGGAGTTCACGTCCGTGGATATCGCCGAGCTGAAGCAAAAGTCCGTGGCCGAGCTGCACTCGATGGCCGAGGACCTCAATATCTCGAACTTCTCCGGGCTTCGAAAGCAGGATCTCATCTTCCGGATCGAGCAGAACCTGCTCGACTCGGACATCGTCCTGCGCGGCGAAGGAGTGCTCGAGATCCTGCCGGAGGGATACGGATTCCTCCGGAGCCAGGATTGGAACTATCTCTACGGGCCGGACGACATCTACGTCTCGCCCTCGCAGATCAAGCGCTTCGACCTCCGCACCGGCGACACCGTGGCCGGGCAGGTCCGTCCGCCGAAGGAGGGGGAGCGCTATCTCGCGCTGCTCAAGGTCGAGACGATCAACGGCGAGGATCCGGAGAAGGCGAAGCACCGGATCGCGTTCGACAACCTGCGTCCTCGCTACCCCGACGAGCGGCTCCGCCTGGAGACGGCGACCGGCGACATCAGCATGCGGGTGGTGGACCTGATCGCCCCGATCGGCAAGGGGCAGCGCGGCCTGATCGTGGCGCCGCCGCGAGCCGGCAAGACCATCCTCATGCAGAAGATGGCGAACGCCATCCGCGAGAATCACCCCGAGGTGACGCTCATCGTGCTGCTCATCGATGAGCGACCCGAGGAAGTGACGGACATGCAGGAGAACGTGGATGCCGAGGTGATCAGCTCCACGTTCGACGAGCCGGCGGACCGCCACGTCCAGGTGGCGGACATGGTGATCGAGAAGGCGAAGCGGCTGGTGGAGCACGGCAAGGACGTGGTGATCCTGCTCGACTCGATCACGCGTCTCGCACGCGCGCACAACGTGGTGGTCCCCCACTCGGGGAAGATCCTCTCCGGCGGTGTGGACGCGCACGCGCTCCACAAGCCGAAGCGCTTCTTCGGCGCCGCGCGCAACATCGACGAGGGTGGATCGCTGACGATCATCGCGACCGCGCTCATCGAGACGGGCTCACGCATGGACGAGGTGATCTTCGAGGAGTTCAAGGGGACGGGGAACATGGAGCTCGTCCTCGACCGGAAGATCGCCGACCGCCGCATCTTCCCGGCGATCGACATCCAGCGGTCCGGAACGCGCAAGGAGGAGCTGCTGCTGTCGCAGGAGGAGCTCAACCGCGTGTACCTGCTGCGCAACTTCCTCTCGGACATGCCGCCGGCGGAGGCGGTCGAGTTCCTCCTGCAGCGCATGGGGCGGACGAAGACGAACAAGGAGTTCTTCGCCACGATGGCGCAGGGGTGACGCCCGAGCACGGGGGGAGCGCGCCGCTCCCCGGGCGGGTGATGGCGGTGGACTACGGAGAGCGGCGCATCGGGCTGGCCGTGAGCGATCCCACGCGGACCATCGCCTCCCCGGCGGGGTTCATCATCCGGCGCCCGGGGAAGCGGCCACCGCTGGCGGAGATCATCCGGCGCGCGGAGGCGGCCGAAGCGGTGGAGCTGGTGCTGGGGCTGCCGCTCGACCAGAACGGGGACGACACACCCAGGGCGCTGGAGGTTCGCCAGGTAGGGGCGGAGCTGGCTCGACGTACCGGTCTGCCTGTCTCGCTCGTCGATGAGCGGTACACCACCGCCGCGGCACTCCGGGCGGTACGCGAGATGGGAGGCTCGACCCGTGGTCGAAAGGGGGACGTGGATGCGCTCGCCGCTACGATTCTGCTCCAACATGCGCTCGAGTTGGCGCGCTAGCGCGATCCGCGCGCTGGCCGCCGGTACGCTCGTGTTCGGCGCCGCATGCAGCGGCACGCCACACGGTCCGCTCGTCCGAGTGACGATCCCGTCCGGCTCGAGCTTCCGCGCGGCCACCGACTCGCTACACCACGCGGGCTTCGTCGGCTTCCCTCGGCTCTTCCGGCTGTACGCGATGCTGACGGGAGGAGACCGCGACATCAAGGCGGGGACGTACGGGCTCCAGCACGGCATGAGCTGGGCGGAGCTGGTGGGCGCGCTGCGCGAGGGACAGGGGCTGGAGCACAAGTTGACGATCCCCGAAGGGTGGTCGCTGCATGAGATCGTCCCGGCGCTCGCGCGCGCCCTCGGCGCTCCGGAGGATTCCGTCCGTGCCGCAGTGCGCGACACGGCGCTCCTGCGCGAGCTGGACATCCCCACGCCCACGCTCGAGGGCTATCTCTTCCCCGACACCTACATCTTCTCCTTCGGCACATCCCCGCGCGTGGCGGTGCGCGAGATGGTCACCCGATTCGAGCAGGTGTGGCAGCCGGCGTGGGACGAGCGGCTCCAGCAGTTGGCGATGAGCCGGAACGACATCGTCACGCTCGCATCGATCGTCGAGAAGGAGGCGAAGCTGCCGGAGGAGCGCCCGGTGATCTCCGCCGTGTACCACAACCGCCTGCACGCGCAGATGCCGCTCCAGGCGGATCCGACGGTGCAGTACGCGCTGGGCGAGCATCACGAGCGCCTGCTGTACAAGGATCTCGAGGTGGAGTCGCCGTACAACACCTACCGGCATCCGGGGCTCCCCCCCGGGCCGATCGCCTCTCCCGGCAAGGCGAGCATCGAGGCCGCGCTCTATCCGGCATCGGTGCCCTACCTGTACTTCGTGGCGCATCCGGACGGGCATCACGAGTTCCGCACCACCTTCCGCGAGCACACCGAGGCGAAGGCCGAGGTGCGGCGCGAGCGCGAGCGCTACGCGCGCTGACGCGCTCCCCCGGGGGGCGGGGTGCGTCAGGTGGCGGAGGTGAGATCGGGGCGGAGGCCGTGCGCCTCCCGGAGATACACGTGCTGGATGGCGTCGCGCTCGATGCCGGTCTCCACGTGCAGGAGCACGCGGATGCATCGGGGGAGCGCGCCGGGGACGGGGATCTCCATGGTACAGAGGAGCGGGACGTCCACCCACCCCAGCTCGCGCGCCGCGCGCGCGGGGAACTCCGAGGTGAGATCCGAGGTGACGGTGAAGATGACGCTGACGATGTCGTCCGGGTGGAGCGCGTTGCGCTCGACGATGCTGCCGAGCAGCTCGCGCGTCGCGCCGCGGACGAGCACCGGCTCGTCGCGCTCCACGGTGGTGGCGCCACGGATCGCCCGCACGCGACGCTCAGCCATGGAGCGCGATGTTCGATCCTGAGTTGCTGCGGCTGGTCGCCATCACCGACGATCTCCGCGATGGACGGGACGGACTGGTGGCGCGCGCGCGCGCCGCGGCGCGGGGTGGCGCGACGATGATCCAGTTGCGGCTCAAAGATGCCGCTCCCAGGACGCAGGTGGAAGTGGCGCGTGCGCTGCTGGCCGCCCTCCCCGCGGAGGTGCCGCTGATCGTGAACGACCGCGCGGACGTGGCGCTCGCGGCCGGCGCGGCCGGCGTGCACGTGGGCGCGGACGATCTGCCGGCGGCCGCGCTGCGGCGCGTCGTGCCTGAACGATTCATCATCGGTGCCTCCGTGGGGTGCGACGCCGAGGTCGCGGGCTCGGCTGGCGCCGACTACGTGGGGATCGGTCCGGTGTTCCCGACGGGCTCGAAGGCGGACGCCGGGGACGCGATCGGCATCGCCGAGGTGGCGCGGCTCGCGGCGCGGTGCGCGCTGCCGGCGGTGGCGATCGGCGGGATCGATGCGTCGAACGCGGCGTCGGTGATGGCATCCGGCGTACGCGGCGTGGCGGTCATTCGAGCGGTGTTCGCGACGGCCGACCCCCAGGGCGCCGCGCGAGCGATTCGGAGCGCCATCGGAAGGTGATGTCCGGGACGTCGCGCGCCGGGAGCGGAGGGCGAACGCGGCGTCTGCGCGGCGCGTGCGCGAGACGATGCTCCCGCTCGATGCGCTCGAACGTCTCCGGCGCGAGAAAGAGGTCGACCAGCGCGGGATCGAACTGCGTCCCCCGCCCCTCCAGGATCGTGTGCCGCGCCGTGTCGAAGCTCCGCTCGCGTTGGTATCGCCGGCCGTGGGTGACGGCGTCGAAGGTGTCGGCGATGGAGACGATGCGCGCGGCGAGCGGGATCTCCTCGCTGCGGAGCCCGCGCGGGTAGCCGCTGCCGTCCCATCGCTCGTGGTGCGAGAGCACACCCTCTTCGAGATCCGGATAGAAGGTGGCGAGCGGGTGCAAGACATCGGCGCCGCGCTGGGGGTGCGAGGCGATGAGCGCCCGCTCGTGCGCGGAGACGTGCACGTCCTCGTGGACGATGTCGAAGAGCGCCGCGTGGATCTTTCCGATGTCGTGGAAGAGGGCGACGCGCTCGATGCCGTGGCATTCGCGGGGGGAGAGGCCGGCGGCGCGCGCGAGCACGAGGGCATACGCAGCGACGCGCCGGACGTGGGCGCCGGTGTCGTGGTCGTTGGCGTCGATGGCGTTCAGCAACGTCTCGAGCGCCGCGGCGGCGACGCGCTCGGTGAGCCGTCGCTCGCGCCGTCGTCTGGAGACGAGGAGCAGGGCGATGGCGGTGACGATGAGGGTGGAGCGTCTGGGCGGCATGGCGGGGAGGGACGCAAGAGCAGCGCCGGGAGGGCGCGGGACTCGGGACTCGGGACTCGCCCCTTCGCGCTGCCGTCGTCACTCACCTTGCGGGCAGCCGGTGGATTGGCCAGCGCCGCCGGCCCGCCAAAACGATACGACCTCGCCAGCACACAAAAGCGAACCGCCCCCGCATGGCATGGAGCCACACGGGGGCGGATCGAAGGGGTGCCGGCGACGGCCTACTCTCCCGCGCCCTCTCGGGCGGAGTACCATCGGCGCTGTAGGGCTTAACGACCGTGTTCGGGATGGGAACGGGTGTGGCCCCTACGCTCTAGTCGCCAGCGATTTTCAAAAGCCCGGGGAGACCCCGGGTGGAGCTCGTCCTGCTTCGGCACCATCGGCGGCGCGAGGCCGCCGTGGTCCGGGAGCGAGACGAAAAGCGAAGGAACGAGTAGAGTGGTGTGTGCGCGCACGCGAGGTGCGCGTCAAGCGTTGCTCTGCCTGCGGTGACTTCCAGAGGAGTAGTCAAGCCGCACGGGCGATTAGGACCGCTGCGCTCGGAGTGGGTTGCCCCACGTCCACGGGCGGCCTATCGACGGAGTGGTCTTCTCCGGCCCTTCAGTGCTCTCTAGGAGCAGGGAGGGTTCATCTCGGGGGGG
>DASTSH010000270.1:0-9322 GCA_035760785.1 Gemmatimonadaceae bacterium | reverse complement strand
CAGCCGCTGCTTCCCGACGCCACGCGGCCCATGCAGCAGGAGGCTCCCCGGGAGCGCCCCGCGCGCCACCGCATCGCGCAGTCGGGTGCGGAGGGAATGGTGGCCGTGCAAGGAGATGAACGCCATGGTAGGAAAATAATCGGGCCTGGTCGCTGGACCACCATGAAACGCGTGTGGCGTGTAGACGGCGGTCGTAGGCGAGAGGAAGTAGGTAGAGCGCGTGTAGGCTCGGCGGCAGGCGAACTCTCTCGACAACCCGCCCTACACGCGCTCTACCTCGCTCCTCTTCCCGTCAGTTCCCCACACGCCACACGCGTCCTTTGGTGGTCTAGCCACCACGTCCTACCACCCTCTAGCCCCTATCACCCCTTCGCCGTACTGTGCTCCCATGCCTTCACTCCCCCGCCTCGTCGCGCTGTCGCTCCTCGTCGCCACGACACTGGCCCCGGCTCCCCTGCGCGCGCAGGGGACGCTCGTCGTCGCCAACCGCGCGGATGCGACCGTGTCGCTCGTCGGGGTGCGCGACCGGGACGTGTATGCCACCATCCCCACCGGATTCGGGCCGAACGAGCTGGCGGTCTCTCCCGACGGGCGGCTCGCGCTGGTGAGCAACTACGGTGGACCGACCGCGCCGGGGAACACGCTCACCCTCGTCGACCTCGCGGCACGCGGCGCCCGCGCCACCATCTCGCTCGGTGGGCACCGTCGGCCGCACGGCATCGTGTGGCTCCCCGATGGGAAGCGCGCGCTCGTCACGAGCGAGATGGACAGCTCGCTGCTGCTGGTGGATGTCGAGCGCCAGGCCGTGGTGGGGAGCGCGCGGACGGGGGAGGGGATCTCCCACATGGTGGTCCGTTCCCCGGACGGGCGGCGCGCGTACGTCACCAACCTGGGATCGGGAAGCCTCACGGCGATCGACGTGCCCGCGATGCGCGTGGTGAAGACGGTTCCCCTTCCCGCGGAGCCGGAGGGGCTCGACGTCACCCCCGATGGTCGCGAGCTGTGGGTGACGAGCCGCGGCGCCGACCGCGTGACGGTGCTCGACGCCGCTACGCTCGACACGCTCGCCTCCCTGGCATCGCCGCGCTTCCCCGTGCGCGTGCGCATCACGCCCGACGGGCACGATGCGCTGGTGACGAACGCGCGCTCGAGCGAGCTCCGGATCTTCGACGTGCGAGGGCGGCGCGAGGTGGCGACGATGAGGCTGCGCGTGGATCGCGCCGCGCTGATCGGGAGCGCTCGCGCCGAGGGGTGGCTCGACCAGACCGCGCCGGTGGGGATCGCGGTGAGCGCCGACGGGCGCACCGCGTTCGTGGCCAACGCCGGCGCGGACATCGTGAGCGTGGTGGATCTGCGGAAGCGGAAGGTGTCGGGCTACATCCTGGTGGGACGGGAGCCCTACGCCATGGCGCTCTCGCCCCTCGCGGAGGAGAACCGCTGAGCGAGCTCCCCGCGCCGCGCGCTCACCTCCCGGCGCGCAGCGCGTCGAGCGTGTCCCGGTACGTGCGCTCGCTCCGCTCGTCGAACAGCGCGGCCACGATGCGCTCGAAGCGCGGCTCGTGCTCGAGCATCACCCCGATGGCGATGCGCGCGGCTTCCTCGCGCGGGTAGGCGTACACGCCGGTGGAGATCGCCGGGAAGGCGATCGTGCGGACCGTCCCCTCCGCCAGGGCGAGCGCGAAGGCGCTGCGGTAGGCGCGCTCGAGAAGCGCCGGCTCCCCATCGGCGCCGCCGCGCCACACCGGGCCGACGGCGTGGATCACGAAGCGCGCGGGCAGATCGTGCGCGCCGGTCATCACCGCGCCGCCGGTCTCCACCCCCGGGTAGCGCATCAGCTCCCGCAGCAGCCCGGGGCCGGCCGCGCGATGGATGGCGCCGTCCACGCCGCCCCCGCCGCGCAGCGCGCTGTTCGCCGCGTTCACGATGGCGTCCACGGGAAGGGTCGTGATGTCGCCGCGGATGATCTCGATCATGGTGTGGCTCTCCGGGAGCTCGGCTCCGGCATCGACCTGGGCATCTCGTGGTCGCCGCGCCGCAGCTCGACGACCTCGCGCTCCACCACGTCGGCCGGCACGCGGTAGCGGCGCAGCACGCGGGAGAAGATCTCGATGGCCGTCTCGAACTCCTCCGGGACCACCTCCTCCGTGCCGAGGGCGAGGAGCGGGCGCGTCTCCTGGATGTAGCGCGTGCGGACGACGATGTGCAGGTGCGGGGCGAGCCGTCGTGCGGCGGCCACGGTGCTGCGCGTGGCCGCGGCATCGGAGATGGCGATCACCATCACGCGAGCCCGTTCGATCCCGGCGTGCCGGAGCACCTCCGGCCGGGTGGCATCGCCGTAGATCACGGGCACGCCGCGCGGACGCTCGGCGTGCACCACCTCGGGGTTCATCTCGATCACCGTGTACGGGATGCCGACGCGTCGCAGCACGCGCGCCAGGTTCCGTCCGTTGAAGCCGAAGCCGACGATGATCACGTGGTCGGCGAGCACGGGCGCGGCGCCGCCCGCCAGATCGAGACCGTAGCGGCGCGCCACCCAGCGCCCGGGGACGCGCCGCTCCGCGCGCGTGGCCAGCCGGGGGGCGAGCGCGAGGAGCCCCGGCGTGAGCGCCATCGTTCCCACCGCCACGGCGAGGAAGAGCTGATCGAGCCGGACGGAGAGGAGCCCCGCGTCGCTTCCCACCTTCGACAGCACGAAGGAGAACTCCCCGATCTGCGCGAGGGCGAGGCCGGTCACGAGCGCGATGCGCAGCGACTGCCCGAGCGCGAACGTGACGCCGGTGGTCACGATCGCCTTCGCCACCACCACGCCGGCGATCGCGGCGGCCACGACCAGCGGCGACGCCGCCACGGTGCGCACGTCGAACAGCATCCCGATCGAGATGAAGAAGATGCTGTTGAACACCTCCCGCAGCGGGAGCACCTCGCCGAGCGCCTGATGGCTGTACTCGGAGCTCGACACGATCAGCCCGGCGATGAAGGCGCCGAGAGCGAGGGAGAGCCCCACCGCCGCGGACGCCCACGCCGCCCCGAGGCAGAGGAGGACGATCGTGAGGACGAACACCTCGCGCCTGCGCGTGCCGACCACGAGATGCAGCAGGCGCGGCACGAGGAGACGCGAGGCCGCGAGCGCGCCGGCCAGGAACAGCGCGGCGACGAGGAGCTGGCGACCGAGCGCCGCCGCGCCCCCTCCGTGCCCGCCGAGCATCGGCGTGAGCAGCACCATCGGCACCACACACAGATCCTGGAAGATGAGGATGCCGAGCGCCGCCTGCCCGTGGGGACTGTCGATCTCCCCGCGATCGGCGAGCAGGCGGAGCACGATCGCCGTGCTGCTCAGCGCGACCAGCATCCCGACGAACGCGGCGACGCGCCAGGACAGGCCGAACGCGATGCCCACCACCGTCATTGCCGCGAGCGTGATTCCCACCTGCAGCGCGCCCCCCGCGAAGAGGAAGGCGCGCAGCCGCACCAGTTGGTGCAGCGAGAACTCGAGGCCGATGGTGAAGAGGAGGAGGATGACACCGACATCCGCGAGCGCGCGCACGTCCGCCACGTTGCGGATGAGCCCGAACCCGTACGGTCCGGCGAGGACGCCGGTGAAGAGGAAGCCGACGATCGGCGGGAGGCGCAGCCGGTGGAACGCGACGACGACGACGACGCTGAGCGCGAAGAGGACGGTGAGGTCGGCAAGCGGGCCGGGGCGCATGGGACAATATAGGGGTTGGGGGGCGGGGGCTGGGGGCCGGGGGGGACTCGGGAATCGGGACTCGGGAGAGGAACGCGACGGGGCGCCGGCTTGCTGCCGGCGCCCCGTCGCACTTCCGCGTCTCGTCTTTCGCCGTTACTCCCCCCTCACCCCGCCTCTCCCTGAATCCCCCTGACCCCCGGCCCCTGACCCCCAGCCCCTAGACCGTCTCCCCGCCGAGCAGCGGAAGCACATCCCCCGTCACGTAGCTGGAGTCCGGCTCCGAGGCGAAGAACACGTAGGCGGGGGCGATCTCCTCCGGCTGCGCGGGGCGGTGCATCGGGGTCGTGGCACCGTGCTTCGACGCCTTCTCCGGCGGCTTGTCAACCACGTTCAGCGGGGTCCACACCGGGCCGGGCGCCACGCAGTTCACGCGGATCCCCTTGTCGACCAGCATCTGCGCGAGCGACTTCGTGAACGCGTGGATGGCGCCCTTGGTCGCCGAGTAGTCGAGGAGCCCCTTGGAGCCCTCGATGCCGGTGACCGAGCCGGTGTTCACGATCGCGCTTCCGCGCTTCAGGTGCGGCACGGCCGCCTTCGACATGTAGAAGTAGCCGAAGATGTTCGTGCGGAAGGTGAGATCCCACTGGTCGTACGAGATGTCCTCGATGCTTTCCTGGTGCTGCTGGAACCCGGCGTTGTTCACGAGGATGTCCAGCTTGCCGAACTCCTGGAGCACGCGCTCCACCGAGTTCTCGCAGAACTCCGGGTCGGTGACGTCACCCGGGATGAGGAGTGCCCGTCGCCCCTCCTGCTCCACCGCGCGCTGCGTCTCGCGCGCGTCCTCCTCCTCCTGCGGGAGGTACACGATCCCGACGTCCGCCCCCTCGCGCGCGTAGAGCACGGCGACGGCGCGACCGATGCCGGAATCCGCGCCGGTGATGAGCGCGGTCTTCCCCTCGAGCTTCCCGGCCGCCCTGTAGGCGGGCGCCTCGTAGCGCGGGCGCGGCTCGATCTCCGCTTCGATCCCGGGGTGCGCCTGGTGCTGCTGCGGATACGGTGGCGCCGGCTCCTTCATCGCCGCGGGCTGCTGCGCCTTCGTGCCCGACTGTCCCTGGGGCTGCTTCTGCTGCTTCTGCTGCTGCTGCTCGTGCTTCTCGTCCGCGTGTCGCTGCGCCTTCTTCGGGACGGCGCGGGTCTCGGCGCGCGTGTCTCCCTCGCGTCCCTGTGCCGTCCCTCGACCTCCTCCCCGCGACGTCTCCTTCACCGCCGGGGAGGCGCGCAACTTCTTCTTCTCCGCCATGCGTCCTCCATGCGGGAGCGAGCTGCTCCCGTGCCTCGATGTCCTCGGTCGTCGGAGTGGCGCGGGGTGCAACGATCGGGCCGGACGACGTTCGGCGGACTGCGGCACGATCGCCTCGCCGGCCGCGCTTGGCGGCACGCTTCGTGACGCACGAGTGGGAACGGACACGATCCCGAGGTGCACATGGGCGGAAAACGACCGGATCAATACGAGATCGACCCCGGCGAAGCGGGGGCGACCGACTACAAGACACGCGACGCGGATGAGAAGATCCGCGAGCAGGACAAGGAGCAGCTCGCCGAGACCGGGAAGCCACATCCGCGTGAGGCAAAGATCCCGAAGCACGGGGAGAACCCGGCCGCAGCCGAGCTGCGCCGCAAGCACGACGAACGGAAGCACGGCCCGTCGCCGAACGACGAAACCGACCGACACGCGTGAGGAGCGCGGACATGACGTTGCCACTCGAAGGAATGTCGGTGGCGATCCTCGCCGCCGACGGCGTGGAGCAATTGGAGCTCGAGGCCCCTCTCGATGCGGCGCGGCGCACCGGCGCCACGGTGCGGGTGCTGGCGCCCGACGCGCGACCGTTGCGAACGCGCCAGGATGGCGAGCCAGGCGATGCGGTCCCCGTGGACCTCCAGCTCGCGCAGGCGCGAGTGGAGGAGCTCGGGGCGCTGGTGATCCCCGGCGGCGCGGAGGCGATCCGCACGTTGAGCGCGCACGCCGATGCCGTGCGGCTCGTGCGCGAGGTGATGGAGCTCGATCGGCCGGTCGCAGCGATCGCGGAGGGGGTGAGCCTGCTCGTGGCGGCGGGCGTGGTTCGCGGACGCACCCTCGCTGCCCCGTCGGAGCTGCGCGACGAGCTCCGCGCCGCGGGCGGCACCCTGTCCGAGCGAAGCACCGCCGTGGACCAGCACCTGCTGACCGCGCGCTCGGCGGATGACATCCGCGACTTCTGCGCGAAGCTGCTCGACGTCCTCGCCACCGTCGCGACCAACGCCATCGTGGATGAAGCGTCCCAGGAGTCCTTCCCCGCGAGCGATGCGCCGGCGTGGGGGCCGACGAGGATCGGCAAGGACCGGTGAACCTCGGAGGAGACAGGACCTGGTGGCTGGACCACCAGACAACGCGTGTGGCGTGTAGAGGGCGGTCGTAGGCGAGAGGGGGTGGGTAGAGCGCCTGTAGGGCGGGATGTAGAGAGAGTCCACCTACATCCGGCCCAACACGCGCTCTACCTAGCTCCTCTTTCCGTCAGTTCCCCACACGCGACACGCGTCGTTCGGTGGTCCAGCCACCAGGTCCTAGAGCCCCTGGGCACCATTTCCCCCGCCGCGTAGTTTCCATCGAATCACGCCCCCATCTCCGGGGGCGCCGATCACTCTCACCCAGGGCCGCCGCATGAAGCGAAACCATTGGGTGGTCCGGCTCACCCACTGGGTGAACGTCGTCGCGTTCGCCATCATGGTGGGGAGCGGGCTGCGGATCTTCAACGCGTATCCCGCGTTCGCGCGCCGCGGCGAGAGCTTCTGCTGCTGGCCGCTCGCGCACCACCCCGCTCCCGCGTGGCTCACGTTCGGCGGCTGGCTCGCCGGCGCCCGCCACTGGCACTTCGCGGCGATGTGGCTGCTCGTCGTGAACGGGCTGGTCTATCTCGGCTTCGTTTTCCTGCACGGCGAGTGGCGCGACCTCGTCCCGCGTCGTGGCGACGCGCGTGACGCGTGGGAGATGGTCAAGTTCTACCTCGCCGTGCGCCGGGACCACCCGCACCAGGGGAAGCACAACGCCCTCCAGAAGCTCGCGTATTTCTCCCTGCCCGTGCTGAGCGCGCTCGCCGTGCTCACCGGGCTGGCGATCTGGAAGCCGGTGCAGCTCGCGCCGCTCACGCACCTGCTCGGCGGCTTCGTATGGGCGCGCTACTGGCACTTCCTGGTGATGCTCGCCCTCGTCGCGCTCGCGGTGGGGCACGTGTTCATGGTGTTCGCGGTGGATCCGTACTCGCTCCGGTCGATCATCACGG
Source organism: Gemmatimonadaceae bacterium (assembly GCA_035760785.1). Taxonomy (GTDB): domain Bacteria; phylum Gemmatimonadota; class Gemmatimonadetes; order Gemmatimonadales; family Gemmatimonadaceae; genus JADGGM01. Next base: position 2,317 of record DASTSH010000270.1, on the reverse strand, counting down.
GCGGCTATGACGAGTCCACCTCCCCCGAGGCGCGCAACGCGCGCCCGTTCTACCACCTGCGCCCGCCGCGGCACGATGCCGCGGCCACCGAGGTCCACCCCACATGAACCGTCGCCGATTTCTCACGCTGAGTGGCCTGTCGGTGTCGGCCGCCTATCTGGCGGCGTGCGACTCCGATGGGCCGCAGGCGGCGCAGGGGCTGCTGCGCGCCGCCGAGCACGCGAACGAGAAGGTGGAGCGCGGACTACTCTTCCGCCACACCGCGATGGACCGTGCGGCGGGCGGCGCGCGCGACGCGGGGGCCGCCTTCCCCCGCTACTTCGTCTCCCGCTCCGTGCCGGTGTGGGACGAGCGCGCGCGCGGACGGTGGACGCTCGAGGTCACGGGACTCGTCAGGCAGCCGTTGCGCCTCACCCTCGCCGAGCTCGCGGGGATGCGCTCGATCACCCAGCGCGTGAACCACTACTGCGTGGAGGGGTGGACGGCGGTGGCGGAGTGGACGGGGGTGCGGGTGAGCGAGCTGGCGCGCGCCGCCGGCGTGCAGCCCGGCGCCGGGTACGTCGACTTCCAGTCGTTCGACGACGGCTATCACGAGAGCTGGGACATCGACAGCGCGATGCACCCCCAGACGCTCGTCGCCTACGGCATGGACGGCCACTGGCTCGGTGCCGGCCACGGCGCGCCCGCGCGGCTGCACTCCCCGGTGAAGCTCGGCTACAAGTGCACGAAGTACCTCACGCGAATCGCCTTCCTCCCGGAGCGCAACGGCGGCTACTGGTCCGACCAGGGCTACGAGTGGTACGGCGGGACGTGACACGCGCGCCCGCGACGGCCGGCCCTCGCGCCTAGCGGCCTCCCCGGGCGTCGGGCGAGTCGGCGCGGGGGGGCAGCCCGCCGTCCCGTGCCTCTCGGGCGACGGGCGCTCCGGCATCGCCACCCGCTGCTCGTGGCGGGGCGTGCTCGGTGAACGAGCGCGCGATGAATCTCTGCCCCTCGCCGATCCGCTCGATCTCGATCGCGACGGCGTCGACCGCCTGCTCGAGGTTCGTCAGGCGGTCGGAGAGCTCACCGGGCATGACGGGCTTCCTGCGCCAGAGGCGGCGTACGCCGTGCCCCGGAGCGAGCAGCCACACGAGCCAGACGCCGAGGGCCGTCAGCGCGACGTGCACGCTGGTGTGGAGCACTTCCCTCCGCGCAGCGGCGAACACCGCGCCTGCCGCATTGATCAGAGTGAAGAGCACGGCCAGCACCAGCCAGATCCTGGAGCGCCGATCCATGAGGAGCGCCTCCTGTGCTTGCCAGCCGCGAGCCTCCGCGCCGCAAGCGAAGCAGGTACACGAGCCCTACGCGCGGTGTCGCCGAGGGGTTTCGGTGAGGCGCGCGGCACGGCGACAGGTGGAGCGCCGATCTCGGCGTCGATGCCGCCGCACGGTGCGCATGTTGCCCCCTTGGGCACGGCACCCCGGCGTGAGGATCACGGTCGGGGGCGCACGGTCCGAACGCATGGAGGAGCCATGGCCAAGGGACGAAAGCAGGAACGAAGCCGCACGAAACGCAGCTCGGCGAAAGGAAGCTCGGCGAAAGGCAGTTCGGCGAAGCGGCGCACGACTCAGCCGCGGCGCAGCGGCGCACGCGACGGGGAGGACGTGATGCACGGCCGCAGCTTCGCGGGCACGGAGTACGCGTCCACCGAGCGGGAGCAGACACGGGACCGGCGCGGGGAGTCTCGCGAGTTCGATCGTCCCGACGGCACGCACGGCGGCGGGCTCGCCGCGCCCCTGCGTGAGGGGGAGGAAGGGGCGCCGAATCCGGCGAGCTGGTGAGGGGTATCAACAGGCATCGACGAGCGGCGCCGATGGCGGCGCCGCGGGGCTCGGGCGATTTCCGATGACGTCGGGCGCAACTCACACAGGGAGGGGGCGGTGCGTATCGCGGTCCGGATTCTCTTTGCGGCACTGCTGGGGGTGGGGGCCGTCGCGTGCAGGCACAACGCCGCCGCGCCGGGGACGGAGGAGGCGACGCGGTCCGAGAAGACCACGTTGAAGGTGGAGAACCAGGGGTTCGCGGACATGGACATCTTCATCATCGCCGGCGGGCAGCGGATCCGGCTCGGCATGGCGACGGGGAACCAGACCACCATGTTCACGATTCCGAGCTACCTCGTGCGGGGGAACACGCCGCTGCGCTTCCTCGCCGATCCGGTGGGCGGGAACCGCACGCCGGTGAGCGATGAGATCACGGTGACGCCTGGGGACCAGGTGACGCTCACCATCCCACCGTCGTGAGCGAGCCCGAGCCGGGATGTGAGCGCGGGGCG
>DASTSH010000269.1:0-8600 GCA_035760785.1 Gemmatimonadaceae bacterium | reverse complement strand
GAGCCGCTGGCGATCCTCTGGAGCGCGGCGTGGGGGGTGCTGAACGCGCTGGCGTGCGTGCTGCTCGCCGTCCTCTTGCTGCCGATGGCCGAAGCGTTCACCGGGATCGAGACCGATCTCACGCTGCTCGAGTGGTCGGATCTCAATCGGCCCCTCATGCAGCGCATGAGTATGGAGGCGCCCGGGACCTACGCGCATACCATCGCCATCGCCAACCTCGCCGAAGCCGCGGCGCGTGCGATCGGCGCGAATCCGCTGCTGGCGCGCGTCGGCGCCTACTATCACGACATCGGGAAGATCGCGCGGCCGCAGTACTTCGTGGAGAACCAGCCGAAGGGACGCAATCCGCACGACAAGCTGAAGCCGGGGACGAGCGCGTCCATCATCCGCAATCACGTGCGCGAGGGGATGGAGCTCGCCGCCGAATACCACATCCCCCGCGCGATCGCGTCGTTCATCCCGGAGCACCACGGCACCGCGTCCATCGCCTACTTCCTGGAGAAGGCGCGGGAGCGCGACTCCTCTGCGCCCCCCAATCCCGCGGAGTTCAGCTATCCCGGCCCCATTCCGCAGTCGGCGGAGACCGCCGTGTGCATGCTCGCCGACGGCGTGGAGGCGTCGGTACGGGTGCTGCAGGAGCCCACGCCGCAGCGCATCCGCGAGGTGATCGATCACATCGTGAAGCAGCGGATGGAGCAGGGGCAGCTCCGCGACGCGCCGCTCACCCTGCGCCAACTCGACATCGTCAAGGAGCAGTTCGCCCGGGTGCTGATCGGGATGTATCACAGCCGCATCGATTATCCCGCATCGAGCGGCGGCGTGAGCGCCGAGTTCGCCGCGATATGAGCGTGACGGTGGACGTGACGGTGGCTGACGGACGGATCCCGCTCGCGCGCGCGCGCGTGGCGGAGCTGGCCGGCGGCGTGCTGCGCGCCGAGGGGGTGCGGAACGCGCTGCTCTCGATCACGTTCGTGTCCGACCGCGCCATCGCGGCCATGAACGCCAGCCATCTCGGGCATCGCGGCCCCACGGATGTGATCTCCTTCGGCTTCGCCCCCGCCGGGGCGCACGCGCCGGTGGTGGGCGACGTGTACATCGCGCCCGCCGTCGCGCGGGAGAACGCGCGGCGCCACGGCGTCGGGGTGCGCGAGGAGCTGGCGCGACTGGTGGTGCACGGCACGCTGCACGTGCTGGGGCACGATCATCCGGAAGGCGACGCGCGCACCTCGTCGCCCATGTGGCGGCGTCAGGAGCGCCTGCTCGCGCGGCTGCTGCGGAGGGACGCGTGAATCTCGTGGCACTCGTGGTGGCGCTCGCCGCGCTCGCCGTGGGCGCGCTCGCCGCGGCGGCGGATGGCGCGCTGCTGTCGGTGGCGGATGTTCCGTCGGCCCCCGGCGCCGAAGGCCCCACCGGCGGCTTCCGCGACCTCACGCATCGCTCGCTGGGCATCGCCCGCCTCGTCGCGCACCTGGTGTGCGGCGTCTCGGCGGCGATCGCGGTCGACGTGCCGCACCGGCCGGCGGGGATCGCGCTGCTGCTCGTCGTGGGGATCGCGGTCGTCGTGGCCGTGCTCGGGGAGATCGCGCCGCGCGCCGCCGGCGACGCGTTCGACGGGCGCGCGCTCGCCGCCCTCGGGGGCGCCGTGCGGACGATCGAAGCGACCGTGCGTCCGCTCGTCGCCGGGGGTGCCGCCGTGGACCGCGCGCTCCGCCGGCTCTTCCCGCCGGTGTCCCCCGGCGAGGTGGATCGCGATGTCACCGCCGCGCAGTTCCGTCAGGTGGTGCAGGCCGAGGCGGAGATGCCGGGCGCCCAGCGCGCGATCCTCCACCGCGTCTTCTCCCTCGCCGACACCGAGGTGCGCGACGTGATGGTGCCGCGCGTCGACATCCTCGGGATCGAGACCGGCACCCCCTGGTCGGAGGTCCTCGACCGCGTGCGCAGCTCGCAGCACGCGCGGATGCCGGTGTACGAGGAGACGCTCGACCACATCACGGGGATCCTGTTCGCCAAGGACCTGCTCCTCTCCGTGATCGCGGGGGAGGAGCCCGCCGCCGGCTGGGAGTCGCTGGTGCGGCCGGCGACGTTCATCCCCGAGAGCAAGCCGATCGACGCGCAGCTCCGCGATTTCAAGGCGACGCGCTCGCACATCGCCATCGTGGTGGACGAGTTCGGCGGCACGGCGGGCCTCGTCACCATCGAGGACATCATCGAGGAGATCGTCGGCGACATCCGCGACGAGCACGATCGCGAGGAGCCGGAGGTCGAGTCCGAGGAGGGACGGCGCTTCTGGGTGTCGGGGCGCGTCACGCTCGACGAGCTGTCCGACCTGCTGGGGCACCGCTTCGACCGCGACGACGTGAGCACGGTGGGCGGGCTCGTGTTCGAGCTGGTGGGGCACGTGCCACGCGCCGGGCAGGAGCTCACGCTGGACGGCTACCGCGTGGTGGTGGAGCGCGTGGTGCGCCGGCGCGTGGACCGGGTGTACTTCGAGCGGTTGGAGCCGGCCGTGGAGCGGCAGTCGTGAGCGCGATGGTCCTGCCCCTGCTCCTGACGCTCGTACTCGTGGCGTGGCTCACCGCGGCCGCCACCGCCGTGCGCTCCGTGAGCCGCATCTGGCTGCGGCACTGGGTGGAGAAGCGTCTCAGCGGGTCGGCCACGGCCGAAGCCTATCTGGCGCGCCCCCAGCGGCTCGTGCTCGCGGCGGGCGCCGGAGTGGCGCTGCTGGTGGCGCTGGCGGGCGCGCTCGTCGGCGCCGCCGGCACCCTCGATCCATGGTCGCGCGCGGCCGCCACGGTGGCGCTGGCACTCGCGCTCCTGCTCTTCGGGCAGTTGCTCCCTCGCGCCATCGCGCGCCGGTGGGCGCCGCGACTCATCCCCATCCTGCTGCCGCCGCTGCACGCGGCGGCGTTCGTGCTCAGCCCGCGGCTGCGCGGCGCGCGAGCGCTCGCGCGCCGCGCCGGGGCGCCCGAGGGCGTGGCGCGCCAGGACTCCGCCCGCGAGGAGCTGGAGGATCTGCTGCGCGAGGGGGAGCTGGAGGGGATCGGCGAGCCGGAAGAGATCGAGATCATCACCGGCGTGGTGCAGTTCGGCGAGAAGACGCTCCGCGACGTGATGACGCCGCGCACGAACGTCTTCGCCGTCGATGTCGACACCCCGCCGCTGGAGATGGCGCGCGCCATCGCGCAGGCCGGCTACAGCCGGGTGCCGGTGTACCGCGGATCGCTCGACGAGATCATCGGGATGGTGCACGTGTTCGACGTCCTGCGCGAGCGCGGCGAGCGCCAGCCGCCCATCCGCGAGGTGGCGCACGCGCCGGCCACGAAGCGGTGCAGCGAGCTGCTGTTCGAGATGCTGCGCGGGCGGCCCCACCTGGCCGTGGTGCTCGACGAGTTCGGCGGCACGGCGGGGATCGTGACGCTCGAGGACGTGCTCGAGGAGCTGGTCGGGGACATCCGCGACGAGCACGACGAGCCGGCGCCGGCGGAGCAGCCGGGCTCCGCGCGCGCCGCCGTGGTGGATGGCGCCACCCCGCTCGACGATCTGGTGGAGCGCTTCGGCGCGACGCTCCCCGGTGCGCTCCACGACCGCGCGCCCACGCTCGCCGGCGCCGTCGTCCGGCTGCTCGGGCGCATCCCGGCGGTCGGGGAGCGATTCCGGCTCGATGGGCTGGAGCTCACCATCATCGATGCCGATCCGACGCGGGTGCGCCGCGTGCTGGTGCAGCGCGCCGATGCCGCGGCGCCGGTCGAGCTGCGCCCGACGCGCTGACGTGCGACCGCTCGTCGTCTTCTCGCGGCTCTTCCCGTTCGTCGTCGCCTTCCTGCGCGACCGGCGGCGGTGGGTGTTCATCGGGCGGCCGCGCCAGCTCTCCGAGGCGGCGCACCGCCGCCGTGCCGCGCGGCTCACCGCCACGCTCGCATCGCTGGGTCCCACCTTCATCAAGCTCGCCCAGGTGTTCGCGTCGCGCGCCGACATCCTCCCCGAGCCGTATCTCAGCGAGATCGGGCGCCTCACCGACCAGGTGCCGCCGCTTCCGTCGAGCGCCATCGAGGAGGTGATCGTGCGCGAGCTCGGCAAGCCGGTGCACGAGCTGTTCGACCGCTTCGACGCCGAGCCGCTCGCCGCCGCCTCGCTCGGCCAGGTGCACCGCGCGGCGCTCGGCTCGCGCGAGGTGGTGGTGAAGGTGCTGCGGCCGGGCGTGGAGGAGATCGTCGCCGTCGACCTCGACGCCGCGTTCCGGATCCTCTTCTTCGTGAACGTGCTCTTCCCCAACCACCACACGCGCGCCATCACCACCATCGTGCGCGAGTTCGCCAAGCGCATCGAGGAGGAGATGGACTTCCGCGAGGAGGCGAGGAACGCGGACCTCATCCGCGCGAACTTCGCCGGCGACACGCGCGTGGCCGTCCCCGAGGTGGTGGGCGCCCTCACGTCGCGCCGCGTGCTCGTGATGCAGTACATGGAGGGGACGAAGGTGGACCGCCTGCACGACCGCATCGCCTCCGGCGACATCTCCCTCCAGCGCCTGCTCGAGACGCTGGTGGAGGTGTACGCGCAGATGATGCTCGTGGACGGGATCTTCCACGCCGACCCGCACCCCGGCAACCTGCTCGTGGCCCCCGACGGCACCCTCGTGCTGCTCGATTTCGGCATGGTGGTGCGGGTGGAGCAGGAGATGCGCGCGCGCCTCATCCAGACCATCCTCGCCGCCGTGCGGCAGGATGTGGACGGCGTGATCGCGGGCTTCTACGAGCTGGGGCTGCTCGACCCGGAGGTGGATCGCGGCACCGTGCGCGATGCGGCGCGCGCGCTCATGGCCATCGCCTTCACCCCCGACGCCAAGCCGCGCCAGGTCCAGCGCATCGTGAACGAGGTGCTCTCCACGTTCTACCGCTGGCCGATCATGCTCCCCAGCGAGTTCGTGTACCTCGGCCGTGCCGCGGCGCTCGCCGAAGGGATCGGGGTGCGCTACGATCCGGGGTTCAACAGCGTGCACTTCGCCTCGCCAATCATCCGGGCCATGGGCGGGAAGCTCCTCGCCACCACGCTGGAGGGCGACCCGCGCGAGCGCGTGCAGGACGCGCTGGGACAGGCGGCCGCGATCGCGCGCGAGCTGCGCGACATCCTGCGCCGCGCCGGGCGCGACGAGTTGCGCGTGCGCGCCCATCCGCGCGACGTCATCGAGATGCAGCAGTTTCTCGCCGGGCAGACGCGGCGCATCCTGCTCGGCCTCTTCGCCGCCGTCATGGCGCTGGTGGGCGCGATCGTCTACCTCGCCAGCCACAACATCTACCTGCTCGCCGCCATGCTCTCGGCGGCGCTGCTCTTCTTCGTGATCGTGCTCATTCTTCCCTGGCACCTCCTGTCCAATCCGCTGCGCGGGTACCGGCGATGGCGGTGACGCCTCCGCCCGGCGCGGCCGCCGCCGCGCCCGACCGCCTCCTCGCCCAGTTCGACGAGCGGCGCCCCGCCGCGCTCGCGCGCGCGGTGAGCATCGTCGAGAACCATCGCGAGGGCTTCGAGGGCATCCTCGAGCGCCTTCACCCCCGCATCGGGCGCGCCCGACGCATCGGCCTCACCGGACCGCCCGGCGCGGGCAAGAGCACGCTCACCACGCGCCTCGCGGCGCACTACCGGCGCGCCGGGCTCACCGTGGGCATCGTCGCCGTGGATCCCACCTCGCCGTTCACCGGGGGCGCGCTCCTGGGGGACCGCATCCGGATGGAGGCGGTGGCCCTCGATCCCGGGATCTTCATCCGCTCCATGGCCACGCGCGGCTCCCTCGGCGGGCTGGCCGCCACCACGCGCGAGGTGGCGGACGTGCTCGACGCGTACGGATTCGACCGCATCCTCATCGAGACGGTGGGGGTGGGACAGAGCGAGCTGGACATCGCGCGCACCGCGGACACCACGGTGGTGGTGCTCGTGCCCGAGTCGGGGGACTCGATCCAGACGATGAAGGCGGGGCTGATGGAGATCGCGGACGTGTTCGTGATCAACAAGGCCGACCGCCCCGGCGCCGATCGCCTGCGCCACGAGGTGGAGCTCATGCTCGGGCTGCGCATGGGGCAGATCTTCCGCCACGTGCCCGCGCATCACGGCGTGGAGCTGCGCCGCATCAACAATCCGGCGCGTGCCGCACGCGAGGCCGCGGCCACGGACGATGCGGAGCACTGGACTCCGCCGGTGCTCTCCACGGTCGCCGACCGGGACGAGGGCACGGAGGCCGTCGCGGCGGCCTTCGACCGCCACTTTGATTATCTTGAGCGCAGCGGCGCCCTGCGCGAGCGGCGCCGACAGCGGCTGCGCGAGCGAGTGGTGGAGGTGGTGGAGCGCCGGGTGCGCGAGCGGCTCTGGGGCGCCCCCGCCACCAACGCCTGGCTCGATGCACGGCTCCCGGAGCTGGAGGCCGGGACGCTCACTCCCTTCGCGGCGGCCGAGGAGTTGCTGCGACAGGGCGCGGGACTGATCACGGGCGACACGCGATGACGAGGACGACGGAATGACGACGATGCGCGATCTGCCGGATGTCGTGCGGGACCAGCAGGCGGAGCTCGAGCGGCTGCGCGCCGAGGTGGCGGCGTGGCGCGAGCGCTATGCCGCCGGCACGCTGCGCGATGTGGCCTTCACGAATTCCGTGGGCGAGGTGCCGCCGCTGTTCACCGCGCTCGACACCGCGGGCACCGATCCGACCACCATCGGAGTGCCCGGCACCTATCCGTACACGCGCGGCATCCACGCCACCGGCTACCGCGGCCGCCTCTGGACGATGCGCCAGTTCGCCGGCTTCGGGAGCGCGCGCGACACCAACGCCCGGTACAAGTACCTGCTCGAGCACGGGCAGACCGGGCTCTCCGTGGCGTTCGACTTCCCCACGCTCATGGGCTACGACTCCGACCACCCGCGCTCCGAGGGAGAGGTGGGGAAGTGCGGCGTCGCGATCTCGAGCGTCGCGGACATGGAGACGCTGTTCGAGGGGATCCCCCTCGACCGGGTCTCGGTCTCCATGACGATCAACGGGCCGGCGCTCATCCTGTACTGCTTCTTCATCGCCGCCGCCGAGCGGCAGGGCGTGCGCTCGGAAGCGCTCCGGGGGACGATCCAGAACGACATCCTGAAGGAGTACATGGCGCAGCACGCCTGGATCTATCCGATCGAGCCGGCGCTGCGCCTCATCGTGGACGGCTTCGAGTGGTCCGCGCGGCACGCGCCGCAGTGGAACACGATCTCGATCTCCGGCTACCACATCCGCGAGGCGGGGGCCACCGCCGTGCAGGAGCTGGCGTTCACGCTCGCCGACGGCTTCACGTACGTGGAGCGCGGCGTGGCGCGCGGGCTCCCCATCGACGAGTTCGCGCCCCGGCTGTCGTTCTTCTGGGACATCCACAACGACTTCTTCGAGGAGATCGCGAAGCTGCGCGCCGCGCGCCGCATCTGGGCGCGGCACATGCGCGAGCGCTACGGGGCGCGCGACCCGCGCTCGTGGATGATGCGCTTCCACTCCCAGACGGCCGGCGTCACGCTCACGGCGCAACAGCCGATGAACAACATCGTGCGCGTGGCGTACCAGGCCATGGCCGCGGTGCTGGGGGGCACGCAGTCGCTGCACACGAACTCCATGGACGAGACGCTCGCGCTCCCCACGGAGCAGGCGGTGCAGGTGGCGCTGCGCACGCAGCAGGTACTGGCGTACGAGACCGGCGTGCCGAACGTGATCGACCCGTTGGGCGGATCGTACTACGTCGAGGCGCTCACCGACCGCATGGAGCGCGAGGCCGAGGAGCTGTTCGCGGAGATCGAGGGCGCGGGGGGCGTGGTGCGCGCGCTCGAGACCGGGTGGCTCCAGCGCAGGATCGCCGAGTCGGCCGCGCGCCAGCAATGGGAGATCGAGCAGCACCGGAAGTACGTCGTCGGGGTGAACGAGTTCGTCACCGACGAGCCGGAGCTCGCCATCCCGCTGCTCCGGGTGGGCGAGGATGCGGAGCGCGAGCAGCGCGAGCGCCTGGCGCGGCTCCGCGCCACGCGCGATGCCGCGCGGTGCCAGGGTGCGCTCGACGCGCTGCGCGACGCCGCGCGCACCGACGCGAACCTCATCCCGTTCATCCTCGACGCCGCGCGCGCCGACGCCACGCTCTTCGAGATCCGGCACGCCATGGAGGAGGTGTTCGGGGCGTACCGGGAGCCCGTGTTCTTCTGAGCCCGCGGCGCGCCTCCACGCCGAAGGAGTGGTGGGCATCGTACTTCGACGCGCAGTACCTGCTCGAGTACGATCCCATCTTCTCCCTCGTCCGCGACCGGGCCGAAGTGGCCCGCGTGATCGAGGTCCTCGGGCTCCCCGTGGGCGCCCGCATCCTCGACGTCCCCTGCGGGCAGGGGCGCCACGCGCACCTGCTCGCCGAGAACGGGTTCGACGTCACGGGGCTCGACTACTCCGCGTACCTGCTCGCGCGGGCGAAGGAGCGGGGGACCGGGCCCTCGCTGCGCTACGTGCGCGGCGACATGCGCCGGCTGCCGCCGCGCTGGACCGGCCGCTTCGACGCCCTGGTGAACCTCTTCACCTCCTTCGGCTTCTTTCTCGACCCGGCCGACGATGCGCGCGT
>DASTSH010000268.1:0-15177 GCA_035760785.1 Gemmatimonadaceae bacterium | reverse complement strand
CGCCTGCCACTGGATCAGCCCCCGCGCGATCGCGACGTTGTCCACCGCGATCTCGTACAGCTCCCGGAACGCGATGGCGCGCGTCGGCGCCTCCGCCTCCGCGATCACCGGCGGGGCGTGCCCCTCCCGGCGCTTCGGATCGCTGCGCCGCTCAACGGCGATCCGCGCCCGGAACGTGGCGTCGTCCTCACCCTGCGCCTCGATCATGACCATGCCGCCGCCGGGCAGCTCGCGACTGTAGAGCAACACGTCTCCAGCCCACACTGTTTGCGGGACCCGGACGCCCGATCAGCGGCGCGTCCGCGACATTCCCGACGCCAACATCGCCCCGGGCGAAAGCTCGCCGGCGCGATGCGTATTCCTGGATTGACGATCGAGCTCGCTAAAGGTCAGCCGCCGCGCGAACGGCCGCGATCGTGTTCCGACGCCGCATCGCCGCACCCCACAGATCGCCCACAGTGGCGATCCGGCGCGGAACGGTCTCGATGGTGAACGTCCGCGGGTCGAGCCCGGGCTTCAGCTCGCGCCAGTCGAGCGGCGTAGACACGGTAGCGCCTGGCTTGGCCCGGACGCAATAGGTGGACGCCACGCTCTTGCCGGCGGCGTTCTGGAGGTAGTCCACGTACACCGCCGTCGGCGGGCGCGACTTGATCGCCCGCTCCACCGTCGCCTCCTCCGGATGCGCGGCGGCGACCCGGGTGGCCACGAGCTGCGCCAGCAGCAGCGCGGTGTCGTACGACGTGTGCCGGGGGAGCGGGAGCGCGATGTGCAGCCCGCGCGATCCGGAGGTCTTGAGCGCGGCGCGCAGCCGGAGGCGGGCCAGCTCATCGCGCACCCATCCGGCCACCCGCACCACGCGATCGAAGGGCGCCCGCGGGCCGGGGTCGAGATCGAGGATGGCGTAGTCCGGCTCCTCGGGCGCCGACACGCGCGAGAGCCACGGATCCACGGAGATGCAGCCGAGCTGCACGAGATAGAGGAGTGTCGCGAGATCGCCGCCGATCACCCGGCGCTGACGCTCCCCGTCCCCGTACGCCACCTCCTCCACGCGCACCCCACCGGGGACGTGCGCGGGCGCCTTCTGCTGGAAGAACGTCTCGCCGGCGATGCCGTCGGGGGTGCGCTTGAGCACGAGTGGGCGGTCCGCGATGGCGGGGAGGATGAGCCGGGAGACGCGCGCGTAGTAGCGCATCACGTCCCCTTTGGTGTACCCCTGCTCGGGAAAGAACACCTTGTCCAGGCTCGTCACCTGAAGCGTCGCGCCCCGCGCGATCCGGAGGGTGCCGGCACCCCCCGAGCGCTCGATCGCGTCGAGCTGCCTGACGATCGGTGCGGCCGTGCCTCCCCCGGAGCCGACCACCTTCCTGGCCGCGCCCCGCGCCCGCGTCCCCGCACTCGCCCGTGCCGCCCCTCCGGAGCTCGCTCCCCTCCCCCTCTTCCTCGCCTGCCCCGCTCTGCCGACGCGTTGCGCGCTCCGCGGCTCCCGCCCCACCTCGCGCGGATCCTTGTCGTCGCGCGTGCCGAGATAGATGGGCTGCCGAAGCTTCCCGTCGGCCGTCCACTCGTTGAACTTCACCTCCACCACCACTTCCGGGCGCACCCAGTGGGCGGGCTCGTTGGTCTTCGGCGTCTCCTCGAACGGCGACGTCTTCCGCTCGAGCGGCGCCAGGCGACGGTGCATCGCCTCCAGCCCCGCCCGATCGAAGCCGCCGCCCGTGTGCCCCACGTACACGAACCGGTCGCCGTCGAAGTAGCCGAGCAGGAGGGCGCCGATGAACTGGCGCGAGTTCCTCGGCTCGGTGAAGCCGCCGACCACGAACTCCTGGCGAAACTGCACCTTGAGCTTGAGCCACGCCTCGGAGCGCTTCCCCGGCTCGTAGCGCGCGTCCGTGCGCTTGGCGATGATCCCCTCCCACCCGTCGCGCCGCGCGCGCTCGAGCATGAGGCGTCCATCCGCCGGCTCGGACACGCCCAGATGGAGCGACGGCGACGTGCGACGGCGAAGCAGCGACTCGAGCCGGCGCCGGCGCTCCGACCACGGGAGATCCAGCAGCGGCTCGCGTTCCTCGGCGAGCAGGTCGAACGCGACGAGCGCGGCGGGGCGAGCTGACGCGTGCTCCTCGATCGCGCGCTCGTCCTTCAGGTGCACGCGCGACTGGAGCTCCTGGAAGCGCCCCGGACGGCCGCCATCGAGCGCGACGATCTCTCCGTCGAGGATCACCTCGTGCCCCGCCTTGCCGGCGAGGGTGCGCACCGCGGCGGCGACCTCGGGGAACTGCGCCGCCTTGTCCCTGCCGTTGCGCGTCACGAGCCGCGCGCCGCTCGGTGTGGCGTGTGCGAGCACGCGGATCCCGTCGTACTTCGGCTCGAACGTCCACCCTTCCCCCTCCGGGACCTCGGAGCCGATGGCGGCGAGCATCGGCTCGAGCGTGCGCAGCGCGCGCGGCTCCGCCTTTCGCGCGGCGCGCGCTGCGGGGCGTCGCGTCGGGCGCTTCGCGGCGGGGGCGGTGGGGACGTCGTCGGCTGCCGAGCGATTCGAGCGCCAGACGCGATTCCCGTCCGATGCGATCTCGTCCATGGTTCGCCCGGTGGCCACCGACGTGTCGGCGGTGACCGCCACGTCCGAGCCGGGTTCCGCGAACGCGTCGTTCCGCTTCATGAGGAGCCATTGCGGCTTCCGGTCGCCGCGCCGCGTGCGCACCAGCGTCCATCCGCCGCGCAACCGTTCGCCGTGGAGCACGATGTCCAACTTGCCGCGCGTCCATCCTTCGTGGAGCGCCTCCGGACCGGCACCGCCCGCGCTCTCGTAGCGCCCGCGATCCCAGAGCATGACCGTCCCCCCGCCATACTCCCCTGCGGGGATCGTCCCCTCGAAGGTGTTGTACTCGATCGGGTGATCCTCGACCTCCATCGCCAGCCGCTTCACGGCCGGGTCGAGGCTCGGCCCCTTCGGCACCGCCCAGCTCTTCATGACGCCGTCGATCTCGAGGCGGAAGTCGAAGTGAAGGTGGCTCGCGGCGTGCTTCTGCACGACGAACACCGGCGCCTCGGGCGATGGCGGCGTCATGCTGCCGCCACGGGGCTCGCGCGTGACGGCGAAATCGCGCTTGCGCCGGTATTCGGCGAGCGGCTTGCCGCCTGACGAGGAGCGTCTGCGCGTGGCCATGGGGCGGGGGAGGGAGTGGGGAGGGCGACTCGTCAGGCGGAGCGCTTGCGCGCGCGGCGCGTGGACGACTTCCGCTCGCGCGCGGCGGCGGCGCGGCGGCCGGTGCGGACGGCGCCGCGGGCGCGCCGCGGGCGTTCGGCGCTCTGGCGCTCGAGGCTCTGGCGGAGTCGCGACATGAGGTCGATCACCCGCGTCTCCTCGGCGGGGGCGGTCGCCTCGGGGAGCGGGATCTTCCGTCCCTTCAGCTTCGCGCGGATCACGCGCATGAGGCGCTCGCGGTAGTCGTCGCCGTACTTGGATGGATCGAACGAGGCGGTGAGGCTCGCCACGAGCTGCTCCGCCATCCGCAGCTCTGGCGCTCGCACGGCATCGGCGTCCGGGAGCTGGAGCGTGGCGGCATCCACGAGCTCGGCGGCGAAGCGCATGATCTCGAGCACGAGCGCATCGCCGATCACCTTGATCCCCGCCAGGTGCTCCTTCTCGCGCAGCACGATCTTCCCGATCCCCACCGTGCCGCTCCGCCGCACCGCCTCGCGGAGGAGGGCGTACGGTTTCTCACCGCCGCGGGTGGGCACGAGAAAGTACGGCGTCTCGAAGTAGCGCGGGTCGATCTCGTCCTGGCGGACGAAGTCGAGAATCTCGATGGTGCGGGAGGCGCCGAGGGCCGCGGCAGCGAAGTCTTCGTCCGTCATGACCACGAACTTCCCCTTGTCGTACTCGTAGCCTTTGACGATCTCGCTCCACGGCACCGGCTCGCCATCGGCGGCACAGACGCGCTCGTAGCGCACCGGGGAGTGGTCCTCGGCGTGCAGGAGGCGGAACGCGATGTGGTCGGCACGCACCGCGCTGCGCAGCTCGACGGGAATGTTGACCAGCCCGAACGCGATCGCGCCCTTCCAGATCGCCGCCATCGTCCCGACCTCCAGCGCGAGAGAGAGACCGCACGTCGTGCGCACGTGACAGCGGGCAAGACGAGTGCCGGACACCAGCGTGTCGCCACGCGTGGCGCGTGCACGATGCGAAGCGGCGCGAGCAGCGCCAGTCCGGCGCGCGCCGGGGCGGAGTAGGGGGAATCCGCGCGAGCGCTCACGGGTCGGCGCGATGCCGGTACGCTGTTTGCGCCTCCGAGAAATGCCGCGAGGGCGGAGCGTCAGGTGGAGTGAACGAGAACGAGCGCGACGCCTCTGGAGTGGTTGCAGAGAGGTTGGACGGGCACGCTAGGCAGGAACGATGGGACGCGTGAGCGCCGCATGACATGGAGGCGCGAACGCGTGCGGACGGCAGTGCCGTTCCGTGGAGTGGAGCACGATGGGATACCGCGCGTGTCGGTTGGGGGAAGCGAAGCGGTGGCGGCTCCGTGCACGACGAGCGGAGTCCCGATGCGTGGTCGGGTGGGGTGAGGGGCGAATCGGGAGTGGAGGCGCGGCAGAAATGGAAAAAGCTCCGGCAGATGCCGGAGCTTTTTCCATTTGTTGCCGAGGTCAGAGAGCGGGATCAGAGCTTCTGGACTTCGGCGGCCTGGGGTCCCTTCTGTCCCTGGACGATCTCGAACTCGACGCGATCGCCCTCCGCGAGGGACTTGAAGCCGTTGCCTCGGATCGCGCTGAAGTGAACGAAGACGTCCGGGCCGCCCTCACGCGAGATGAAGCCGTAGCCCTTGGCATCGTTGAACCACTTCACGGTGCCCGTAATGCGAGACATGTTACCTTTCCTCTCCCCTACTGGGGGGGTGAAACTGTGATGCGTGATCCCGCTCGAGAGGGTGGACCTGCTGGTCGTCCCCTGTCCAACGTGATCCTAAGACGAAGTTAACAATTTAAACATCCGGCTAGCAAAATTCCATGCATGCCGGATAAAAAATATTCAGAAATTGGACCAGGGCACCGAACGCAAAGGGCGGGAACCTCCACCACGGAGGTTCCCGCCCTTGGCGCACTGGGGGCTGGCGAGCTCAGGCGGCGCCGGCGATGTACCGGGCGATTCGGCCACAATTGGCACAGCGCAGCGTCACGTGAGAGCGAGGCGGGGGCGGATTGGGAGCGGGATCGCGAACGATCTCCCCAGAGCAGGACGGGCAGCTGAGAGGCGCCCCGCTGCGATCACTCGAGATCAGCTGTAGAGCCTGCGCTGGATTGTAAGTGGCCGGTCGTGGCTTACGCATTGAGCCCTCCAAAGTGTTCCGACGGCGCCGCTCGGCCGGTAAGGGCGCCGATATTGCACGGGTGTCTCGACGACCACACCCGTCAACCCACATCCTGACAACGTTGTCGACCAACGGAACGTTGCTCGCCACCCTCCTCGCGGGGGCGGCGCTCGTCGCCTGTGGGCCGCACGTGCGCATTCCGCCGCAACCAGCGGTCGTCCCATCGGCCTTGGCGGAGAACGATCCTGGCGCGGTCCTGGCGCGTGAACTGGCGCCTACGTTATACCTGCAACCGAACGAAACGTTCCCACTCACCCGCGTCGTTGCCGTGATCAACCCGACGCGGCCGGTGATCGGCTACTATCTGCTCTGGCGACACGACGTGACGGGGCGGTGGTCCCCCTTCAGCAAGGGGACGGACGAGGAGGAGATGTGGGTGGGGTACGACTCCACCGGCGCCCCGACCGACCTCTGGACGTACTGGCACGGAGTGATCCTGCACACGTCGTGGCGGGGGAAGGGGCAGGTGCTGGCGGACGTGCAGTGGGGGAAGCATGGATCGCTGCCGCACGGCGTCCGCCTCGCGGACCTCCCGCCGCTCCGGCGGATGAGCTTCTTCTACGCCCTGACGTGGGCTCTTCCCGATCTGTGGCTCGGCAGGCTCTCGAGTCCCGGCCCACTCTGCTTCTGCCACGGCTTCTCGAGCTACATCCAGTTCACCCGCCCTCTGCCGCTCGCCCCCCGGCTGAACGCGATCGCCCGGACCGCCCGGCCGGACACGGTGCTGACGGCGGTGTTCGGGAGGAGCTACGCGAGGAAGCGGTGGTGGCCGTTCTGACTAGGGACTGGGGGCCAGGGGCCGGGGGCCTGGGGGATATGGGGAACCCCGGACCCCGGGGCTGGGAAGGGCAGAACACGAAACGCGACGGAGCGCCGGCATGCTGCCGGCGCTCCGTCGCCATCCGCATCCTGTCTTTCGCCGTTGCTACCCCTCATCCCGCCGTTTTCGAGATCCCCCCGGCCTCCGTCCCCCGATCCCTAATCCCAAGAATGGCCCCTCCGCCACAGCGCTCTCCGGTCCACGCGCCAGAGGCGGGAGCGGTCGGCGGGGAAGGGATCGTCGTCGCGGAAAGCGACGGGATCGGCGAGCGCATCGCTCACGTCGGTCGCCTTGGCGGATGCGTCGTCGGCGCGGTGGAGGATCTCCGCTTCCAGCGTGAGCGGGCGGACGGGGCTCCCGAACTCGAGCTGGCCGTGGTGCGACAGAATGAGGTGCTGCAGCTCGAGCAGTTGCTCCGTGGAGCAGACGGGCTCACCGAGCGCGGCAAGCCGCCGCTCCAGCATGAGGAGGCCGAGCACCACGTGCTCCACGAGATGGCCGCAGGGGGTGCGGACGAATCCCTCCCACGTGATGTCGTACGCCTCGAGCTTGCCGATGTCGTGGAGGAGCGCGCCGGCGACCACGAGGTCGCTGTTGGCGCGCATCGCCCGAGCCATGTGGCGGCCGATGTACGCGACCTCGGTCACGTGCAGGAGCAGTCCGCCAATGGCGCTGTGGTGGCCGCCGATCGACGCGGGCGCGCGCTCGAAGCGAAGGCGGAACGGCTCGTCGTCGAAGAAGAGCGAGAGCACGCGGCAGAGGCGCGAGGAGGAGATGCCGTGCCGCATCTCGTCGAGTGAATCCCAGAGGCGCGCCGTGTCCTGCGCGATGCGCGGCAGGAACTCGTCCACGCGGAGCGCGTCGCGCGGCAGCACGCGAAGCGGCGCGGTGAGCTTGAGCTGCCGCTTCACCGCGCCGGCGCGCTCGTAGCGCACCACGTGACCGATCGTCTGCACGACGGCCCCGCGATGGGCGCCGTCCACCCACCCATCGGCGAGCAGGTTGGACCAGATCGGCTCGGTGTCGATCTCCCCCGACGTGTTGCCGAGCGTGAGGATGACGAACGGCTCGCCGTTCGACTTCTGCCGCTCTATCCGATCGACCACGCGCAGATCGTGCTGCACGCGCTCGCCGTACTGGATCTCCCCGAGGTTGAGGGTCGGCATGGGGCGCAAAGCTGCGCCTGGCTGGTTGCGGTGGCAAGGGCTGGGGGCCAGGGGGGAACTGCGGGGACGCGGGACGCGGGGCGCGGCGAACAAGGAACGCGACGGGGCGCCGGCAGCATGCCGGCGCCCCGTCGCTCTTCCGCCTCTGTGCAGTGGCAGTTCCCCGCATCCCCCCTGGCCCCCGGTCCCTGACCCCTGGCCCCCAGCCGTCGCCGCTAGGCGACATAGACAATCTCCCCCTCCTCATCGATCCCCAATTCCTGCTGCATCCCGCAGACGCCGCACACCTTCACGGCGTGCCAGGCTTCGTCGAGCTCCTTCCTGTGCTCACTCGAGGCCGGCTTGACGGTCAGCTTCTTGTAGCTGTACTCGCCGCAGTTCTCGCACGCGTGAGCCCTGGCGATCCGCTCCGCCCGTTCGCGCGTGATCTTGGGCACGTCTCAGCGCTCCTCTCCCGGCGGTACGAAGGGCGTTCCGGTGGTGGCGGTGATCTGTTGGGGGGGCGTCTGGTACCCGCTCCCTTGCGGCGGACCGCTGCTCGCGGCGCTCGCCGGTCGCGCGGCGCCGCTCGCGCTCCTGCTCTCACCTCCCACGGGGGAGCCGGCGCGCATCAGCAGCTCCTTCAGGCCGCCGATCGCCCCCATCATCCCGGTCGCCTCGGACGGGAGGAAGATGGTGCTCCCCTTGCCCTGCGTGATCGTCGGGAGCGCCTCGAAGTACTTGAGGCCGAGCAGGTACATCGCCGCCTCGCCGTTCGGGAGCGACGCGGCGATCCGCTGGATGGCCTCTGCCTCCGCCTCCGCCATCGCGAGCCGGGCCGACGCCAAGCCTTTCGCGCGGAGCACCGCCGCCTCCGCCTCGCCCTGCGCGCGCGCCACCTGCGCCTGCTGCACCCCCTCGGCCTCGAGGATCGCCGCGCGCTTCGATGCCTCGGCGTTGGTCACCGCGGCGCGACGCTCGCGCTCGGCGCGCATCTGCAGCTCCATCGACTGCTGGATGTCGCGGGGCGGCTCGATCGCCTGGAGCTCCACGCGCGTCACGTCCACCCCCCAGCCGATCGACGCCTCCTCTATGATCTCGCGCATCCGCTTGTTGATCTGATCGCGGCTGGCGAGCGTCTGGTCGAGCTCCATCTCGCCGACGATGTTGCGCAGCGTGGTGCGGGTGAGCGTCTCGAGCGCGAACGGCAGGTTCTGGACGGCGTACGTCGCCTTCTGCGGGTCGGCGATGCGGTAGTAGAGCACCGCGTCGATGTCGATGGTGACGTTGTCCTTCGTGATGACCGGCTGGCTCGGGAAATTGAGCACCTGCTCCCGCAGGTCGATTCGCGAGGTGGAGCCGGAGACGAGGCGCTTGGCGCCGCTGAGGTCACTCTCCGCGTAGCGGACGTCGATCGAGCGCGGGCGCTCCATCCACGGGATGAGGATGTTGAGCCCCGAGCGGGCGATGCGGTTGAACCGCCCCCACCGCTCGATGACCATGACCTCGGCCTGTCCGATCACCTTCACGGAGCTGGTCACGATGAACAGCGCGACCAGCACGATGATACCCAGGAGGATCAAGCCACCCATATGTGATCTCCGAAGGAGTCTTCCGGCAAGTTACGCAGTGCGAGGGCGCGCGTACATAGTGCCACCGCGCGCCCTCAGGGGCGCCAATCGGCGATGAAGATGTTCGTCTCGTGCGGAGAGGCCGCGTGGCGGTTGGAGGCCCACACGAGGAGCCTGCCGTCGGGGGAGAACTGCGGGAAGCCGTCGAACTCGGGACTCGTGGTCACCGGCTCCAGGTGCGAGCCGTCGAGGTCCACCAGGTAGAGGTCGAAGTTGCCGCTGTGCGGGTTCCGGTAGTTGGACGAGAAGATGATGCGCCGCCCATCGGGGGTGAAATACGGCGCGAAGTTGGCGCCGCCCAGGTGCGTGATCTGGTGCTGGCCGCTCCCATCGGCGTTCATCACCCAGATCTCCATCTTCGACGGGCGGACGATCCGCTGCGCCAGGAGCGCGCGATAGTCGGCGAGCTCCGCCGGATCGGTCGGATGGTACGCGCGGTAGACGATCTTCGTGCCGTCGGGCGAGAAGAACGGCCCGCCATCGTAGCCCACCGCGGTCGTGAGCCGGCGGACGTTCGTGCCATCCACGTTCATGGTGTAGATGTCGAGGTCGCCACCCACGAGCGAGGTGAACACGATCGTCCTGCCGTCCGGCGAGAGCGTCCCCTCGGCGGTGTAGATGCCGTTGCTCGTCAGGCGCCGGAGGTCGCTGCCGTCGGCGTTCGCGGTGTAGATGTCGAACGGATCGAGCCCCCACACGTACCCCTTGGCGGGGTCGGGCTTCGGGGGGCAGGCGGTGTCCACGGCGTGCGTGGAGGCGAAGAAGATCTTCCGGTCGTAGGCGAAGAAGTAGCCGCAGGTGGTCTTCCCCGTCCCGGTGGACACCCGGTGCACGTGCGAGCCATCGGTGTCCATGATGTACTGCTGGTCGCAGCGCCGGCCGTCGCGGGTGGACTGGAAGATCAGGCGGCGGCCGTCGGCGCTGAAGTAGGCCTCGGCGTTCTCGCCGCCGTTCGTGAGCTGCCGGATGTTGGCCAGGTGGCGCTCGCCGGAGGCGGGCGCCACGCGAAGCGCGGGTGACCGACCCGCACAGGCGACCGCGGCCACCAGGAGGGTGGCCGCGGCGATGAAGGAGGGGCGCATGCGGGAAAGCTAGCGCTTCGGCGGCGGGCTCGCCTGGGCCAGGGAGAAGAGATCCTTCTGCGACTGGCCGTGCTGGAGGAGCTGGATCGCCTTCACGAGCTGCGGGTCGTCCGGGATCTCGCGGCGGAACGCCGTGGAGTCGCCGAACGCCAGCCGCGCCACCTGCGAGCCGATCCAGCGGTTCACCAGCGGCGCCGCGGCGTCGTACTGCTTGCGGTCCACGGAGATCTTCGCCGCCACGAGCCGGCGGTACAGCTCCTCGCGCCACTCCGGCTTCACGGTGAAGTCCGGCGCCACCGTCTTCTTGAGCTGGAGCGCGTAGTCGTAGAGCACGCCGCGCACCGCCGGGTACTTCGGCGCGATCGCCTTCGCGAACTCCTGTTCCGCCGTCGTGATCGTGTCCTCGGGGACGATCACGTCGGGGGTGATCCCGCCGCCGCCGTACACCACCCGCCCCGCGTCGCTCTTGTACGCCGGACGGTTCTTCTTCACGGTGTCCGTCTCCGTGGAGTCCGGATTCTCCAGCTCGCTGGACGCGACGAGGTCATCGGCGTTCAGCTTCTTCCGGTCCTTCTGGATGGAGCGGCCGCTCGGCGTGTACCACTTGCCCGTGGTGAGCTTGAGCGCCCAGCCGCCGTCGAGCGGGAACACCGTCTGGACGAGCCCCTTCCCGAACGAGGTGGTGCCGACCACCAGCGCGCGGTCGTGGTCCTGCAGCGCGCCGGTCACGATCTCCGCGGCGGACGCGGAGTAGCCGTCCACCATCACGATGAGCGGGACCGCGGGCAGGTGCTCGCCGCCGTGCGCCGTGAAGACCTGCGGCGGCCCCTGTCGCGTGCGGACGCTCGCGATCTCCTGCCCGTTGCGGAGGAACAGGTCGGCGGCATCGAGCCCCTGATCGAGGATGCCGCCGGGGTTGTTCCGCAGGTCGAGGATGATCCCCTTCGCGCCCTGCTTCATCAGGTGGTCCACCGCCGACTGCAGCTCCTCCGCGGCGGTCTCGTTGAACGCCTGCAGCGGGACGTACGCGATGCGGTTCTGCAGCATGAGCGCGTACGGCACCGCGGGGACGTGGATCTCGGCGCGCGTGAACTCGTGCTCGATCGGCTGCGGGACGCCCGGGCGGGCGAACCGGACCTTCACCTTCGTGCCCACCGTGCCCACGAGCAGGTCGGAGACCTGCTGCGATGTCCAGTCGCGCGTGGCGGCGGTGTCGATGCCGATGATGCGATCGCCCTCGACGATCCCAGCCGCCTCGGCGGGCGTGTTGGGGAAGACGTGGACGACCACGATGTTCCCCTCCTGCGCCTCGATCTGCATCCCGATCCCGCCGTACCGGCCGGTGGACTGGGTGGAGAACCGCTTGAGCTGCGTGGGGGAGAAGAGCTCGGAGTACGGATCCTGGAGCTGCTGTACCAACCCGCGTGCGGCCTTCTCGTAGAGCGCACCGGCATCGACGGTATCCACGAAGCGCTCGGAGATGAGCCCCATCACCTGGTCGAACACGTGGGCGCCATCACGCGCGACACGCTCCTGGACCACGAAGCCGCCGATGACGACGGGGAGGAGCAGCGCGCCGACGAGCGCGGAAGTGCGGAGGCGAGACATGGAAGCACCCGGGTCAGGGGAACTGCATTGGGTTCACTAGATACGATGGGGCGGGGGAGAAGTTCCCCCGCCCCGCGCGGTGCCGCCGGTGCGGCGCCGCACTCATGCCATGCCGCCCTCCTCCTCTTCGCCCGTGGCACCACCGCCGGAGGCCAGGATCTGCTTCCACGACAACTCCGGCCCCTTACGGAATCCCTTCTGGGTGAGCTTCACGCCGTCGGGCGAGATCGTCACCATGTATGCCTGCCCATCGATCTCGATCTCGCGCTTCAAGGTCTTCTCGAGCTTGGTTGCCATGTCGTGCTCTCCAGGTGAGGGAACGATGACTGAACGGCCGCATCTGCAAGGTTCACGCGCGCATCACGCGATCCGGGGCGCCAGCACGTAGTCCACGTACCAGTCCCGCATGTGCTGCCGCACCGCGGCGTCGCGCAACAGCCCGGCCGCCACGAGCATCTCGTGAGCGGGCTGGAGCACGCGTTGCAGATGCGATGGATAGCGCTGAGCGAGCGGGAGCAGCTCCGCGAGCTGCGCGAGTCCCACGCGCCAGGCCACGCTCCCCTCCTCGCGCGCGACCTCGAGCAGCCGGTACAATCGCCGCGCGACGGGAGAGGAGAGCGCAAGATACTGCGCCGAGGACAGGGTGACGAAGTGGCCGGCGGCGATGTTCGCGCGGGGGAGGGGCGCGAGCGTCACCACGGCCTCGCCAGGCTCCGAGGCGGTGAGCGAGGGAAAGAGCGTGAGCTGGTCGCGATCCGAGTAGCGCCGCCGCTCGATGGCGACGGCGGTCAGCACGGAGAACTGCGTGTCGGCGGGGGCAGCGGACGCGGCCTCGTAGTACACGCCGTGCGACTCGAGCGTGGTGTGCTGCAGCCTCGCGAGCGCGGAGCGGAGCTGCTCGTAGGTGCGTCCATCGGCGCGCCGTCCCATGGAACGCAGGAAGGCGTGCAGCGTGAAGGAGACGACGCCATCCGCGGGCGCGCCCGCCTCGTGATGGCGGCGCCACAGCTCGACGTACACATCCTGGTCGAACGTGCCGGGGAGCCGATCGCCCGGGCTGGGCAGCACGCGCCATCGGCCGCCGGTGGGCGGCGCGTACACGATCGCGGATTCGTCGGCCGAATCGCTGAGGCGAAAGAGCGGCAGCGCCTCGAGCGAACGGTCGAGGAGAATCGTTCGCGTGGCGGATCGCCGGCGCGCCGCGAGGCTCATGCCCACAAACTACGGGGCACCGCGGGGGAAGGGCCAGATGGCGGGCGCATCAGCCGAGCCGGATCACCTGCCCGGTGATGGCGGCGGCGGCGCTCGAGCAGAGCCAGAGCACGGCATCGGCCACCTGCGCGCGCTCCACGTAGGCCGCGCCCGCACCCATGGACGCCTCGTTCGCGGCGGTGCGGATGGCGGTGGGCGCCACGGCGTTGGCGCGCACGCCGTGCACGCGCTCCTCCTCGGCCACCGCGTGCAGGAGCGCGAGCACGCCGCTCTTCGCCGCGGCGTACGCCGACATCCCCGCCACCCGCGCGCCGGGGAGCGCCGCGGCCGAGGCGAAGTAGACGATCGCGCCGCGCGTCGCGCGCAGCGCGGGGAGGAACGCGCGCGTGGCGAGATAGGCGGTGGTGAGGTTGATGTCGAACTGCCGCCGCCAGACCGCGAGCGAGCTCTCGGCCACGGGGCCGCTCATGGCGAAGCCCCCCGCGACGTGCACCAGCGCGTGCACCCCCTCGCCGTACGTCTCCCGCACGCGCGCGGCGAGCGTGGCCACCTGCCCCTCATCCGCGAGGTCGGCCGCGAACGCCCGCGCCTCGAAGCCCGCGTCGCGCAGCTCCGTCGCGCGCTCCTCCGCCTCCTCGGTCGACCGATCCACCGCCGCGATGCGCGCGCCGCGCTCCGCGAACGCTCGGGCGATGGTCTCCCCCGACTGTCCACGCCGTCCGATTCCGGTGATCACCACCACGCCGCCATCGAATTGCACGTCTCATCTCCTCGTCGAGTTCGCCGTCAGCATGTGCGATGCGGGGCCGCGGGGCAAGCCCGCTGGCGGTCGCGGCGCTACCCTTGCATGGGCGACGCATCGCGCCGCACCGGCGCGACGACGCGCACACCGAGAGTGGCCTGTCCGTGATCACGAGAATCCTTCGCGCGCTCCTCTGGCTCCTGCTCTTCGTGTTCGCCTTCATCGGCGTGGAGTACACCACGCGCGGCACCCCGCTGTCGCGCGTGAGCGCCATCGGCGACCACGGCGGTCCCCCCGGCGCCGCCGACTCGCTGTTCGAGCGGACGATGGAGCTGTTCACGGGGATCACGCTCGATCCGGGCAACCGGGTGGAGGTGCTCGCCAACGGCGACGAGACCTATCCCCGCCTCTGGCGCGACCTGCGCTCGGCGCGCCAGTCGATCACGCTGCAGATGTACTACTGCAAGCCCGGGCGCATGGCGGACACGCTGAAGGCGATCATCTCCGAGCAGGCGCGGCGCGGGGTGCGCGTGCTCTTCCTGCACGACGCCTTCGGGTCGCAGAACCTCACCGACGGCTACCTGGACAGCCTGCGCGCGGCCGGCGTGAAGGTGGCGATCTTCCGCCCGGTGCACTGGTACTCGCTGCACAAGGCGCAGAGCCGGTCGCACATCCGCGTGGTGGTGGTGGACGGACGCATCGGCTACACCGGGGGCTTCGGCATCGACGACAAGTGGTTCGGCGACGGGCATTCGGCCGACGAGTGGCGCGACACGAACGTCCGCTTCACCGGGCCGGCGGTGGCGCAGCTCCAAGCCACCTTCGCGGCGGGGTGGGTGGAAGCGACGGGGCAGTTGCTCACCGGCGACCTGTTCTTCCCCCACGAGCCCCCCCAGCCGGGCGCGGTGCAACTGGCGGCGCTCTTCCACTCCGCGCCGACGATCGGGAGCACGCCCGCCGAGCGCTATCTCGCGCTGTCCATCGCCGGGGCGCGGAAGACGCTCTACATCACGAACTCGTACTTCGTCCCGGACGACGACTTCCGCAACCTGCTGGAGCGCGCGGCGCGCCGCGGCGTGGACGTGCGCGTGCTGACGGCGGGGCAGAAGACGGACGTGAAGGTCACCCTCTGGGCGGGGCGCGACCGGTACCCCGATCTGCTCGACGCGGGGGTGAAGATCTACGAGTACCAGCCCACGATGATGCACGCGAAGACGCTCGTCGTGGACGGCGTGTGGTCGAGCATCGGGACGATGAACTTCGACAACCGGTCGATGGTCTTCAACGACGAGTCGAACCTGCTCGTGCTCGACCCCGACGTGGGCGCGCGGATGGACTCGCTCTTCCTCGACGATCTCCGGTATTCGAAGGAGATCGAGGCGAAGCAGTTCGAGCGGAGAGGGGTGGGGGAGAAGATCATGGAGAGAGGGGCGACGTTGCTGTCGAGGGTGCTATAGTCGAAATTGGGGCTCTCTCTAGACCCTGGGACCTGGTCGCTGGACCACCATGGAACGCGTGTGGCGTGTGGGAGACTGACGGGCAGAGGAGATGGGTAGAGCGCGTGTAGG
>DASTSH010000267.1:0-24321 GCA_035760785.1 Gemmatimonadaceae bacterium | reverse complement strand
GGAGAGGGAAGTGTGTTCGCGTTGAGGTTGCCGGGGGGTAGGGGGGCCTAGGACCTAGTCGCTAGACCACCATGAAACGCGTGTGGCGTGTGGGGAACTGACGGGCAGAGGAGGGAGGTACGGCGCGTGTGGGTTCGTGTGTAGGCGGACTCTCTCTACATCCGACCCTATTCGCGCTCTACCTCCCT
The DNA here is from genome assembly GCA_035760785.1 of Gemmatimonadaceae bacterium. Taxonomy (GTDB): domain Bacteria; phylum Gemmatimonadota; class Gemmatimonadetes; order Gemmatimonadales; family Gemmatimonadaceae; genus JADGGM01. The sequence goes on along the minus strand of DASTSH010000267.1, from coordinate 24,133 downwards.
CCTCTGCCCGTCAGTCTCCCACACGCCACACGCGTTTCACGGTGGTCTAGCGACTAGGTCCTAGAACCCTCAGCTCTTCCTCCCCATGATCACCCACGACGCCGCGCCGCGCACCGTCTTCTCCTTGTCCCGCAGCAGCGCCTGAAGCGCGGCGAGCGCCCGGGGGGACTTCACCTCGCCGAGCGCGTGCACGGCGGCGACGCGGAGCGGCGTCGGCCGCTTCCGCGCGAGCAGCCCTTTATCGGTGCGCGCGAGCTCGGCCAGCTTGTCCACCGCCTCCGGCGTCCCCATCTGGCCGAGGGCGGAGAGCATCGCCATCTGCACCCGCGCATCCTCCTCGCGATCGAGCGCGCGGATGAGAGAGCTCACGCTCCCCGCGTGCTCCAGCGCGGGGGGATCGGTGGCGGGGGCGCCGAGCTTCGCGAGCGCGCCGGAGGCGGCGGCGCGCACGCGGTCATCGCGGTGCTCCAGCAGCTGCGTCAGCTCCGCTTCGGCGTCCGTCACCCGCAGCTCGCCGAGCAGGTCGGCGGCGTTGCGCACCACGTACCAGCGGTGATCGCCGAGCATGTAGATGAGCGTGCGCACGCCCGTGCGCAGCGTGAGGAGCGCGTCGTAGTAGACGCGGCGATCGGCGATGGACGGCGCGGCCACGAGCGCATCCACCAGCGCCTCCGCGCCCACATCCTCGGCCCGCGAGATGATCGCCATGTACTGCTCGTGATTCTCGCGGCGGCGCGGGAGCAGCTCGACCACGCACTTGAGCAGCGCCGGACTGCACAACCGGCGGATCGCCATCCCGAACTGTCGCCGGATCGTGCGGTCGGCCGCCTCGCTCTCCCGGCGCACGAGCCCGTGAAAGACATCGGCGACGATGTCGAAGTGCTCCCGCCCCGCCGAATCGGCGGCGAGCTTCACGAGCGCCTCGAGCTGTCGCGCGGCCGCCGCCGGGGCGGAAGCCGCGTCGAGCTGCTCGAACAGCTTCACCATCGAGCCCTTGGGCGTCGTGGTGGTGGAGAACGCCTGGAACATCAGCTCCGAGTCCTGCTGGCGCAGGATGCCATCGGCACGCGGTGCACCGCGCGATGATGCCGCCGACTCCGCGCTGACGGTGCGGATCGGCTTCACGACGGCGCGGCCGTCCGCGTCGCGCCCCTCGGGCGCGGGAGCGAAGAGCGCGGAATCGCTCACCATCCCCGCGAGTGGTGGCGGCGCCGCCGTCCCCTTCGCGTCGCGCGGAAGCTCCAACCGGGCGCGGATCGAGCGCGCGTCGAGCGCCTGCAGCCGGGCGTGCACGGCGCGCCCGCCATCGCCGGGCACCGGCTCTGTCGCGAGGATCCGCGCCGCGAGCAGCAACTCGGCCGGAGATGCACTCCGGTCCACCGTGAGCTCGACCACCGAATGGCCGATGAGCTGCGCCGTGAGATCCTGCGCCTCCGGAAACTGCTCGGGGAGCGGCTGGCCGTCGACGATCAGCCGCCAGTCGCGCGCCCCGAGCGTCACCGTCCCATTCCGCGAGGCATCGACGACCGACCGCAGCGTCGCGATCTGCGCCTCGAAGGCGTCGCCCTCGTTGAGCAGGAGCCAGACGAGGCGTGCGAAGTGCCGCGCGAATGTGTGTGCGAGATCCATTGGCCGGAGACTGTCGAATTTCTAGACAGGCTGGTGCCTGACGCCTCGAAATTAGGGCATTTTGAGATATCCCGCCAGCGCCCCTGCTCCATCATTCGACACCCGGCCATGGGCGATCGTAACAACGCGCTCGCAGGTGCGGCGCGCGAAGGCGAGATCGTGAGTGATCACGGCGGCCGCCCCCCGCGCGCGCTGCACGCCGAGCGCCCGCGCGATCCACATCTTCCCCTCCGCATCCTGCCCCGCGGTGGGCTCGTCGAGCATGAGCAGCGCGGGGCGGGAGGCCAGCGCGGCGGCGATGGACAGCCGCCGCTGGAGCTGCGGCGCGAGATCGCCGGGGTGACTGCGCTCGAGCATCGAGAGCCCGACCACCGCCAGCGCCTCCCGCGCCGCCTCCTCGGCGTGGGCGCGGCGCGCCCCGAGTGCGCGCGGACCGAACGCCGCCTCCTCGAGCACGGTGCGCGAGAAGAGCTGCCGCCCGGGATCCTGGAACACCAGCCCCACGTGCCGGGCGCGGCGCTCCACCGGGAGCCCGTCGAGCGGCGTCCCCGCCACGCGGATGGTGCCGCGCCGCGCCGGGACGAGGCCCATCACGGCGCGCGCGAGCGTGCTCTTCCCCGCCCCGTTGCGGCCGATCCATGCGCAAGCGGTGCCGCGTGGGATGCGCAGCGAGAGCTGGTGGAGCACCTCGTGCGCGCCGTAGCCGGCATCGAGCCCGTCGATCTCGAGCAGTGGATCATGGGCCTGGCGCGCCGCCGGCGCGGCGGGGTGCTCGCGCGCTTCCACCGTGGCGGTGGCGCCGAGTCGGGGATCGAGCGGGGGCCATCGCTCGAGCAACGCGCGCGGCGCGCCCTCCGCCAGCGGCGCGCCATCCGCGAGCACGACGACGCGCGACGCGAGCGTGGCGAGGAGCTCCAGGTTCTGCTCCACCAGCAGCACGGCGGCGCCGCGCGTCGCGAGCGCGCGCAGCGAGGCGGCGAGATCGCGCGCCGATTCCGGATCGAGCTGGGCGGTGGGCTCGTCCAGCACCATGAGCGGTGCATCGAGCGCGAGCGCCGACGCGAGCGCCACCCGCTGCAGCTCTCCGCCGGAGAGCGTGCGCGGCGCCCTGAGGGCGAGGCGTGCGGCATCGGCGGCGGCGAGCGCCGCGTCCACGCGCGCGCGGATCACGTGGGAGGCGAGCCCCTGATTCTCGGGACCCACCGCCACCTCCTCTTCCACCGTGCCGCCGAGCTCCGTGAGCTGCGTCCATGGGTTCGCGAACACGAACGACGCCGGGGGCGATCCACCGAGCGGGTGGCGCACCTCCCCATCCACGCGCCCGGGCACCGCGCGTCCGAGCAGCCCCGCCGCCGTGAGCGCCAGCGTGGTCTTCCCCGCTCCGACGTGTCCGGCGATCCCCACGATCTCCCCGCGCCGCACCTCGAGCGACACGTCGCGCAGCGCCGTCACTCCGCCGATCTCCACGCGCCGCACGCGCATCGAGAGCGCGACATCGCCGCGGTCGCGCGCGCTCACGCCGCCCCCCGGAGCGCGCGGGCGATGCGCCACGCGAGGAGCGCGACGAGCGCGAGCCAGAGCGCCGCGCGCGCCAGCCGCTCGCCGCGCCGATCGGCGATCGGCGCGAGCGCGCCACGACGGCGGCGCGGATCGAAGCCGCGCGCGTCGAGCGCCAGCGCGCGCTCCTCCGACTCCGTGACCAGCGACACCGCCAGCGGCCCGGCCAGCCGCGCGAGCGCGCGCAGGCGGCCGGGCACGCCCCCGCCGGTGGAGAGACCACGACACCGCTGCGCGTCCTGCACCTCGCGCGCGCGCCGCCGTGCCTCGGGCACGGCCTCGAGCGATGCGACGAGGACGTAGGCGCACCACGCCGGGAGCCCGCGCTCGGCGAGCGCGCGCGTGAGCCGGCGCGGCGACACGCCGGCCACGATCCAGCCGAGCGCGCCCACCGCGGCGCCGAGTCGCAGCGACACCCCGAGCGCGTCGAGCACCGCCGCCCGGCTCACGCGCGCGGAACCGATCGCGATCGCCCCCGCCCCCGCCCCCGCGGCGGACGCGTCGCCGGAGGTCGCGCTCATGATGAGCAGCAGCAGGACGGTGGGGATCGCCACCGCGCTCACGAGCGCGAGCACGCGGCGCCCCATCCCGCTCCCGGTCGCCACGCCCAGCGCGATCGCGAGTGCCGCCACGGCGCTCCACGGCTGCGGCCCCGTGTACGCCGCCACCACGAGCAGCAGCGCCGCCGCGAGCGGCGTGAGCGGATTCCAGCGGTCGAGCGCGCCGCTCACGGCCGCACCGGCGGCGCGGTGCGCAGTCGCGAGGCGAGGTGGCGCGGCAGCCGCGCGATCACCAGCGCCACGAGCACGCACGAGAGCGGCTTGTCGAGCACGTCGGTGGACAGGCTCGCGATCTCCGCCGCACGCTCGAGCGAGATGCCGAGCACGGCGCGGAGCGCCACGGTGATCACCCCCGTCCCGCTCGGCGTCACGCCGCCGAAGAGCGCGATCACGATCGGCACCGACGTGAGCGCGGCCGCCACGCCGATCACCACCCCGGCCGCGGCGGCGGCGGGGATCGACCGGAACGCGCCGAGTCGCGCGGCAACGCCCGCGAGCGCACCGATCACGATCGTGACGGGTATGAAGGCGAAGAGCTGTGGACTGACCAGCAATCCCAGCACGGAGTTGGAGACGATCCCCGTCACCACGCCCCCCAACGGGCCCACGAGCGCGGCGACGAGAATCGTCCCCACCGAATCGAGGTACACGGGGAGCTTCAACGCCGCGGCGATCGCGCCGAGGGCGAGGTTCAGCGCCACCGCGCGGGGAACGAGCGCGAGCGCGAGCGTGGGCAGGGGACGGCTGGCAGGCATTCGCACGGCGACGTAACATACGAGGAGCGGGCTCGACATCACCACACCCAGACGTCTCATGCCGAACGCCATTCTCCACCGTGCCGCTCTGGTGGCGGCGATCGTCCTCGCCCCCGCTTGCCGGTCCGCCGTGCCCGTGCCGCCCGGCGAGAGCGCGGCGCGCGCGATCAGCCCGCGCACTGGCGCCGATACCGCCGTGCTACGGCGCGACATCACGCACCTTGCCAGCGACTCGTTGGAAGGGCGGCTCACCGGCACGCCCGGAAACGACAGCGCCGCGGCGTACATCGCCCGCCGCTACGCCGCGCTCCGGCTCGAGGCGCCGCGCGGCATCGCCGACACGAGCTGCATCCCCGTGGGGCAGCTCCGCCGCTCGATCGAGGCGCGCACCGGCACCCCGATCGCGCTCAGCGCGAAGCAGCCGTTCGCCTGCTCGTCTCTCTACCTCCAGGGCTTCGAGGCGACGTCGGTGGCGGCGGCGCACGCCGGACTGCCGGCGGCGCTCCCCGCGCAGAACGTGGTGGCGATCGTTCCGGGCACCGATCCGGCGCTCCGTGACGAGTACGTGGTGATCGGCGCGCACTACGACCACCTGGGACGCTCGGCGTTCGGCGCGCTCGATCCGGACGCGGGGGACGCGATCCGCCCCGGTGCCGATGACAACGCGTCCGGTACGGCCGCCGTGATGGAGCTGGCGCGCCTGTTCACGCGCCACCCCGCGCGCCGCTCGATGCTGTTCGTGAACTTCAGCGGCGAGGAGCTCGGCCTGCTCGGCTCCGAGTACTTCGTGGAGCATCCGCCGGTGCCGCTCGACCGCGTGGTGGCGATGCTCAACTTCGACATGGTCGGCCGGATGCGCGACGACCGTTTGATCGTGTACGGCGTGTCGTCGGCGACCGAGCTGCGCGCGATCGTGGACAGCGCGAACACCGTGGCGCCGCGACTGAACATCGCCGCCCTCGGCGATGGCTTCGGCCCCTCCGACCAGAGCTCCTTCTACGCGAAGGGGATTCCGGTGCTCCACTTCTTCACCGACATCCACGAGGACTACCACCGGGCCACGGACGTGGCGTCGAAGATCGATGTGGCGGACGAGGCGCGCGTGGTGAATCTGGCCGAGGGCATCGCGCGCGATCTCGGCGACCGCGCCGCGCATCTCACCTTCGTGCGCACCGCGCCGCCGCCATCGCTGACGGGGGGCGTGGGGACGGGGGTGTGGTTCGGCTCGGTGCCCGACATGGGCGCGGCGGACGTGGTCGGCGTCCGGCTGGCGGGGGTGACGCCGGGGAGCCCGGCGGACAAGGCCGGCGTGAAGAAGGGGGACATCGTGGTCGAGTTCGGCGGCGTCCCCGTGAAGGACCTCTACCAGTACACCGACGCGCTGCGCGCGCACAAGCCGGGGGATGTGGTGCGGGTGGTGGTGGAGCGCGCGGGATCGCGCCTCACGTTCACCGCCACGCTGGGGCGGCGCGGGAGCTGAGGGGCGCTCGGCCATCGTGCTGCTCGCCTGGTCCTCCGCCGCGTACGCCATCCCGCTGCCGCCGGGGCATCGCTTCCCGATGGAGAAGTACGCCCTCCTGCGCGACCGGGTGGTGCGCGAGAGGGTGCTGACGGCCGACCGGCTGCGCGAGCCGGAGCGCGCCGCGCGCGACGAGCTGCTGCTCGCGCACACCGCGTCGTACGTCCAACGCTTCACCGCGGGGGAGCTCGACGCCGCCGAAGTGCGTCGCCTCGGATTCCCCTGGTCGCCGCCGCTGGTGGAGCGGTCGTACCGCTCGGTGGGGGGGACCATCGCCGCTTGCCGCGCCGCGCTGGAGCACGGCGTGGCGGTGAATCTCGCGGGCGGGACGCATCACGCCTTCGCCGACCATGGCGAGGGCTTCTGCGCGTTCAACGACGTGGCGGTGGCCATCCGCGCGCTCCAGCGCGATGGCGCCGTGCGTCGCGCCGCGGTGGTCGATCTCGACGTGCACCAGGGAAACGGCACGCACGCGATCTTCGCCGGCGATGCGAGCGTGTACACGTTCAGCATGCACGGCGGGCGGAACTATCCATTCCACAAGGTCCCCGGCACGCTCGACATCGAGCTCGCCGACGGCACCGGCAACGCGGAGTACCTGCGACTGCTCGCGGAGGCGCTGCCGCGCGTGCTCCTCGCGGCACGTCCCGAGCTGGTGGTGTATCTGGCGGGCGCCGACCCGCACGAGCGCGACCGCCTGGGACGGCTCGCGCTCACCTTCGATGGGCTCGCGCGGCGCGACGCGATGGTGCTCGAGGGGTGCCGGGAAGTGGGGATCCCCGTGGCGGTGGTGATCGCCGGGGGTTACGGCCGCGATGTCGCGGACACCGTGGAGGCGCACGTCCGCACCGTCCGCGTCGCGGCCGCCTTCGCCTGACCGCCGGGGGTTGACGCGTGGAGCGCGCGGGCTTGATTACGCCGCGCCACCGACGCGTCGCTCGTCATGCCACCAATTCCTCCTCCTCGCGAATCAGGCTACACCACCACCACGCCGGTCCCGCTCTGGTGGTGCGCGTACGGCCCCGCCGGCGCGCCCCGCCTGCTCGTGCTGCACGGCGGGCCGGGCGCGCACCACGACTACCTGCTCCCGCAGATGCTCCGGCTCGCCGAGCGGTGGGAGCTGGTGTTCTACGACCAGCGGGGGGGCGGGAGGTCGCGCACCGACGATCGCGCCCCGATCGGGTGGCGCACGCACGTGGAGGACCTCGCGCTCGTGGCGCGCGAGCTGGGCACCGTGCCGCTCTCGCTCGTGGGGTACTCGTGGGGCGGGCTGCTCGCGCTGCTCTACGCCGCCGCGGCGTTCGACCCCGGCGACCCACCCCTTCCCTCCGGCGCCCCCGTGCCCGCGCGCATGGTGCTCATCGACCCCGCGCCCGTGACGCGCGAGTTCCGCGATGCGTTCGAGCGCGAGCTCGCACGGCGAGGGAACACGGAGGTCGTGCGGCGGCTCCGCGAGGAGCTCGCCGCATCGGGGCTTCGCGAGCGCGACGTCGACGCGTACCGCCAGCGCGCCTTCGAGCTGAGCGTCGCCGGCTACTTCGCCCACCCCGAGCGCGCGCACGATCTCACCCCGTTCCGCGTAATGGGACGCGTGCAGCAGTCGGTGTGGGAGAGCCTGGGGCGGTTCGATCTCCTGCCGCGCCTCGCGCGCGTGCGCTGCCCGGCGCTCGTGCTGCACGGACGCGAGGATCCCATCCCGCTCGCCTCCTCGGAGGCCGCGGCGCGCGCGCTCCCCGATGCGCGGCTGGTGGTGCTCGACGACAGCGGGCACGTGCCGTACGTCGAGGCGCCCGAGGCGCTCTTCCCGGCGATCGAGCGCTTCCTCGACGAGACCGCTCCGCTCGCGCGGTCCTGACGCCGCATCCACTTTCATGGAGGAGATGCCCCCGATGCCCAACCGAGCCGGCTCACCGCGGGCGTTCGCGCTCGACGACGACACGCCCGCCGACCGCCGGCGCTACCTGGCGCTCCGGGCGGTCACCGTGGAGCTGCTGGGCAAGGTGCGCTACCTCAACCAGGTGGCGATCGCGATGCGCACGGGGATGCTCGACCTCGAGGGAGCGGCGCAGGAGATCGACCTCACCGAGCGCCAGCTCCACGAGCTCGTGCGCCGCATGCGCGATGCGGCCGGGCTCGACGACGCCGGGGCCTGAATCCTGCCGCTCCTCCGTCACGTGACCGCGCGTACCACACCATACGAGATCATCCTCGAGCCGCTCGAGCAGACCGCATTCCCCGCCATCGCCGCGGAGGCGGAGCAGCGCGGCGTGGACGCGCGGCGGCGCGACCAGTTCCTCCTCCTCGGCCACGTCGGGGCCACGCTCAAGGACATCGTCCCCGACGACGCGCCCCCCGACGCGCTCGACGAGTACGGCGAGCTGCTGTACCAGGGATACCAGTTCTGGACGTACGGCCGCCGCCTGTACGTGCTCGACGACGCGGTGGCCGAGCGCCTCACCGCGCCGCGGCTCGACCTGGGCGACTGGCGGCTGGCCGCGCCGCCGGCGTGCTACATCCAGCTCCCCTACCAGCGCGTGTGGGCGCGCGTGTCCGCCGAAGCGGCGTTCGAGCCGGTGGACGGATGCTTCGCGGTGGTGGACGACACGGCGCCGGCGCCGGACGCCGGCTCACACCTGCGCGTACAGCTCATCCTCGGCTTCCGCCGCGATCGGCCGGGGATCTCGCTCGTGTCGTACCGCACCGACCTGGACCCGCGCACGGCGCCGCGCCACGCGCAGGCGCCGTGGCGCGAGAACGCGCCGGCGTTCTCGAACGCCCTCCCCGGCGGGGAGCTGCGCGGGCTGCGCTCGCTCGTCACCACGAGCGAGCTCGAGGCGCTGGTGCTCCGCACCTTCCACTATCTCGACACCCACCCGCTCGCCCTGCATCTCGAGCCCGGCTCCGAGCGCGAGGGGGAGACGACGCTCGAGCACGTGCTGGTGCGGCCGGACGCCGGCGCGGCGTCGCGGAACGGGGCCGGGGAGAAGGATCCCGCGTAGGCGGATCGCGCACCGGCGTCCGAGCGCTGGGGCGCCCGCGCGCCCCGATTCCTCAATGCCGCTCCCCGCCCTATCTTCCCACGCATGGATCCCCGCACCGTCGCCCACGTCCTCACGCAGATCGGCGACCTGCTCGAGCTGCACGGGGAGAACCGGTTCAAGAGCGCCGCCTACAGGAACGCGGCGCGCGCCGTGGCGGGGCTCGATACCGACGACCTGCGCGCCCTCGTCCGCTCCGGCGCGCTCGCGCAGCTCGCGGGGGTGGGCCCCGCCACGCTCGCCGTGATCTCCGAGCTGGTGGACACGGGGGAGTCCTCGTACTTCGAGCAGCTGCGCGAGGACACGCCCGAGGGGCTGCTCGAGATGCTCCGCGTGCCGGGGCTCGGCACCTCCAAGATCCACGCCATTCACGAGGGGCTCGGCATCGACACGGTGCACGAGCTCGAGCAGGCGGCGCGCGACGGGCGCCTCGCCGCGCTCCCGCGCTTCGGCGAGAAGACGGCGGAGAAGATCCTGCGGGGGATCGCCTACCTGAAGGAGACGAGCGCGTACGTGTTGTATCCGCACGCGCTCGCGGAGGCACAGCGGCTGCTCGCGGCGGTGGCGCGCCACCCCGGCGTGGAGCGCGCGGAGATCGCGGGCTCGCTCCGGCGGCGGCGCGAGGTGATTCGCGACATCGACATCGTCGCCGCGTGCCGTGAGGCGCCGGTGGAGGTGGCCGCATCCTTCGCGCGGCTCCCGGCGGTTCGCGACGCCGTGGGCGTGGGCGGGCGCTCGGTGTCCATCCGCTTCGTGGACGGCACGCTGCTCGACCTGCACTGCGCCGCGCCGGACGAGTTCGCGGTCGCGCTCTGGCGCGCCACCGGGAGCGCGGAGCACGAGCGCGAGGTGCGCGAGCGCGCCGCCGCGCGCGGACTCGTGCTCGCGGAGGACACGCTGCGCGATGCCGACGGCCGGGCGCTTCGCATCCCCGACGAGCCCGCGCTGTACGACGCGGTCGGGCTGCCGTACATCGAGCCCGAGCTGCGCGAGGGGCGCGGCGAGGTGGACGCCGCCGCGCGCCACGCGCTCCCCGCGCTCATCACGCCACTCGACATCCGCGGCGTGCTGCACTGCCACTCCCGCTACTCCGACGGCAAGGCGACGATCGGCGAGATGGCGGCGGCGGCGAAGGCGCGCGGGTGGAGCTATCTCGGGATCTCCGACCACTCGCAGTCCGCGTTCTACGCCGGCGGGTTGACGCGCGATGCGGTGCTCGCGCAGCACGAGGAGATCGACCGGGTGAACGAGGAGCTCCCCGGGTTTCGCGTGCTCAAGGGGATCGAGGCCGACATCCTCGCCGATGGGCGCATCGACTACGAGCCCGAGCTGCTCGACCGCTTCGACTTCGTGATCGCGTCGGTGCACTCGCGCTTCGCCATGGAGCGCGCCGCCATGACCGAACGCGTGCTGCGCGCGCTCGACGATCCGCACGTGACCGTGCTCGGCCATCCCACCGGGCGGCTCCTCCTCACGCGCGAGGCGTACGCGATCGACATGGATGCGGTGATGGCGAAGGCGGCCGAGGTGGGAGTGGCGGTGGAGCTGAACGCGGACCCGCACCGGCTCGATCTCGACTGGCGGTGGTGCCGAGAGGCGAAGCGCCTCGGCTGCACGATCGAGATCGGCCCCGACGCGCACACCACGGGCGGACTGGACAACGTGGAGATCGGGGTCGGCATCGCGCGGAAGGGATGGCTCGAGCCGGCCGACGTGCTCAACACCATGGACGCGGATGCCGTCGCGGCGCGAGCCCGGCGGCGGAGGGAATCGATTGCCGAAGCGTGAACCGGGGCGCTCCCCGAAGAAGCGGCCGGCGCGAGCGACGCCGGCGGCGAAGCGGAGCGCCAGGAAGGGCGCGGCCGCCACGAGCGCGCCGCCGCGCCGCCGCCGGGCGGCGGCGACTCCCGAGCTCGCCGACGAGCTCTACCTGCGGTTGGCGGTGGCCTATCCCGACGCCCACTGCGCGCTCGACCACCGGAACGCCTACGAGCTGCTCGTGGCGACGATCCTCAGCGCACAGTGCACCGACGCGCGCGTGAACATGGTCACCCCCGCCCTGTTCGCGCGCTATCCCACCGCGCACGACCTCGCCGGCGCCGACCGTGAGGAACTGGAGGAGCTGATCAAGAGCACCGGCTTCTTCCGCAACAAGGCGAAGAGCCTCCTCGGCATGGCGAGCGCCGTCGTGGAGCGCCACGGCGGAGCGATCCCCTCCACCATGGAGGAGCTCACGTCCCTCCCCGGCGTGGGGCGCAAGACGGCGAACGTCATCCTCGGCAACGCCTTCGGGATGAACGAGGGCGTGGTGGTGGACACGCACGTGGGGCGTCTCGCCAACCGCCTCGGGCTCACCGCGCACGACGACCCGGTGAAGATCGAGGCCGACCTCGTGCGGCTCGTGCCGCGCGACCGCTGGACGATGCTCTCGCACCTGCTCATCGAGCACGGCCGCCGCGTATGCGAGGCGCGGACGCCGAAGTGCGCGATCTGCCCACTCGCCGACCTGTGCCCCTCAGCCCGCCCATGACCGCCCCGCACCGCCGCTGGCTCGTGAAGTCGGAAGCCGATTGCTTCTCCTGGAACGATCTCTGGAAGGCCCCGCGCCGCACCACCCACTGGGACGGCGTGCGCAACTACCAGGCGCGCAACATGCTGCGCGACCAGATGAAGACGGGGGACCTCGTCTTCTTCTATCACTCGAACGGCGACCCGAACGCCATCGTCGGCGTGTGCGAGGTGACGCGCGAAGGATACCCCGACTTCACCGCGTTCGACCCGAAGGAACAGCACTTCGATCCCAAGAGCGACCCCGACCACCCCACCTGGTACATGGTGGACCTGAAAGCGGTGGAGCCCTTCCGGCGCCCGGTCACCCTCACCGAGCTGCGCTCCGTCCCCGGCCTCGAGCGGATGGCGCTGCTCCAGAAAGGAAGCCGCCTCTCCGTCCAGCCCGTGTCGGAGCGGGAGTGGGAGATCGTGTACGAGCTCGGGACTCGGGATGCGGGGCGCGGGGCGCGGGACGCAGGGAACGAGGGGCGTGGAGCGCGCGGCGCGAAGAAGGCGACCGTGCGCGAGTGATGGTGCGCGGGGTGCATCCCCGGCGGTATGCGGCTACCTTTCGATCCGTCGACTCCGTTTTCGCGTCCCGCGTCCCGCACCCCGCTCATGAAGACCGCCACCTTCGACACCAACAAAGGCACCATCGTCGCCGAGCTGTACGACAAGGAAGCGCCCGGCACGGTGGCCAACTTCGAGAAGCTCGCGAACAGCGGCTTCTACGATGGCGTCAAGTTCCATCGCGTGATCCCCGACTTCGTCGTGCAGGGGGGCGATCCACTGTCGCGCGATCTCCCGGTGGGGGACCGCCGCATCGGCACCGGGGGCCCGGGCTACCGCATCAAGTGCGAGACGGCGGGGAACCCGCACACGCACGAGGTGGGCGCGCTGTCGATGGCGCACGCCGGCAAGGACACCGGCGGAAGCCAGTTCTTCATGGTGCTCAGCGAGGACAACACGCGGCACCTGAACGGCGTCCACACCGTGTTCGGCAAGGTGACGCAGGGGCTCGACGTGATGAAGAGCATCCAGCAGAACGACGTGATGACGAAGGTGCGCGTCGCCTGAGACGCGCTCGATCCCGGACATTCCCAGGAGACATCCGCAATGTCGGCTCCACTCCCCGAGGACAAGAAGGCGGGCTTCACCGGCCTCATCGTCGCCGCGATCCTCCTCCTCGTGGCGCTCTACGGCATCGTGCACCTCACGAACGTGCACTACGCGAAGGCGGAAGGCGCCGCCGCCCACGCGGCAGCCGCGCAGTAGCTGCGCCGCGCCGTACGGAACGTGAAAGCGGCTCCGCGCCACGGGCGCGGAGCCGCTTCGCATCCGGAGCGTCCGCTCCCCGCTCTCGTCAGCCGCCGGTGGGGGCTGGCGCGGGGTGCGCGCCGGCATCGAGCTGCGAGGCCATGAGCTCGAGGTCGAGCGCCTCCTTGCGGATGCGCATGTCGTAGTAGAGCAGCGTGCTCACGATCCCGACGATCGGCGAGACGAAGATGTACGTGAGGCTGCGGAGCGCCGCGCTCGCGAGCAGCGGGAGCTGGAAGAGGCCGAGAACGGCCGAGAGCGTGGTGGAGATCACGATGTACACCAACCAGGCGATCGCCAGCCCGCCGAAGATCCGCCACTTGTCTCCGTCGGCCAGCTCCACCGAGCGGTTGAAGGAGCGCACCACCGGCCGGTCCTCGAGCAACACCACCTGGACGGTCGCGAAGTATCGGCAGGCCATCCAGATCGCGCCGATCAGGATCAGGAAGTAGCCGAAGAAGATGGCGATCCCCTTGAGGATTCCCGCGCCGAGCACGCGCCACCACCGCCGGATCGCCGCGGCGAGCGCCCGGGCGGGAACGACCTCGTTGCCGAGGTAGGCGTCCGAGGCAGCGACGACGATCGCCGCGTTCCCCACCACCCACCAGACCCCCGCCAGCAGGATCCAGAACCCCATCGCGGCCCCGCCCGCCAGGGAGAACCCTCGCGCGGCGAAGATCGTTGGATCGGCGAGCGCGGAATAGATGCCGCTGAGCCAGAGCACGGCCCAGTACGGGAATCCGGCGAGCGCACTCAGCAGCACGAAGCTGCCGTAATGCGTACGGAGGACTCGGAAGGACGCGTCGAGGATCTCTGGGACGGTGCGCGGGCGGAGAGTCGAGCTCACGGGGGGTCCGGAAGTGGACGGGGTGAGAGGTCCGCCCACGATGCGCCCCATCGGCGTCGGGCGCAATGGCCGCGTCCGTCACGGCCGAGTGTGCTGGCGCGTCATGACGGCCGGGGTTGACGCGCCTCCTGGTCATTTATATATTACTAACCCGTCAGTCACTAAAGGCGCCGCCAGGCGCCTTTTCTGATGGCCGTAAATGACTGACGAGTCGGTTAAAGAGGACTAACCATGCTCGCCGATCACGATCAGGAACCTCGCTGGCGCCGCCTCCCCGAGGAGCGTCCACGCCAGCTCATCGATGCCGCGCTCGAGGTGTTCGGCGAGCGCGGGCTCGCTGGAGCGCGCCTGGAAGACATCGCGCGCCGGGCCGGCGTCTCCAAGGGCACCATCTATCTCTACTTCCCCAACAAGGAAGCGCTCTTCTGCGAGATGATCCGGCAGATGGTCAGCGCCGGGCTCATCGAGACCCAGGCCCGCATCATCGCCACCAGCGGATCCCCCACCGAGCAGCTCCGCGACTACGTGCGCGCCATCTGGGAGTACCTGCGCTCGCCGGTCTTCGAGAAGGTCTACCGTCTCATGATGGGGGAGATTCACAACTTCCCGAGCCTCCAGCAGTTCTACCTCGAGGAAGTCTCGCAGCGCTCCCTGCGCTTCGCGGCCGACATCGTTCGCCGCGGCATCGACACGGGTGAGTTCCGACCACAGGACCCCGAGGTGGCCGCGCGCATGCTACACGCACTCACGGTGAAGCACGGCATCTGGTGTGCCCAACGGGAACAGATCCCGTTTCTGGCGCATCAGACCGACGACGAGGTGCTCGCGCAGCTCCTCGACTTCTTTCTTCACGCGATTCTCGAGCACACTCACGCCCGCGCCGCGGGATCTCACGAATGACGATCGTCCACCACCGGATCTCCCGGCGCCTCGGCGCCGTGCTCGCTTTCCTGACCCTCGCCGCCGCACCCGCGGCGGCCCGGGCGCAAGACACCACCCTCGCGCACCCGCTCTCGCTCGGTGACGCGGCGCGCCTGGCCGCGCGACAGAGCGCGTCCGCCCAGGCCGCCCGCTTCCGCTCGGAGCAGGCGGCGGCGCGCATCTCGCAGAGCCGCGCGGCACTGCTCCCCAACTTCTCGGTGGACGCGATCGAGAGCGGACACACGATCAACACCGCCACGTTCGGCCTCGAGCTGCCAGGGATGAACCCCGACGGCGAGATCATCGGTCCGGTGAAGACGCTCGACACCCGCGGGCGCCTGTCGCTGTCGCTGCTCGACCTCGGCGCACTGGGGCGCGTGAAGAGCGCCCGCTCGGCGGCCGACGCGAGCGAGGCCGACGCGGTGAACGTGGCCGAGCAGTCCGCCGCCCTCGCCGCCGCCGCCTATCTGCGGACGCAGCGGGCCGATGCGCAGCTCTTGGCGCGGCTCGCGGACTCGGTGCTCGCCGACTCGCTGCTCGGGATCGCGCGTGACCAGTTCCGCGCCGGCGTGGGCGTGGCGCTCGATGTGACCCGCGCCGAGGCGCAGGTGGCGTCGGTGCGCGCGCAGCTCATCGTCGCGCGCAACGAGCGCGACCGCGCCAGCCTCGAGCTGCAGCGCGCGCTCGGGCTCTCGCTCGGCACCACCGTGCGGCTGGCCGATTCGCTCTCCACGCTCCCGATCAGCGACACACTGCCGGACGAGCAGGCGGCGATCGAGCGCGCCATGCGGCAGCGCCCCGATCTCCGCGCCGCCGACGCGCAGCTCCAGGCGGCGGAGCAGCAGGCGAGCGCCATCAAGGCGGAGCGGCTTCCGAGCGTCGGCGTGTTCGGCGACGAGGGATGGCTGGGGACGAACTCCGGGAACATGCTCAACACGTACACCTGGGGGGTGCAGGTCTCCCTGCCCATCTTCGACGGCTTCCGCCGCGAGGGGCGCATCCAGGAGCAGGAAGCGGTGGCACGCGAGGTGGATGTGCGCCGCCGCGATCTGCGCCAGCAGGCCGCGATCGAGGTCCGCGGCGCCCTGCTCGATCTCCGCTCCGCGCGCGAGCAGGTGGACGCGGCGCGCGAGCGGCTGCGACTGGCGGAGCAGGAGCTGAAGCAGGCGCAGGACCGCTTCACCGCCGGCGTGGCGGGGAACGCGGATGTGATCACGGCCTCGCTGAGCCTGAACGCCTCGCGCAACCTCGTGATCGATGCGCTCACGTCGTACCAGTCGGCCCGGGTGTCGCTGGCCCGCGCCGAGGGCTCGGTCACCACGCTGCCCTGAGCCCGCACGCCACACCGACACGAATTCAACGTCGAATACATTCGGACGATACGGAGAGGAACAGGAACGATGGCAACCATGGTCGAGAAGGACGCCGAACGGCGGGCCGACGGCGAGGCGTTGGGCGGCGAGAGCGGGAGCGAGAAACGGGGGCGGCGCAAGCTCGTCCTTCCGATCATCGCGATCGTGGTGCTCGTGGCGCTGGTGTGGGGGGTGAAGGAGCTCCTGTACGCGCGCGCACACGAGAGCACGGATGACGCGCAGGTGGACGGGCACATCATCCCGGTGCTCGCGAAGGTGGGCGGCTACGTCACCGGCGTGAACGTGGAGGACAACGACTCGGTGAAGTCGGGCGAGTCGCTGGTGCGGATCGACGACGCCGAGTACAAGGTGCACCTGGCGCAGGCCGAGGCGGACCTGGCGGCGGCGCGCGCCGCGGCGGGCGTGGGGAAGGGGACCGGGCAGGCCGAGGCGGCGGTGGCCACGGCGACCAGCCAGCACGCGGCGCTCGCCGCGCAGATCGCGGCCGCCCGCGCGGAAGCGGACAACGCGCAGTCGAACCTCGCGCGCATGAAGGAGCTGGTGGCCAAGCACATCGTGTCGCAGCAGCAGCTCGATGCCGCGCAGGCCGCGGCCGATGCCGCGACGGCGAACCTCCAGGCGGTTGAGCGTCAGGCGGCCGCGGGGGGCGCGGGCGTGGCGGGCGCGCAGGCCGGCGTGCGCGTGGCGCAGGCGCGGCTCGAGGCGGCGCAGGCGCAGCGCGACAACGCGGCGCTGCAGCTCGGCTACACGAACATCACGGCGCCCGTCGCGGGGACGGTGTCGAAGAAGCTCGTGGAGGTGGGTCAGCTCGTGCAGCCCGGGCAGACGCTGATGTCCGTGGTGTCCGACACCGGCACGTGGATCACCGCGAACTTCAAGGAGACGCAGCTCTCCGACATGCGCGTGGGACAGCCCACGGAGATCGACGTGGACGCGTATCCCGGCTGTCAGGCGGAGGGACGCGTGGAGAGCCTGAGCCCCGCCACGGGCGCGAAGTTCGCGCTCCTGCCGCCGGACAACGCGACGGGGAACTTCACCAAGGTCGTACAGCGCGTGCCGGTGCGCATCCAGATCACCAAGGGCTGCGGCGCCGGACGGCCGCTCCGGCCGGGGCTGTCGGTCACGGCGCACGTGAAGACGAAGTGAGTAGTTGGTGGAACACCGAACCACGCGTGTGGCGTGTGGGGAACCGACGGGGTTAGATGCGAGGTAGAGCGCGTGTAGGTTCGGGTGTAGGTGGACTCTCTCTACATCCGAACCTATTCTCGCTCTACCGCGCTCCTCGTCCCGTCAGTTCCCCACACGCCACACGCGTTTCATGGTGATCTAGTTTCTAGGTCCTAGTTCCGCCCCGTCCCACCCCCCACCCGCTCCCGACCCATGCCCGAGCTCCCGTCCCGCGAGGACGCTCTCGCCCTGATGCACGAGTACACCGCCAGCGAGTCGCTGCGGAAGCACTTGCTCGCGGTGGAGGCGGCCATGCGCGCCTACGCGGACGAGTTCGGCGAGGACCGCGAGCGGTGGGGGCTCGCCGGGCTGCTCCACGACTTCGACTACGAGCGGTGGCCGAACGCCGCGCACTCTCCCAGCGAGGAGCACCCCGCCGCGGGAGTGCGCATCCTCCAGGATCGGGGATACCCCGACGACATCCTCGAGGCGATCCTCGGCCACGCCTCCTACACCGGCGTGCCGCGGGAGACGCGGATGGCGAAGGCGCTCTTCGCCGTGGACGAGCTGACTGGGCTCATCACCGCCACCGCGCTCGTGAAGCCGTCCAGGAGCGTGCACGACGTGGACGCCCGGTCGGTGCGCAAGAAGATGAAGGACAAGGCGTTCGCCCGGGGAGTGAGCCGCGAGGACGTGCTCCTCGGCGCGCAGGAGCTGGGACTGGAGCTGGACACGCACGTGCAGTTCGTGATCGACGCGATGCGACGATCGGCCGACGCGCTGGGGCTCGCGGGAATCGGGAGCGGGGGCTGATGCCCCCGTTCAACGTTTCCGAGCCCCCTCGCGTACCGGATGTGACACCGATCCGGACCCGTGATGCTCGCCGCGCCGCAACTCCACCAGTCGCCCATGGCCTACGAGCCGCCGCCCGCTGAGTCGGCGGCTCGCGCTCACGAGCGTGAGCTGGTGTTGCGGGCGCAGCAGGGGAGCCGCGAGGCGTTCGAGGCGCTGGTGCGGCTGCACGCGCGCCGGGCGTACGCGGTGGCGCGGGCGATCACCGCGACGCACGAGGACGCGGAGGACGCGGTGCAGGAGGGTTTCCTCCACGCCTACCGCGCGCTCGACCGGTTCCGTCCGGAGCAGGCGTTCGGCGCCTGGCTGCACCGGATCGTGGCCAACGCCGCGCTCGACATCGGCCGGCGCCGGAAGGTGCGCGACGCCGATGCGCTCCCCGAGAGCATCTCCCTGCCATTCCGGGATCCGGCGGAGCACGACGAGCTGCGGCGCCGGTTGCTGGAGGGGCTCGGCGAGCTGCCGAATCGCCAGCGGGCGGTGATCGTCCTGCACGATGTCGAAGGATTCACGCACGGCGAGATCGGCGGGATGCTCGGCATCCCGGAGGGCACTGCCCGGTCGGACCTGCATCACGCCCGCGCCGCCCTGCGGCGGCGGCTGGGCGATCTACGGAGCGAGCGATGACTTTCGAACCACGCATCGGGCCCCAGGGACGCGACGACGACCTGACCCGGGAGCTGCGTGCGCTGTACGCGGCACCGGAGGACGAGGCGTACTGGAACGGACTGGCCCATCGCATCATCGGGCGCCTCCGCGACGAGGACGGCGACTGGTCACTCCCGCTGGCGCGGTGGGCGCGCATCGGCGTCGCGGCCGCGGGGCTGGCGCTGGCCATCGCCAGCCTCGCGCTCACCCGGTCGCGCGAGGCGCAAGCGCTCGTCGCGTACCACACGATCATCGAGACGCCGCGCACCGCGCCGCTGCAGATCGCCACCGAGAGCGGCACCGGCTCGGAGCGCGAAGCGACGCTGCGCTACGTCATCGCCCCCTGACCCTTCGGAGCGGTCATGCAGCGCTCGAAAGCCCTTGCCCTCGTCTTTCTCGTGGGCACGCTGGTGGTCGGCGGCGCGGTGGGGTTCACCGTGGACCGCCTGCTGGTGAAGGACGTCTGTCGCAGCGCGAGCGATCGCGTCGGCCTCCGCGAGTATCTCGGAGAGCAGCTCGACCTCACGACGACACAGCGCGCGGCGGTGGACAGCATCCTCGACAAGCGCCACCGGGACATGAGCGCGGTGATCGCGCCGGTCCGCCCGCAGCTCGACTCGATCCGCATCGCGGCGCGCGCCGAGATCTTCAAGCTCCTGGACGCGCGGCAGAAGCCGCGCTTCCAGCAATTGATCGACGAATCGAAGCGGCAGGACGAGGCCGCACATAAATGAAGCTTCTCGTGATGGCGTTGGCGCTGCCGGCGGCGCTCGCCGCTCAGACGCCGTCGGACACCACCGCGCGCCCGATCCCCCTCGATGAAGCGGTCGCGCTCGCCCAGCGCAACGCGCCATCCAACGTCGAGGCGCTGGGCCAGTTGCAGACGAGCCGGGCACAGGTGCGGGCGGCGTACGGCGCGTTCATTCCCTCCCTCACCCTGAGCGCGTCGTCCACGCGCCTCGGCGGCGCGGGTGCGACGAGCCAGCGGGTCGATCCCACCACCGGGGCCCTGATCACCGTCGGGAGCCCCTGGCGGTTCGGGAACGGCCTGTCGCTCGATCTGGACCTGTTCGATGGCGGCGCGCGCATCAACCAGCTCCGCGCATCGCACGCGCAGGTGAACGCGGCGGTCGCCAACGACGTCTCGCAGCGCTACGCCACCGCGCTGCTCGTGAAGCAGCAGTACTACGCCGTGCTCGCCTCGCGCGAGGCCGACTCCGCGGCGCGGACGCAGCTGGCGGAGGCGCAGGCACAGCTCCAGGCGTCCACGCTCAAGCTGCACGCCGGCACGGCCACGAAGTCGGACTCGCTGCGATCGGTGATCCAGGTGGGGAACGCGCAGCTCGCGCTGGTCACGGCGCAGAACGACCTCCAGACGGCGAACGCCACGCTCACCCGGCTGGTCGGAACGCCGTACACCGTCACCGCCGCGCCCGAGGACACGGTGGGCGAGCTGCTCCAGCCGATCGACAGCGCGGCGCTCGCGCGCTGGGCGGAGAGCGGCCCGGCGGTGCGGCTCGCGGAAGCGAACGAGAGCGCGGCGCGGGCCGATGCGCGCGCCGCGCGCGGGAGCTACTTCCCCACCCTCTCGGCCGGCTTCGGCCTGTCGGGGAATGGCACCTCCATCGACAGCTACGAGTATCAGAACCAGTTCCGTGTGGGGCTGTCGTGGCCCGTCTTCAACCAGTTCTCCCGCGAGCTGCAGATCGCCCGCGCGGATGTGACCGAGCAGAACGCGCAGGCATCGCTGCGCGACGCGCGGCTCCTCGCGAAGCAGAACCTGGTGCAGTACCTGGGCGCCGTGCGGACCGCCCAGCAGCAGGTGACCATCCAGTCGGCGACGGTGGCCGCGGCCGAGGAGGATCTGCGCGTGCAGAAGCAGCGCTACGACCTCGGCGCCTCCACGCTGCTCGACGTGTTGACCTCCGAGACCGCGCTCATCCAGGCTCGCGCGGCGCTCATCCAGGCCCGTTTCAACTACCGCGTCGCCAAGGCGCAGCTCGAAGCGCTCGTGGGACAGCCCCTCGGCACCACCGGCGCGCCATGAGGAGATCCTTCGTGAGACGACCCGCCGTGCTCGCCGCCGCCGCGCTCGCGCTGGCGGCGTGCGGCCGCAAGAAGCCGCAGGGCCCGCAGATCCAGACCGCCGAGGTGACGAAGCAGGACATCGTGGTGGACGTGGAGGCCACCGGGGTGGTCCAGCCGATCAACGCCGTGCAGGTCCGCTCCAAGGCGTCGGGGCAGATCATCAAGATGCCGGCGGAGCTGGGCGCGCACGTGAAGCCTGGCGACCTGCTCGTGCAGATCGACCCGCGCGACGTGCGTAACCGCTACGACCAGGCCGTGGCGGCGCTCCAGGCGGCGCAGGCGAACATCAAGGTGACCAAGGCGCAGCAGGACCGCGCGCAGGAGCTCGCGAAGCAGGGGGTGATCACCGCCCCCGAGCTCGAGACCGCGACCATCGCCTACGCCAACGCGCAGTCGCAGCTCGTCACCGCGCGCACGAACCTCGAGATCGCGCGCGTGGCGCTCGAGGACGCGACCATCCGCGCGCCGATCGCCGCGACGATCATCGAGAAGGACGTGTCGCTCGGCCAGGTGATCGCCTCGGCCACGAACTCCGCGAGCGGCGGGACGCTCCTCCTCCAGATGGCCGACCTGAACGCGGTGATGGACAGCGCGCTCGTGGGAGAGAGCGACATCGGGAACGTGCGCCCGGGGCTCACGGCCACGATCAAGGTGGATGCATACCCGAACCGCACCTTCCACGGCCGCGTGGAGAAGATCGCGCCGCAGGCCACGGTGCAGCAGAGCGTGACGATGTTCCCGGTGCTCATCCATCTGGACAACCAGGACGGGGCGCTCATGCCGGGGATGAACAGCGACGTGAGCATCCTGGTGGAGCAGCGCGCCAACGCGCTCGCGGTCCCCAACGACGCGGTGCGCGCGCCGCGCGATGCCGCCGCGGCGGCGATCGCGCTCGGGCTCGACCCGGCGGCGGTGCGGGAGCAGCTCAAGGCGCAGCGTGGCAACGGGGGCGGAAACGGCGCCGGGGGCGCCGGGAGCGCCGGCCGGCGGGGCGGGACGGACGGGGCCGGGACGGCGCACGGCCGGCTCGCCGAGACCACCGCGTCCACGGGCGCCGTGGCCGATCCCGTGCAGGCGTCCAACCAGCCGCCACGGCGGCGGGCGGGGCGCGACAGCTCGCTCACCGTGCGGAGCGGGGAGACGCCGGAGGCCGGCAACACGCGCCCCCACCCCGGGCTCGTGTTCGTGGCGCAGAACGGCACGTTCGTGCCGCGCATCGTGATGCTCGGCGTCGGCAACTACGATGTGACGCAGGTGCTCTCCGGGCTCCAGGAAGGCGACCGGGTGGCGCTGATCACGGCGGCGATGCTCCAGCAGTCGCGCAGCGAGTTCCAGCAGCGCATCCAGAATCGCGTCGGGCTCCCCGGCGTGCGGCAACAGGACAGCGGCAACCGGCGCGCCGGCGGCGGCAGCCGCGGTGGAGGGGGGTGACCCATGCTCATCGGCGAGGTCCTCCGCGTCGCGCTCGGCGCGCTGCGCGCGAACAAGCTCCGGTCGGTGCTCACGATGCTCGGCATCGTGATCGGGGTGGCGGCGGTGATCGCCATGGTGGCGCTCGGGCGCGGCGCGCAGCGCGCGGTGAACGAGCGCATCGCCTCGCTCGGCACCACGATGCTCACCGTGCGCCCCGGGCAGGTGTTCACCGGCGGGATCGCATCATCCACCGACCGCGCGCGGCTCGAGGTGGCGGATGCCGACGCGCTCGTGCAGCGCGGGACGATCTTCGCCGCCGTGCAGCCGGAGATGCAGCGGCAGCTCCAGGTGCAGTTCCGCAACAACAACACCTCCACGGACATCACCGGCACCACGCCGAACTACCTGGAGGTGCGGAAGTACGAGATCGGCGCGGGGCGGATGTTCACGCACGCCGACGACGAGGGGCGCAAGCGCTACGCCGTGGTCGGCGCCACGACCGCGAGCAACCTCTCGCCCGATGATCCCAACGGCCTCGTGGGTCAGTTCATCCGCATCCGCGGGATCGAGTTCGAGGTGGTCGGCGTGCTCGCCCCCAAGGGGGGAGCCTCGGGGTTCGGCGATCCGGACGACCAGGTGCTGATCCCGCTCAACACCGCGCGCTTCCGGGTGATGGACACCAAGTATCTGCGCGACATCAACGTGCTCGCGCAGAACGAGTCGATGATCCCGGAGACGATGACCGAGATCGAGCGCATCCTGCGGCGCGAGCACCGCATCCCGCCCGGCAAGGAGGATGACTTCGAGATCCGGAACCAGGCGGATTTCCTGAACGCGTTCCAGCAGACCACGCAGGTGTTCGGCCTCCTGCTGGCGGGGATCGCGACGGTGAGCCTGCTCGTTGGCGGGATCGGGATCATGAACATCATGCTCGTGTCGGTCACCGAACGCACGCGCGAGGTGGGGATCCGGAAGGCGCTCGGGGCCACGCGCGCCAACATCCTGCTCCAGTTCCTGATCGAGGCGATCGTGCTGTGCATCGCCGGCGGGATCATCGGGATCGTGCTCGGCGCGGGGGGCGCCTCGGTGCTGCGGTTCGCCATGCACTGGAACACGGACGTCTCGATGGGCTCGATCGTGCTGGCGTTCTTCTTCTCGGCGCTCGTGGGCGTGATCTTCGGCGTCTGGCCCGCCCGCCGCGCGGCGCACCTGGATCCGATCGTGGCGTTGCGGTACGAGTAGGGGGCTCGGGGCCCGGAGCTGGGGGCCCGGGGGGAGATGCGGGGCGCGGGAGGCGGGGAACGGCAGGAACAAGGAACGCGACGGGGCGCCGGCTTGCTGCCGGCGCCCCGTCGCACTTCCGCGTCTTGTCCTTCGCCGTTACTCCCCCTGTCCCCGCCTCTCCCGAGATCCCCCCGGCCCCCGGCCCCGGACCCAGAGCCCCCGACCCGGGGGTGAGCAGATTTCCCCCCTCCCCACGTCTCACCCCGTATACCCCGCACGCACTTTCTCCCTGGAGGGATGTCCGATGCGCCGTAGCACCCGGTTCCTCACCCTCGCCATCGCGATGGGCATCTGCGCGCCCGGCGCGCAGGCACAGTTCGGTGGACTCAAGACCAAGCTCAAGAAGAAGGTGGAGGCGGCCGCCGGCGTGGGCGGAGGGGACTCGGCGGCGCGCGGTGGCGCCGGCTCCGGTGATGCCACCACCAGCGCGCCGCGACGCACCGGTCCCCGCTTCGACGACCGGATCCTGGAGATGACGCCCGAGGTGCTCGACCGCCTCGCCGCGTCGCTCCAGGCCGAGCGCACCAGCCGAGCGTCCGCCGCCGCCGCGCTCGCCCCCGCCGCGCGGCAGAAGTGGCAGGCGTGCGAGCAGCGGGTCATCACCTCACCCGAGAT
>DASTSH010000266.1:0-12039 GCA_035760785.1 Gemmatimonadaceae bacterium | reverse complement strand
CGATCGCCGTCGCGGCGGCGGGCGCGGGTGCGCAGGACGCGCCCGCGCCGCTGAGCCGGGCGCAGGCCGTGGCCGCCGCGCTCGCGCGCGGCGCGCGGCTCGGCATCGCCCGAGCCGATTCCGCGGCCGCCACCGCGCAGCTCCTCGGCGCCCGCGCGCTGCCGAACCCGACGCTCAGCGCCAGCTACAGCAAGTCGGTGCCGCGGTACCACGTGACGGCGGAGCTGCCGATCGATCTGCCGTGGCTGCGCGGGCCGCGCGTGAGCGCCGCCCGGGCGGGGCAGGAGGCCGCGCGCTACCGCTTCGAGGCCGAGCGCGCGGCGACGGTGCTCGATGCGGACACCACGTACACGCGCGCGCTCGCCGCGCTCGCCCACGCGCGGCTCTCGCGCCGCAACGCCGATGACGCGGACAGCCTGCGCCGCATCGCCATGCGCCGTCGCGATGCCGGCGACGCGAGCGATCTGGACGTGGAGCTCGCGACGGTGAGCGCGGGGCAGCAGGCGAACGCCGCCGCCGCCGACTCGCTCACCTACGTCTCCACGCTGCTCGACCTGCAAGCGGTGATCGGGCTGGCCGCGGACCGCGTGGTGGTGACGCCCATCGACTCGCTCGCGCCCCCGCCCCCGGACAGCACGGCCGCGGCGGCGAGCGGCGACGGCGCGGCGACGGGTGCCGATCCGGTGCCGCTGCAGGTCGCCGCCGCCGAGGCGTCGCTCGCGTCCGCGCGGCTCGCCGCGCAGGCGCAGCACCGCGCCGTGTTCCCCGTGCCGAGCGTGATGTTCGGCTTCGAGGAGGGAGACCCCACCGGCTCCGAGCCCGGCGTCCTCCCGACCTTCGGGATCTCCCTCCCGCTCCCGCTCCTCGACCGCAATCGCGGCGCGATCGCCCAGGCGGAGGCGGAGCGCCAGCGCGCGGAAGCGGAGCTCTCGCTCGCGCGCGTGGAGAGCCGTGCCGCGATCGCCCGCGCCACGCGCGGGCGCGCCATCGCGCTCGCGAAGGTGGCGCGCGACCAGCGACTGGTGGAGAGCGCGGACCGGGTGGCGGCCATGTCGCTCACTGCCTACCGCGAGGGGGCTTCCCCGCTCGGCAACGTGCTCGAGGCGCAGCGCAACGCGCGCGACGTGCTGGCCCAGTACGTGGACGACGTCGCGGATGCGTGGATCGCGACAGCTACTCTTCGCGCGCTCACGCGATTCTCCACCTCACCCTCCACGTCCACGCCATGACCATGCCCCTTCACCGGTCCGTCCGCGCCGCCGCGTGGCGGGCGATGCTCGCGACCCTCCTGGCTGTCGCGGCCTGCGGCAGGGCGAATGGCAGCGACGAGGAGGGGACGTCGGGCGAAGTACAACCCGTGGTCGGCGCGGAGACGGCGCCCGTGGCCACGCGCCCGTTCACCGAGACGGTGTCGGCGATCGGGAGCGTGACGCCGCGCGCGGGGCACTCGGCGGCGCTCTCCGCGCCCGCGCCGGCGCGCGTGTCGCGCGTGTACGTGACCGCCGGCGCGCACGTGCGGCGCGGGGAGCCGCTGGTGGCGCTGGAGCAGACCACGTTCCGCGCGTCCGCGCAGAGCGCCGAGGCGGCGCTCCGCGTTGCGGAGCAGGCGTACGAGCGCGCGCAGCGGTTGGAGCGGGAAGGGATCGCGCCCCGCAAGGATGTGGAGCAGGCCGACGCGGAACTGGCGCGCGCCCGCGCCGACGTGGTCGCCGCGCGCCGCGCGGAGGAGCTCTCGGTGCTCCGCTCGCCGATCGACGGCGTGGTCACCCGCATGTCCGCCACGCTCGGCGCCAGCGCCGATCCGAGCCAGACGCTGGTGGAGGTGGCCGATCCGTCGGCGCTCGACGTGCTGCTCCAGGTCACCCCCACCGAGGCGGCGCGGGTGCACCCCGGCGTGCCCGTGGCGCTCAGCGCCGGACAGCGATCCGGCGGCGAGTCGCTCGGCGACGGGCGCGTGGCCGACGTGGCCGGCACCGTGGACTCGGCCACGCGCAGCGTGGCGGTGCGGGTGCTCGCCACGCACACCTCGCGCCCGCTCCGCATCGGCGAGACCGTGTTCGGCGCCATCGCCGTGGCCACGCGCCCGAACGCCATCGTCGTCCCCCTCGAGGCGCTGGTGCCCGAGGGAGACGGCTACAAGGTGTTCGTGGTGGACCGCGCCGGGATCGCGCACGCGCGAGTCGTGAGCGTGGGCGGGCGCGCCGACTCCATCGCCGAGATCACGCGCGGGCTCCGCGCGGGCGAGCGCGTGGTCACGTACGGCGCGTACGGCGTGCAGGACAGCGCGCGCATCGTCCCCGCCAGACACGCGCCGGGCGCGGACACCACCGCGGGCGGCGACACGATGGGCGGGAAGCCGTGACGGACATCCAGTACGCGGAGGTGGAGGCGCCGCGCCGCTCCTCCCTGTTCACCCTGCTCGCCGAGCAGCGCCGGTTCGTGTACCTCGTGGTGGTGCTGCTGAGCGCCGCCGGCGTGTGGGCCGCGCTCCGCCTCCCGTCCGCCATCTATCCCGAGCTCGCGTTCTCGCGCATCACCATCGTCGCCGAGGGCTCGGCGCTCGGCGCCCGGCAGGTGCTGTTCACCATCACGCGCCCCATCGAGGAGGCGGTGAGCGTGGTGCCCGGCGTCACGCGCGTGCAGTCGCGCTCCATCCGCGGCGGGAGCGAGACGAACGTCACGTTCGCCGAGAACACCGACATGATGTTCGCGCTCCAGCAGGTGCAGGCGCGCGTGAACCAGGCGCGCGCGCAGCTCCCGCCGGGGCTGGACATCCAGGTGGAGCGGCTCACGCCGTCGCTCTTCCCCATCCTGTCGTACAACCTGGAGGGGGGCGACCCGGCGACGCTCTACGACATCGCGCGCTACCAGATCCGCCCGCTCCTCTCGCGCGTGCCCGGGGTGGGGCGCGTGGACGTGCAGGGAAGCGACGTCCGCGAGATCGAGGTGGTGGCCGATCCGGCGCGCCTCGCCGCGCAGGGGATGACCTACGACGACCTGGCGAGCGCCATCCGGCAGTCCACCACCGTCGCCGCCGTGGGGCGCATGCCGGCGAGCTACCGGCAGTATCTCATCGTGAGCACCACCGAGGCGCGCTCGGCGGACGACGTCGCGAACATCGTGGTGGGGCACGGGCTGCGCGTCCGCGACCTCGCCACCGTGACGCCGGGCACCGAGGACCACGTCCGCATCATCGCCGGTGACGGGCGCCCGGCCGCGCTGCTGAACATCACGCGGCAGGTGGGGGGGAATACCTTGGCGATCGCCGACAGCGTGGCCGGCATCGCGCGCGCGCTCGCGCCCACGCTCCCTCCCGGCGTGCACCTCAAGCCCGTGTACGACCAGGCGGCGCTCGTGCGCGACGCGGTGAAGTCCGTGCGCGATGCGATGCTCATCGGCGCCGCGCTGGCCGTGCTGATCCTGCTCCTCTTCCTGCGCCACGGCCGCATCACCGCGATCAGCGCGTCCGCGATCCCGCTCACGATGGCGATCACGGTGTTCGTGATGTCGCTCCTGGGGCAGACGTTCAACCTGATGACGCTGGGCGCGATGGCCATCGCCATCGGGCTCGTGATCGACGACGCGGTGGTGGTCACCGAGAACATCGTGCGCCACCTGCGGCTGAACCCCGACCGCGATCGCGCCATCCGCGACGCGGTGCAGGAGCTGATCTGGCCGGTGACCACCTCCACCATCACCACGGTGGTGGTGTTCCTCCCGCTGCGGCTGCTCACGGGGGTGGAGGGGCAGTTCTTCCGCGCGCTCTCGATCACGCTCACCATCGCCGTGCTCGTGTCGCTCGTGCTGGCGCTCACGATCATCCCGCTGCTGAGCGAGCAGTACCTCGGCGAGGGGGATGCCGAGCGGGAGGAGTCGCCCGCGGCGCGCCGCGGGGTGCTCGCCCGGGTGGGGCGCGCGGTGGACGCCCTCTCCGACCGCTACGAGCGCTCGCTCGGCGCCACGCTGCACCACGCGCGCCGGCTGGGGCTCGTGGCCGTGCTGCTGATCGCGGCGGGGGTGGTAGTGCACCACTTCGTGGGCACCGGCTTCCTTCCGGAGATGGACGAGGGAGCGTTCGTGCTCGACTACTTCACCCCCGGCGGGACGGCGCTCGCGGAAACCGACCGGCAGGTGCACGAGGTGGAGCGCATCCTCGCCGCCACGCCGGAGATCACCGGCACCTCGCGCCGCACCGGCGCCGAGCTGGGACTGTTCGCGACGGAGCAGAACACCGGCGACATCGTGGCTCGGCTGAAGCCGCAGGGCAGGCGTGACCGCTCGATCTTCGAGGTGATCGACGACGTGCGCACCCGCGCGGAGCGGGCGGTGCCGCGGCTGCACGTGGAGTTCGTGCAGATCCTCTCCGACGTGATCAACGACCTCGCCGGCGCGGCGCGCCCGGTGGAGATCAAGCTGTTCGGTGCGGACCTCGGTGCCCTGGAGGCGTACGCGCGGCGCATCGCGCCGAAGCTGGAGGCGATCGATGGCGTGGAGGACCTGTTCGATGGCGTGAGCGAGCCGAGCGCCGAGCTGGCGATGCACATCTCGCCCGCCGAGGTGAACCGGCTCGGGCTCACCCCCGACCAGGTGAGCGCCGAGGTGGCGGGCGCCCTCATGGGCGCCGATGCCGGCGACGTGCGCCTCGAGGACCGCTCCGTCGGCGTGCGCGTGCGCGCCCCCGACTCCGTGCGCTTCGACCCGCAGCAGCTCGGCGCGCTCCCCATCGTGTCGCCGGCCACCGGCGGGGTTGCGCCGCTCTCCACGCTCGCCTCCTTCCAACCAGTGGAGACGCGCGCCGAGCTGCTCCGCGAGAACCAGCAGCAGATGATCGACGTGACCGCCGACATCAGCGGCCGCTCGCTCGGCGCGATCATGACGGACGTGAAGCGCGTGGTGGCGGCGAACCCGCCGCCGGCGGGGATCCGGCTGGAGCTCGCGGGGCAGTACGCCAGCCAGCAGGCCGCCTTCCGCGCCCTCCTGCTCGTGCTCGCCCTCGCCGCCATGAGCGTGATCGCGGTGATGGTGGTCCAGTTCCGGTCGTTCGTGGAGCCGCTCATCGTGCTGCTCGCCGCGCCGCTCTCGTTCGTGGGCGCGATGCTGCTCCTGCTGATCACGGGCACGGCGCTCAACGTGTCGAGCTTCATGGGGCTGATCCTGCTCGTGGGGCTCATCGTGAAGAACGGGATCATCCTCCTCGACTTCACGCACCATCGGATGCGCGAGGGCGGGCTGGCGCTCGAGCCGGCGATCCGCGAAGCGGCCCGCATCCGGCTCCGCCCGATCCTCATGACCACGCTGTGCACGCTCTTCGGCCTGCTCCCCCTGGCGCTCGGGCTCGGGGCGGGGAGCGAGCTGCAACGTCCGCTCGCGCTGGCGGTGATCGGCGGGCTCGCGTTGTCCACGCCGATCACCCTGTACGTCGTCCCCACCTTGCTCGTCGCGATTCGCGGGCGAGGGTACACCATGCAACACGATCGCTGAAGGCGCGGCGCGCGAGGTCCAGCGCGCAGGGCACCGCGTCTCACTCTTCCCTCATCGAGGATCGATCATGCTCCGCTCGCGTGTCGTCACGGTATCGCTCGCCGCCGCGCTCCTCGCGCCGGCCGTGCTCACGGCGCAGTCCGGCGCCGCGCACTACCACGTGGTGAAGCGCACGACCATCGGCGGCGACGGCGGTTGGGACTACCTCACCGTGGACACCGCCACCGACCGGTTGTTCGTCTCCCGCGGCACGCACGTGATGGTGGTGGACCTGGGCACCGGCAAGGTGGTGGGCGACCTGCCGAACACCAGCGGCGTGCACGGGATCGCCCTGGCGCCGGAGCTCCACCGGGGCTTCACGAGCAACGGGCGCGACTCCACGGTGACGATCTTCGATCCGCGCACGCTCTCCGTGATCGGCACGGTGAAGGTGACCGGAGCGAACCCCGACGCGATCCTCTACGAGCCCACCACGAAGCGCGTGTTCACCTTCAACGGCCGGAGCGCGGACGCCACGGCGATCGACGCCGCCACCGGTCGCGTGGTGGGGACGATCCCGCTCGGCGGGAAGCCGGAGTTCGCGGTGGCCGACGGGAACGGGCGGGTGCTGGTGAACATCGAGGACCGGAGCCAGATCGTGGCGTTCGACGCGCGCTCCCTCGCGGTGAAGGCCACCTGGCCGCTGGCGCCGTGCGAATCGCCGTCGGGGCTCGCGATCGACCGCGCGCACGCACGCCTGTTCGCCGGGTGCGAGAACCGCATGATGGCGGTGGTGGATGCCAACACCGGACGCGTGGTGGCCACGGTGCCGATCGGCGAGGGGGTGGACGCCAACCGCTTCGATCCCGCCACGCAGCTCGCCTTCGCGTCCACAGGGCGCGACGGCATGCTCACCGTGGCGCACGAGGACTCGCCGGACCACTACACGGTGGTGGCGAACGTGCCCACGCAGCGCGGCGCGCGCACGATGGAGCTCGACCCGCGCACGCACGCGGTGTACACCGTGACCGCGGAGTTCGGCGCCGCGCCGGCGCCCACGGCGGAGCACCCGCACCCGCGCCCCGCGATGGTGCCGGGGTCGTTCACGATCATCGAGCTGCGCCCGTGATGGCGGCGCTCCCGGGAGATCGGCGCCCGCACGATGCCGATCTCCCGGGAGGCTGCGCCGGCCCGCTCAGGGCTGCTCGTACTGGTACAGCGACACGACCTTCGTGAACCGGTACGGCGACGGGAGGCTCCCCGAGCCCAGCGTCCCCTCCCACACCACCGAGCCGTCGGGCGCCACCTCGGTGGCGATCAGGTTGGGCGCCCAGGTGAAGCCCACGAACGTGTTCCCGTTCTGGAGCCGCTGCACCGAGCCGGTGAACTGGGTGTACACCGGCGGCGAGTGCCGGTACTGGAACACCATCGTCGCCGTCTTCGCGCCGGTGTCGAGCGCGTACTCCACCGCGCGGCTCTCCGGCGGGGAGTGCTGCGTGCCGTTGTCGAAGATGAGCACGTGGTCGTTCCCGATCGCGCGCGCGCTGTGCTGGGCGCTGAAGCGGCCGAGCGGATCGCCGGTGATGGTGAAGTCGCTGTGCGGCCCCCCCAACCGCCAGATGATGTTTCCGCTGTCGGCGCCGATCTTCGTGATCAGGTCGAAGTTGCGCCACGACACGATGTAGTTGCCGTCGGGCGCGATGTCCACGGCGTTGGGGTGGTCGAAGTCGGCCTCCCCGCCGATGGGCTCCACGTTGTCGGCGAGGGTGAAGTGATCCCAGGCGTCGAACACCGTGCGCATGGAGCCATCGGCGGCCACGCGCACCACCTGGTGCCCGGTCACGGCCGTGTCGCTCGGGCCGCCCTGCGCCGAAAGGTCGACGTGGCGCTCGGTGTACGTGAACATCACCGCGCCATCGTACTGCCCGTCCTTGAAGAGGAGGCGCAGCTCGTGGTTGTCGGTGAACGCGCCGGCTGGGGCCGAGAACTCCCGCACCACGTCGCCGCCGGGGGTGACCTCCACGTAGCGCCCCGGCACCGTCTGGCCGCCGTGCGTGGCGCCGAGGAAGATGGTGAAGTCGCCGTTCGGCTGCTGCTTGAACTCCCCCGCCGGCACTCCCTCGTTGAACCCGCGGTACCAGCGCACCTGGCCGGTGGAGTCGAACGCCACGCCGTACGCGCCTGACGAGTCCACGAGCGCGGCGAGGATGTAGCCGCCGGAGAAGGGAGTGCTGCTCTCCAGCCTCGCGTTCGCGAGCAGCGTCGGCAGCGCGGCGGTGGTGAACGCCAGCGTGTCGGAGCGCACCGGGGTCCCCCCCTTCACCGCCTCGACCGCCATCTGGTACTGCGTCTCCGGGGCGAGCCCCAGCACCACCACGCTGTCCGACGCCGCGGCGGCGGTGAACGGCGTGGCCTTCGCATCCGCGGAGTCCGACCAGTAGACCACGTGCACCGAGTCGGCGCCCGTCACCGCGAACTTGGTGACGGCGGAGAGCACGTTGTTGGGGTTCGCGGCGAGACTGACGTTGTTGAAGTGGATGCCGATCGGCGCGACGGGGTGGTTGCTGTCGCCGCAACCGATCGCGAGTCCCGCGAGGGCGGGCATCGTCGCGAGCGGAAGCCAGCGGGGCACGGGCGCCGGGCGCGTGCGACCGGCACGCGTGCGTGTCGAGTTGGCGTGGACCTCCGCCAGCGCCGGCCGGGATCCACTCGTGATACGGCAGTCGGCTCCTAGCACCTTCGCCTCCAGCGTGAGCCGTTCGTCCGGGGCCACGTGCCACCCACACCGCGTGGGCCGGCCATCTCCAGTCCGGCGATGCCCCGATCGTGTCCGCCCTCGTGCGCAGGTTTCGTGCGCGACCCATGGACAGCGAGCGCGACGGCGCCGAAGTTCTCTCCCGCACACCCCAGCTCGCGGACGCGACCGCGACCCTCACCCGGAGTCGATTCGTGCACCTCGCTTCACGCGCCGTCGCGGCGACGATGTCGCTCGCCCACGCCCTCGCCCTCGCCGCGCCGCTCGCGGCCCAGGCGCCCGCGCGCCGTCCGGTGCGCGCGAGCGACATCTACCGCATCCACGAGGTGAGCGATCCGCAGCGCTCCCCCGATGGCCGCTGGGTGGCGTACGTGGTGGAGACGGTGGACTCCGCGAAGGACGAGTCGCAGCGCGACCTCTGGATGACCACCTGGGCCGGGGACACCACCATCCAGCTCACGAGCTCGCCGGCGAGCGAGCGGATGCCGCGCTGGAGTCCCGACGGCCGCTGGCTCGCCTTCCTCTCCAAGCGCCAGGGAGCGAAGGCGACGCAGCTCTGGCTCCTCGACCGGCTCGGCGGCGAGGCGTCGCGTCTCACCGACTTCCCGGGTGGGATCGACGAGTACGCCTGGTCCCCCGACGGCGCGCGGCTCGCCATCATCGCCGACGATCCCGATCCGGCGGATTCGTCGAAGTCCCCCGCGCCGATCGTCATCGATCGCTACCGCTTCAAGTCCGATGGCAGCGGCTACCTGGGCGCGCAGCGCTCGCACCTGTACGTGTTCGACGTGGCCACGAAGCGCGCCCAGCAGCTCACATCCGGCGCCTTCGACGAGGAGGATCCGGCATGGTCGCCCGACGGGCGATGGATCGCGTTCGCGAGCGACCGCGATGCGCCCGACCCGGACCGCACGGAGAACTCCGACCTGTTCGTGATCGAGGCGCGCGCGGGCGCGATGCCGCGGCGGCTCACCACCTACGCGGGCAACGATGCCGGACCGCTGTCGTGGAGCCCCGACGGCCGCGAGATCGCCTACCGGCGGGGCGGCGACCCGAAGTACGCGGCGTACAACATCTACCAGCTCGCCGTGACGCCGGTGGCGCCGTGCTCCGGCGCGACCGGCGCGACGACCGCGTGCGCCCCGCGCGTGCTCACCGCCGCGCTCGACCGCTCCATCGCCGAGCCGCGGTGGAGCCGCGATGGCGCGTCCATCTACTGTGTGGTCACCGACGACCGCACGCGCTGGGTGGCGCGCGTCCCCGTCGCCGGCGGGGCGGCGGAGCGCCTGACGAGCGGCGAGCGCGTGGTCACCGCGTTCTCCGAGGGGCCCGACGGCAAGCTCGCGGTGCTCTCCACCACGCCGACGCGCCCGAACGAGGTGTTCGCGGTGGAGCGGGACGGGCTGCGCCAGCTCTCGCACCAGAACGACGCGTGGCTGTCCGAGGTGCGGCTCGCCACCACCAGGGGGATCGCCGCGCGCGGCAAGGACGGCGCCGACGTGCACGGGCTGCTCGTGACGCCTGCCGGGTGGACGCCGGGGCAACGTCTCCCCACGCTGCTCCGCATCCACGGCGGCCCGAACCTGCAGGACCAGTTCGAGTTCCACCTCGAGCGCGAGCTGTTCGCCGCCAACGGCTACGCCGTGGTCACCGCGAACTATCGCGGGAGCGCCGGGCGCGGCGAGAAGTGGAGCAGGAGCATCTTCGCCGACTGGGGAGACAAGGAGGTGAAGGACCTGCTCGCGATGGTCGACCACGTGGTGGCGATGGGGATCGCCGACCCAAATCGACTCGGCATCGGCGGGTGGAGCTACGGCGCCATACTCACCAACTACACCATCGCCAGCGACCACCGGTTCAGGGCCGCCATCAGCGGCGCGGGGAGCTCGCTGCAGCTCGCCATGTGGGGGACCGACCAGTACGTGGTGCAGTACGAGCACGAGCTGGGCGCGCCGTGGAAGAACCAGGCGGCGTGGATCAAGGTATCGTATCCCTTCTTCCACGCGGACCGCATCACCACCCCCACACTCTTCCTCGGCGGCGATGCGGACTTCAACGTGCCGCTGCTCGGCAGCGAGCAGATGTACCAGTCGCTGCGCAGCCTCGGCGTGGACACTAGGCTGATCATCTACCCGGGGCAGCACCACGGGATCGGGAGGCCGAGCTTCAAGCGCGACCGCCTGGAGCGCTACCTGGCGTGGTACGGCAACCATCTCGCGCCGGATTCGGCTGGCGTGGCGGCGGGGAGCGGGAGCGCCGCGGCCACCGCGGCGCCGCAGCCCTCGGCAACGACATCGACCACGGAGGCGCCGGACGTGGATTCCATCTTCGCGGCGTACGACCGCCCCGGCGTGCCGGGGGCGAGCGTGCTGGTGATCCGCGATGGGCGCGTGGCGCTCGTGAAGTCGTACGGGCTCGCCGACCTCGAGGCCGGCACCGCCGCCACCCCGTACACCGACTACCGGCTCGCGTCGCTCACCAAGCAGTTCACGGCGATGGCCGTGCTGCTCCTCGTGAAGGACGGGAAGCTCCATCTGGACGATCGGGTGCGCGACGTGCTCCCCGGGCTTCCCGCGTACGCGCGCGACGTCACCATCCGCGAGCTGCTCGGTCACACCGCCGGGCTGTGGGACTACGAGGACTTCGTCCCCGACACGCTGAGCTCTCAGGTGCACGATGCGTTCGTGCTCGACGCGCTGCGGCGCGTGGACAGCACGTACTTCCCCCCGGGGACGCGGTGGCGGTACAGCAACACCGGGTACGTGCTGCTCGGGATGGTGGTGGCACACGTGTCCGGGGAGTCGTTCCCGCGCTTCCTGCACGACCGGATCTTCGCGCCGCTGGGGATGGACTCCACCGTCGCGTACGAGGCCGGCGTCTCCACCGTGCCGCGGCGCGCGTACGGCTACTCGGCCGACTCGGCGGGGGGCTTCCGCCGCACCGACCAGAGCCCCACGAGCGCGACGCTCGGCGACGGGGGCGTGTACACGTCCGTGCACGACCTGGTGAAGTGGAATCGCGCGCTCGACGAGGGGACGCTCGTGGGGAAGGCGCTCCAGCGCGAGGCGTGGACGCCGGGGACGCTCGCCGGCGGCGCGCGGACCGACTACGGGTTCGGGTGGTTCGTGGATCGCGACGCGGCGGGGGAGCGCCTCTGGCACTACGGCGAGACGATGGGCTTCACGAACGCGATCCTGAAGTATCCCGAGCGGGGCCTGACGGTGATCGTGCTGACCAACCGGACGGGTGGGGCGCCGTGGAATCTCGCCACGAAGGTGGCGGCGCTGCCGCGCTTCGGCGGCGTGCGGGGAGGCCCGATGCCGGTGCCGTGACGCGCCCACGAGGGCGCGTCGCCGGTACGGCGCGGGTCAGAGCTCTATCGGACGCCGGGGGCGGAACTGCTCGTCGTGCAACCGGACGTGGACGATGCTCTCGAGGGGAACGGTGCGGAACTCGTCGCGGAAGTAGGAGAAGACCACCGCGTGACCGTTCTCGATGGCGTACGGCTCCCAGAGCCGCCAGTAGTGCACGGGGCCGTGCTCGCCGTGGTAGCGGTAGGTGGCGCGCACGCAGCGCCGCTCCCGGCCCGCCTGCCGGAGGAGCTGTTCGATGGTTGTGGTCGTCGTGGTCATCACGTCGGCCATCAGGACCTCCCGAGGAAAACCTCCGTTGGTGGTGAAAAATGACGCGACAGCGGGAGCCGGCCTGTCCGGTCCCACGGTCGCGCGCGGCCGCCGCTGCATCGCGGGGACTCGGCCCCCGTGTGCGATGCGCGGCGACACTCTCTCGCAATGTAGCGGGCGCGGCGCTCCGAGGCTACCCGC
>DASTSH010000265.1:0-26704 GCA_035760785.1 Gemmatimonadaceae bacterium | reverse complement strand
TCGAGGGTGTGACGACGACCATCCCCTTCCTGGGGCGGCTGATGCAGAACCCGCGTTTCCAGGCCGGCGAGGTGGATACGAAGTTCCTGGAGCGTGAAGGCGACCTGTTGCGGGAGCAGTAGATGCGCATCGATGTGCTGTTCGGCCCACCGACGGTCACGCCGGCCGCCGTCTCCGGCCGGGTGGTCGCGGTGATCGACGTGCTCCGGGCGTCCACCACCATCGCCGCCGCGCTGGCCAACGGCGCGCGGAACGTGATCCCCCTCGACAGCGCGGACGAGGTGATCACGCGCGCGAAGCAGTTCTCGCGCTCCGACGTGCGGATGGCCGGCGAGCGGAAGATGCTGCCGATCCCCGGCTTCGACCTCGGGAACTCGCCGCGCGAGTTCACCCGCGAGGCGGTGGAGGGAAAGACCGTGCTGCTCACCACGACCAACGGCACCAGCGCGCTCGTGGCCATCCAGGGCGCGCGCGACGTGGTGGTGGCGTCGTACGTCAATCTCTCCGCGGTGTGCACGCTGCTGCGCACCGCGGCGCGCGGCGGGACGGACATCACGATCGTCTGCGCGGGACGCGACCGGCAGTTCTCGCTCGAGGACGCGGCCTGCGCCGGGCGCATCGCGCGCGGGGTCGCGAAGCGGATCCCGGGCGCGGAGCTCGGCGACGGCACGTTCGCGTGCACGATCATCGACCGCCGCTACGGCGACCGTCTCGACCAGCTGTTCGCCGATTCCGAGCACGGGCAGGCGCTGGCCGACGCGGGGTTCGGGGCCGACCTCGAGCTGTGCGCGAGCGTCGATTCGTATCCCGTGATCCCGATCTACCAGGATCGCCAGATCACCCTGCTCGGTCCCGACCGGGAGCGGTAGCCCACGTGGGTGGTGCCCAGCTGAAGCGGGAGCTCGCGGGAGTCGCGCTCCTCCTGTTCGCGGTCTTCCTCGCCGGCGCGGTGGCGGCGGGCGTGGGGGGCGCGATGGGCGGCGGATCGTGCTGGCACGCGCGCAGCGCGCTCGGCCCGGTGGGCGCGTGTCTGCGGGCGTCGCTCGTGGTCACCTTCGGGCTCCCGGCCACCGTGCTCGTGCCGCTCGTCCCGGCCGTGCACGCGCTCCGCCTGTTCGGTCGCATGCGCTCCGACACGGACCGGTCGTGGATGCTCTTCCTCGTCGGCGTGGTGTTGCTGCTGCCGGTGGGACTCGGCCTGGCGCTGCACGTGGGGCGGGAGCGGAGCATTGCCGCCGGGGTGTGGGGGGGGCTGCTCTCGTTCTACGCGCGCGGGGCGTTCGGCTACGTGGGCGCGTGGATCGTGCTCGCGCTCGCGCTGAGCGCGCTCACGGTGGTGACGCTGGCATGGAATCCGATTCGCATGCTGGTGGGGAGCGGCCGTCCGGCGGCGGGGGGCGCGCTCGCCGCCGGCGCTGCCGAGGCGGCGGTCGCCGCCGGCGAGCGCCCCAGGCGGCGCCGCAAGAAGGGAGAGGCGGAGGAGGGGGTCACCGCGCTCCTCGAGCCCCCGCCGGAGGAGATGCCGGCGATCGACCCCACCCTCATGCGCGCCGAGGAGGGAGAGGTCGAGCTCGACGAGGAGCCCTCGCCCCGCGACCGCAAGCGGAAGCGGAGCAAGGCCGACCTCGCCGCCGAGCACGACGAGAAGATCGCCGCGGCCATCGATGCCTCGGCCTCTCCGGATGCGGGGGACGAGGAGCTCCCCCCGCCGGAGCTGCTCACGCCGCCGCCGCCGCACAACGCGGAGCTGGGGCGCCGCGAGCTGGATGCCATGGGCGCCAAGCTCAAGGAGGCCCTCCGCACCTTCCGCGTGGAGGCGGAGATCGCCGGCCGCACCACCGGCCCGGTGGTCACCCAGTTCGAGGTCGAGCCGGCGCCGGGGGTGAAGGTGCGGCAGATCGCGAACCTCTCCAACGACCTCGCGCTCGCCATGCGCGCCGCGAGCATCCGGATCGTGGCGCCGATCCCGGGGCGCGGCGCCGTGGGCGTGGAGGTGCCGAACCCCACGCCGGAGATCGTCGCCTTCCGCGAGCTCATCGAGTCGCGCGAGTTCCAGCAGGCGCGCGCCGCGCTCCCGATCGCGCTCGGCAAGGATCTCGAGGGGAAGCCGGTGATCGCCGACCTGGCGAAGATGCCGCACCTGCTGATCGCCGGCGCCACCGGCTCGGGGAAGTCGGTCTGCGTGAACACCATCATCACGAGCCTCGTGTACCGGCACACGCCGCGCACGCTGCGCTTCCTGATGGTGGACCCGAAGATGGTCGAGCTGTCGGTGTACAACACCCTCCCGCACCTGCGCCACAAGGTGATCACCGACAATCGCGACGCGGCGGCGGTGCTGAAGTGGGCGGTGATGGAGATGCAGGAGCGCTACGAGCTCCTCGCGGCGAACGGGTGTCGCAACATCCAGGACTTCAACCGCCGCGTGCAGACGGGGGCGGAGCTCAAGCGGCCGAAGCGCCCCGACGTGGCGTTCGAGGAGCTGACGTACACGGGCGGGCCACTCCCGTACATCGTGGTCGTCATCGACGAGCTGGCGGACCTCATGATGACGGTGCAGGGGGAGGTGGAGACGCCGCTGGCGATGCTCGCGCAGAAGGCGCGCGCGATCGGGCTGCATCTCATCCTCGCCACGCAGCGGCCGAGCGTGAACGTCATCACGGGGCTCATCAAGGCGAACTTCCCGAGCCGCATCGCGTTCCGGGTGGCGTCGCAGGTGGACAGCCGTACGATCATCGATGGCGTGGGCGCCGAAGCGCTGCTCGGGAACGGGGACATGCTGTTCATCCCGCCGGGGAAGTCGGAGCCCGGACGCCTCCAGGGGGCCTACATCTCGAGCGAGGACACCGAGCACCTCATGCGCTGGTACGAGGAGCGCAAGGCGGCGAAGCGGAAAGCGTTCGAGGAGCAGGGGCTCATCCCCGAGGAGCCGATGGAGGCGGAGGCCGACATCCTCGAGGAGGTACGCCAGCGGGAGGCGCTCGAGGCGGGGACGGCGCAGGACGCGCCGGAGCCGGGGGAGCGCGACAAGCTCTTCCGCGAGGCCGCCGAGGTGGTGATCCAGCACCAGCTCGGCTCGACCTCGCTGCTGCAGCGTCGGCTGAAGGTTGGCTACGGGCGCGCAGCGCGTATTATCGATCAGCTCCACGAAGCGGGCGTCCTGGGGCCGCCTGATGGTTCGAAGGCCAGGGACGTGCTGGTGGGGCTGGAGGACCTGGATCGTATCTGCGGAACGCCGGATTGAGCGCGCCTCGCGCCGTCGTCTTCGAGGGAGGCTCCCGTGACCACGATCGTCCGATTCGCCGCCGTGGCGGCACTCGCGCAACCGCTCCTGTTCGCCACCCCCACCCCCGCCCTCGCCCAGCGCCCGTCCGCGCCTGGCGCGCGTGAAGGCTCCGCCACCATCGCAGGCGATGGTGGCGACCCGGCACTGGTCACCCCGGCCAACGCCGCGCGGCTGAAGCCGGGAAAGTGGACGTACGTGACGCGGCTCATGGGGTCGGGGCCGCCGACGCGGCTCGGCTTCCGTACGCTGGAGCTGCGCGAGGACAGCTACGACGGTGCCCCGGCGTGGCGGCTGGTGGACTCGCGCCAGCTGGCTACGGTGACGCTCGCCGATACGCTCTTTCTCTCCCGCTCGGATCTCACGCCGCTGCATCACGTCATGCACGCGCCGGGCTCCGACGTGACCACGGAGTTCGGCGCCGACAGCATCCGGGCCACGTTCACCGGTCAGCAGGGGGAGGCGCGCGAGGCGATCGCGGCCGAGCCACGGGTGCTCGCCAGCCTGTACCTCCTCGAGGCGCTGGTGGGGGTGTCGCCGCTCGACTCGAGCTGGCGCGGCGGCGCGCGCCTGGCGGCCATCGGTCGCGATGGCGCGGGGATCGTTCCAGTCGTTCTGCGCACCACCGGGGAGGAGCGGGTGCTCATCCCCGACGGCCCGGCCGACTGCTGGGTGCTGTCGCTCGACGTGGGGAAGGGGGGGCAGCGACTCTGGGTGCGGAAGAGCGACGGGGTGGTGGTGAAGGAGCGCATCCCCGTGGTCGGAATGGCAGACACGGAGCTCGAGCTGCTGCTCGCCGAGCACGGCGTCGGGAAGTA
Organism: Gemmatimonadaceae bacterium; assembly: GCA_035760785.1. GTDB lineage: Bacteria > Gemmatimonadota > Gemmatimonadetes > Gemmatimonadales > Gemmatimonadaceae > JADGGM01. The sequence goes on along the minus strand of DASTSH010000265.1, from coordinate 22,603 downwards.
ACGGGGGCGAGCGGCGGCACTGGCGCCAGCGCCGCCGCTCGCCGGTCCATCACTCGCGGAACACGTCCTCGGCGCGGCGCCCACTCCCCTCCCGCTGCTCCGGCGCCTGCTGCGCCGTGCGCTTCGCCTGCTTCTCCTCGTGCTCGCGCAGGAGCTGGAACTGCTTGCGCAGCGACGCGAGCTGCTCGTCGGAGAGATCCTCCAGATCCACGAGGCGCGTGCGCGCGCCGTGTACGGCGCGCAGCAGCTCATCCAGCTTCAGGTGCATCGCCGTGGCATCGCGGTTCTGCGTGTTCTGGATGAGGAACACCATGAGGAACGTGATGATCGTGGTGCCGGTGTTGATGACGAGCTGCCACGTGTCGGAGTAGTGAAAGAGCGGCCCGGTCACCGCCCAGATGGCGATGATCAGCAACGCGGTGAGGAACGCCCCCACCGAGCCGCTCGCAGCGGACGTGCGCTGCGCGAACCGTCGAAAGAACTCCTGCATTGGTCGGTCTCCCGTGATGAGTTCGACGACAGCGTCGCGCCGCCCTGCCGGGGGGGGCGCGATCACCCCGCAGGGGGGCACCCTCCGTGCCAGGGGCCGCCCGGCAGCGGCCCGCCGCTCACTGGTTTCCGCCGGCGCGCCCGTTTCTCCCCCCACGAGGGATTGCCACGGAAGGCGTGAATTCGATGACGGTCGACGGGCGTGGACGCGTAGGTTGCCAGCCATGTCGGCCGACAGGCAGGAGCTGGGGCTACTGGGGGAGCGTCACGCGGAGCGTTGGCTCGTGGCGCGCGGGTGGACGGTGCTCGCCCGCCGGTTTCGCAGCGGCCACCGGGATCTGGATCTCGTGGTCGAGCGAAGCGGCACGGTGGCGTTCGTGGAGGTGAAGGCGCGGCGGAGCCGGCGGTGGGGGCACCCGGTGGAGGCGGTGGATTGGCGGAAGCAGCGGGAGCTGGTGCGGTCGGCGCGGGTGTGGATCGCGCGTCACGGGAGCCCGGGCTCGGTGTATCGGTTCGATGTCGTTGGGGTACTACTGGAGGGCGATCGGGTGCGGGTACGGCACGTGGAGAACGCCTTCGTGCTCCCGCGAACATGTTGACAGTCTGGCCGGATCTTCGTATTTTATTCGGGTCTGTGAATCGCCCCGGATCGGGGTAGATTCACCGGGCACGGCCAGATCAACGGTTGTACAACGACTCACAATAGGGCGGACGAGAATGGCTGTCTCCACGATTCAGGACGACAAGAAGAAGGCGCTCAATCTGGCCATCGCGCAGATCGAGAAGAGCTGCGGCAAGGGCTCCATCATGAAGATGGGGTCGGAGGGGGCGAAGGTCCGGGTGGAGTCGATCCCGACGGGGGCGATCAATCTGGACGCGGCGATCGGGGTCGGGGGGATTCCGCGGGGGCGGATCACGGAGATCTACGGTCCGGAGTCGAGCGGCAAGACGACGCTCTGTCTGCACGTGGTGGCGAACGCGCAGCGTGCGGGGGGCGTGGCGGCCTACATCGACGCCGAGCATGCGCTGGACACCGAGTACGCGGCGAAGCTCGGGGTGGACGTGGAGAATCTTCTCGTGTCGCAGCCGGACACCGGCGAGCAGGCGCTCGAGATCTGCGAGATCCTCGTCCGCTCGGGTGCCGTGGATGTGGTGGTGATCGACTCGGTGGCGGCGCTCGTGCCGAAGGCCGAGATCGAGGGGGAGATGGGCGATTCGCACGTCGGTCTGCAGGCGCGCCTCATGAGCCAGGCGCTGCGGAAGCTGACCGGGGCGATCGCGCGCTCCAAGACCTCGGTGATCTTCATCAATCAGCTCCGCGAGAAGATCGGGGTGATGTTCGGCAATCCGGAGACGACCACCGGCGGAAAGGCGCTCAAGTTCTACGCGTCGGTGCGTCTGGACATCCGCCGCATCGGCCCGGTGAAGGAGAAGGAGGACGTGATCGGTTCGCACGTCCGTGTGAAGGTGGTGAAGAACAAGGTCGCGCCGCCGTTCAAGCAGGCCGAGTTCGACATCATGTACGCCGAGGGGATCAGCCATGCTTCGCTCGTCCTCGACATCGCCGCCGAGGGCGGGGTGATCGACAAGTCCGGTGCCTGGTACAGCTACAACGGGCAGCGGATCGGGCAGGGGCGTGAGAACGCGAAGCTGTTCCTCAAGGACAATCCGGTGCTGATGGCGGAGGTCGAGGAGAAGGTGAAGGCGATCCTCGGGATCCGCGCCGGCGCCACCGATGGGGAGGTCGTCGAGGAGTAACTCGACCGCGTCTCCGGCACCACATCGTGCCGAGGGGAGGATCGCTGAGATCAGGGGTACCCGGTAACTGCCCCAATCTCGCGTGTCCTTTCCTCGGCACTTTGCATCGCCGGTCCCCAGTGATGGAGCATTGCCGATGACGAATTCGACCGTGACCGCCATCGTCGCCAGTCCGCGTCGCCAGGGGCGCTTCGAGCTCCTCGTGGATGGGAAGAGTGTGGCCACGCTCTCGCTCGAGGCCATCGAGCGTCTGCGGCTGCAAGCGGGCATCGGGTACGACGAGGCGCTGGCGCTCCGGGTGGAGCACGAGGCGCGCGCGCTGCACGTCTTCGATCGCGCCCTCGACCTGCTCGCGGTGCGCGGGCGGGCCGCTCGCGAGCTGCGGCGGGCGCTGGTGCGGAAGGGGGAGGAGCCGGAGCACGTGGATGCCGCGATCGAGCGGCTGCTCGCGCTCGGCTTGCTGGACGACGCGGCGTACGCCAGGCAGTTCGCGCGGTCGAAGCTCGAGGGCGCGGGGCTCTCGCGCCGGCGGCTGCAGGCGGAGCTGTCCAAGCGCGGGGTGGCGCGCGAGGTGGCGGACGACGCCATCGCGGACGTGCTCTCCGACGACGAGGTGGATCAGGAGGCGATCCTGAAGCGCGTGGCCGCCCGGAAGCTGCGCACGCTGCGGCGGCTCGCGCCGGAGGTCCGGCGGCGGCGCCTGTACGCTTTCCTCGCGCGCCGTGGCTACGAGCCCGACGACATTCGCCGGGCGATGGACGCGCTCGGAGATGACGTCGACATCGCGGATGTGGAGGGGGAGTGGCGGGGGGAGGAGGATGATGACGCGCTGACGGACTGACCCGGGCGCGCTCTCCGACGTTCCCGCTCGCCTCACGAAGCGCCGCCACTTCTCGCCGCGCCAGCGGTGCCGGTATATTGTTGGTCTATGCGCGCTTCCGAGATTCGCCAGCGGTTCCTCGACTACTTCGAGCGGCAGGGGCACGTGGTGCGCCCCAGCTCGTCGCTCGTTCCCCAGGACGATCCCACGCTCCTGTTCACGAACGCGGGGATGGTCCAGTTCAAGAAGATCTTCCTCGGCCTGGAGCCGACGTCCTTCGGGCGGCGCGCGACCACGGCGCAGAAGTGCGTGCGCGCCGGCGGGAAGCACAACGATCTCGAGCAGGTGGGGCACACCTACCGGCACCACACGTTCTTCGAGATGCTCGGGAACTTCTCCTTCGGCGACTACTTCAAGCGCGACGCGATCCGCTTCGCGTGGGAGTTCGTCACCGGCGAGCTGGGGATCGACCGGCGGCACCTGCGGGTGACCGTGTACGAGTCGGACGACGAGGCGCGCGCGCTCTGGCGCGAGATCGCCGGCCTCCCCGACTCGCGGATCTACGGGCTGGGGGAGAAGGACAACTTCTGGCAGATGGCGGACACCGGCCCGTGCGGCCCATGCACGGAGCTCTACGTGGATCTCGCGCACGTCACGCGGGACTGGCGCTTCCCCGCTGGCGCGCGCGGCGAGTGGACCGAGACCGATCGCGAGGAGTTCTCCCTGCCGGCGTTCGTGGAGGGCGCGGAGGCGGGGCGATTCCTCGAGATCTGGAATCTCGTGTTCATGCAGTTCGACCGGCAGCCAGACACCACGCTCGTGCCGCTGCCGCGCCCGTCGGTGGACACCGGCGCGGGGCTGGAGCGCATCGCGGCGGTGATGCAGGGGGTGACGTCGAACTACCACACGGACTTGTTCATCCCGCTCCTCGCGAAGGCGCAGGAGACGGTGGGGCGCGCGTACCCCGACGTGGCGATCCCCGGCGCGCCGCCGTCCGCGCCCCCCGCGGTGGATGGCGGCTCCTTCCGCGTGCTCGCCGACCACGCGCGCGCGGTGTGCTTCCTCGTCGCGGACGGGGTGTTCCCCGCGAACGAGGGGCGCGGTTACGTGCTGCGGCGCATCCTGCGCCGCGCCGTGCGCCACGCGTGGCTGCTCGGCCGGACCGAGCCGACGCTCGTGCACGTGGCGGAGACGGTGATCGACACGATGGGGGACACGTACCCCGAGCTGCGGCAGCGTCGGGCGCTCATCCTCGAAACCACCCGTGCCGAGGAGGAGCGCTTCCTCGACACCATCGGCGGCGGGATGCAGCGCTTCGAGCAGCTCGCGCCGGCGAACACCACGCAGGGCTCCACCGCGCTGCGCGGCACGATCTCCGGCGAGGATGCCTTCCGCCTGTACGACACCTTCGGCTTCCCCATCGATCTCACGGAGCTGATGGCGCGCGAGCGGGGCTACACGGTCGACATCAGCGGCTTCGAGCGCGCGCTCGATGCGCAGCGCGAGCAGTCGCGCGAGGAGCGGCGCGGGCGCGAGCTCGCGGTGGCGGCGGATGAGCTGTCCGACCTGTCCAAGTGGGAGCGGCACCCGGAGGCGGGGCCGATGCCGGCGTCCAACTTCGTCGGCTACGACGTGGTGGAGATCGACACGCAGGCGGTGGCGGTGCGGCATCTGGACGGGGGACGAGTGGCGGTCGTGCTCCGCGAGACGCCGTTCTACGCCGAGTCGGGGGGACAGATCTCCGACATCGGGGAGATCGTGGGCGAGGGGTGGCGCGTGGCGGTGGACGATGTGCGGAAGATCCAGGGCTTCAACGCCGCGGTGGGGAAGCTGGCGGGGACCTTCCGCTTCGGTCCGGTGCGCGCGCGCGTGCCCACCGACCGGCGGCGCGACACGGAGCGGAACCACACCGCGACGCACCTGCTGCACGCGGCGCTGCGCACGGTGCTCGGCGAGCACGTGCACCAGGCGGGCTCCCTCGTGGCGCCGGACCGGCTGCGCTTCGACTTCACGCACCACGGCCCGGTGAAGCCCGAACAGCTCGCCGAGATCGAGGGGTGGGTGAACCGGGGCATCTGGGCGGACGTGGATCTCGAGTTCGAGCAGCGGCCGTACCAGGAGGCGGTGGCGAGCGGCGCGATGGCGCTGTTCGGCGAGAAGTACGGCGACGTGGTGCGGGTGGTGAGCATTCCCGGCTGGTCGATGGAGCTGTGCGGCGGAACGCACGCGCGCAACACGGGGCAGATCGCGCTGTTCAAGATCGCGAGCGAGAGCGGCGTGGCGGCCGGCGTGCGGCGCATCGAGGCGTACACCGGCCCGCGCGCGTACGAGTACGTGCGCGAGGAGGAGGCGCGACTCGCGAAGGTGGGTGAGCTGGTGCGCGCCCCGGCGGACGGCGTGGTGCGGCGAGTGGAGGCGCTGCTCGACGAGCGGCGCGCGCTGCAGAAGCGGCTGGACGAGGCGCTGCGCGGCGGGGGCGACCAGCTCCAGCGGCTGCTCGCCGGGGCGGAGCGGGTGAATGGCATCCGTATCGTGGCGGCACCGGTGCAGGCCGGGGATGTGAAGGAGCTCCAGGCGCTCGGCGACGCGCTCCGGGAGCAGCTCGGGAGCGGCGTGGGCGTGCTCGCATCGTCGTTCGGGGAGGGGAAGAACACGCTGCTCGTGGTCGTGACCGACGATCTGCGCGAGCGAGGCGTGCGGGCGGATGCGCTGATCAAGGAGATCGCGGCGACGGCCGGAGGGCGTGGCGGCGGGAAGCCGCACATGGCGCAGGCCGGGGTTCCCGACGCATCTCGGATTCCGGAGGCGATGGCGAAGGCGCCATCGATCGTGCGCGCGGCGCTCGACACCGCATCGTGACGATCGGCGACTGGCTGGCGACGCGCACGCCCGCTCCCCCCGCGCCGCTCGCGACGCGGCTCGCGGAGGCGCTGGCGCCCGTGCTGGGGCGCGATGCCGTCGAGGTGCCCGAGGCCGCGCTGGACGCGGCCGCGGCGCTCCTCGGCGCGTTGCTGCGCGATCGCACGGCGGGGCGCGACCGCGCGCTCGACCTGCTCGCGGCGGACGCGCTGGTGACGTACGCGTTCGAGGCGGCGAGCGACGATCCCGAGCGGATCGCGGGGCGTGCCGATGCGGCGATGGCTCGCCTGTCGGTGCTGGCGGTGGAGGGGAGCGCGTGAGCCTGGTGGATCGGCTCGCGGCCGCCGGCGGCGGGCTGGCGGTGCTCGTGGATCCCGGGCGCACCACCCCCGACGCGGCAGCGGAGCTGGCGCGCCGCGCGGCGGACGAGGGAGTGGCGGCGCTCCTCCTCGGCGACAGCTTCGGCGGGCGGAACGAAGCGGCGGCGACGGCGCACGCGATCAAGCGGAGCGCACCCACGGTTCCCCTGCTGCAGTTTCCCGCGACCGCGGCGCAGCTCGTGCCCGGCGTGGACGCGGTGCTCTTTCTCTCGCTGGTGTCCGGGCGCAATCCGCAGTACCTCATCGAGGAGCACGTGCGCGCCGTTCCCTTCCTGTCGGCGCATCCACGCATCGAGGTGGTGAGCACCGCGTACTGCCTGGTGGACGGAGGACACGTCACCTCCGTGGAGTCGGTGAGCCAGACGCGCCCGCTCCCCGCTGACAAGCCGGAGCTGCTCGCGGCGCACGTGCGCGCGGCGATGCTCATCGGGATGCGTGCCACGTACGTGGACGCGGGGAGTGGCGCCTCGCGACCGGTGGGGAGCGCGCTCGTCCGCGCGGCGCGCGATGCCGCGCGTGGCCCGCTCTTCGTCGGCGGCGGCGTGCGCGGCGCGGACGGCGTGCGTCAGGCGCGCGACGCGGGGGCGGACTTCGTGGTCGTCGGCACGCTCCTGGAGCGAGCGGGGGCGCGCGCGGTCGGCGAGCTCGCGCATGCGGCGCGCGCATGATCGACAGCCACTCCCACCTCCTCCCCGGCGTCGACGACGGCTCCCCCTCGATCGAGGTCTCCGTTCCGGTGCTCGAGCGCTTCGGGCGGGAGGGGGTGGACCTGCTGGTGTGCACGCCGCACCTCCGGGCCACCGATGCGGCGCGGGCGCCCGTGGGGCGCTACGCCGAGATCCTGGGCCGCCTCGCCGAGGCCGCGCCCCCCAAGCCGCTGCTGCGGCAAGGGTGGGAGATCATGCTCGACGCGCCGGGGGTCGACCTGCGCCACCCCGCGCTGCATCTGGCCGGATCGGGGTCGGTGCTGGTGGAGTTCCCCCGCATGAACGTGCCGCCCGGCGCCTCGCAGGAATTGTTGCGCATCCGGATGAGCGGCGTGGTCCCGGTGCTGGCGCACCCCGAACGGTACCACGGGGCCACGCTGGAGCGGGTGTTCGAGTGGCGGAGCGTTGGCGCCGTGATCCAGCTCGACGCGGCGATGCTGTTCGGGAGCGCACCGATGTGCCGCCTGGCGCGCGCGATGCTGGAGGAGGGGCTGGTGGACTGCATCGCGAGCGACAATCACGGCGACCGGCGCTCGCTGGGGGCGGCGCGGCGGTGGCTGGTGGAGGTGGGCGCGCCCGAGCAGGCGCATCTCCTCACGCACACCAATGCCGAGCGGCTGCTCGCCGGGCAGCCGTTGATCCCGGTGGCGCCCATTCCGCGGGTGGAGCAGGGGATGCTCACCCGCCTCAAGGAACTCTTTCTCGGACGGCGATGACCACCGACGGGCTCACGCAGTCGCTGCTCGACCTCGCGGATGCCGCGCGACGGACCGCGGAGGCACTTGCCACGGAGATCGCGGAGGCGGCGCGGATGGTGCGCGCCACCGTGGCGCGCGGCGGGACCCTCTTCTTCTGCGGCAACGGCGGGAGCGCCGCCGATGCGCAGCACCTGGCCACCGAGTACGTGGTGCGCTTCGCGCGCAATCGGCGCGCGTATCCGGCGGTGGCGCTCACCACCGACACGTCGCTGCTCACCGCGGCGGGGAACGACCTGGGTTTCGACGAGGTGTTCGCGCGGCAGGTAGAGGCGCTGACCAAGCCCGGGGACCTGCTCATCATCCACTCGACGAGCGGCAACTCCCCCAACGTGCTGCGCGCGGCGCGGGCGGCGCGCGCGAAGGGAGTGCCGGTGCTCGCCTTCTCCGCGCGCGATGGCGGCGCGCTGCGCGCGTTGGCGGATCACAGCGTGGTGATCCCCACCGAGCGCACGGACCGCGCGCAGGAGCTTCACCTGTGCATCGAGCACGCCATCTGCGAGCTCGTGGAGGGAGACCTGTGATCTCGTTGCGGGGGAAGCGCGCGCTGGTGACCGGCGGGTCGCGCGGGATCGGCGCGGCGACGGCGCTGCTGCTCGCGGAGTGCGGCGCGGACGTGGGGATCGGCTACCGCAGCCGCGAGGCGGCGGCCGCGGAGGTGGTGCGGCAGGTCGCCGACCGCGGCGTGCGCTCGTTCGCGCAGGCGGCGGACATCGCCACGCGCGCCGGAGTGGAGGCGCTGTTCGAGCGGGCGCAGCGCGAGCTGGGCGGCCTCGACCTGTTCATCGGCAACGCGGGGATCTGGCCGACGGCGGAGACGCCGGTGACGGAGCTCTCTGACGAGCGCTGGCACGACACGATGCTGCAGAATGTCGAGTCGATGTTTCTCACGGCGCGCGCCGCCGCGCGCATGATCGGTCCCGGCGGGCGGATCGTGCTGGTGTCGAGCACCGCCGGACAGCGCGGGGAATCGTTCCACGCCGACTACGCCGCGTCGAAGGGGGCGATGATCTCGTTCGTGAAATCCATGGCCGTGGAGCTCGCATCGCGCGACGTCACGGTGAACTCCGTGGCCCCCGGGTGGGTGGACACGGAGATGTGCGAGGAGCCGTTCGCCGGGGGCGGGCGCGAGCGCATCGCGGCCAGCATCCCGCTCGGTCGCGTCGCCTCGGCGCGCGACATCGCCGGCCCGATCGTCTTCCTCTGCTCCGACCTCGCGCGCCACATCACGGGAGAGATCCTGAACGTGAACGGCGGCAGCGTGCTGTGCGGATGACCGCCCACTCGTTACAACGACAGACACACACGCGGACCGACTGGTCGTCATGATCGTCATATTGTTCACCGGCGGCACCATCTCCATGCGCCACGATGCCGCCGCCGGTGGAGCGGTGCCGGCGCTGTCCGGGCACGAGATCCTCGAGGCCACGCGCGGCATCGAGCGGGTGTCGCCGGTGGAGGTGGAGGAGTGGGGCGCGTTCCCCGGGCCGCACATGACGATGGAGCGGATGTGGGCGCTCCGCGCGCGGATCGCCGAGCATCTGCGGCGCGCGGAGGTGCGCGGCGTCGTCGTCACGCACGGCACGGACTCGCTCGAGGAGTCGGCGTATCTCGTGGCGCGGTCGCTCGCGTCGGACAAGCCGATCGTGTTCACCGGCGCCATGCGCGCGGCGAGCGACCTGGGGTGGGATGGGCCGGCGAACCTGCTCGACGCGGTCCGCGTGGCGGCGAGCGACGCCGCGCGCGGCTACGGAGTGATGGTGACGATGTCCGGACGCGTGTTCACGGGGACCGATGTGACGAAGGCCCACACGCACCTGCTGGACGCGTTCGAGAGTCCTGGCGTGGGCCCGGTGGGGGTGGTGGACGACGGCGTGGTGATCTTCCGCCGGGCGCTGGCGCCGCAGCGCCCGGCGCTCACCCCCGTGGCGCCGGCGCTCCCCGTCGACATCGTGTACGCGTGGGCGGGGGCGGACGACCGCTTGCTCGACGCCTCGCGCGCCTCGGCGCGCGGCGTGGTGCTCGCGGCGATGGGGCGGGGAAACGTGCCGCCGGCGATGGTGCCCGGCGTGGAGCGGTGGGTGGCGGAGGGGAAGCCGGTGGTGGTCACCTCGCGCGCGCAGCGCGGGCGGGTGGGGCTCACCTACGGCTACCCCGGTGGCGCTCGGCGGCTGCACGAGCTCGGAGCGATCCTCGCCATCGGCCGTCGTCCACAGCAGGCGCGGATCGACCTCGCGCTGGCGCTCGGCTGCGGCATGGAAACCGGAGCGCTCCGCGAGCTGTTCGAGATGTGAGCCGGCGAACGGGAGCGCGTCAGTGCGTCGGGGTGTCCGTGAACGCCGGAGTGCGGGGGAGAGGGGACGCCACATCCGGCGTCCCGGCTCGCTCCTCCCAGCGCTCGAAGCAGCGCCACTCGAACTCCCGCGCGGCGCGGATCTGGTCGGGGAAGCCGAAGCAGTCGGTCCACCCTTCCTGGCGCGCTCGCCAGGCGCAGTCCCACACGAAGTCGAACGTGCGGAGGCCGTTGCTGGCTTCCACCATCACCATGCCGGCGAAGTCGGAACAGCCTGACCGCGCATCGATGCGCACCGCGTCGACCTCCAGCTCGGGGTGCCGCTCGAGGAGATGGACGATGACGCGAAGGACCTTGATGCGCGGCGCGGGGTGGGCGGCGACGATGCGCTCGGCGCGCTCCCCTCGAAGGTACGCTCGCACGTCCCGCTGGAACGCGGCGGTGGCGCTCGAGGCGCCCAGTATGTGCTCGATCTGCATGAACGGTGGAATCTAATCGAGAGGTGAGCGAAACCAGCTGGCGCGCGGCGCTGACGCCCCCCGGACCGGTGATCGAGATCGCCCGCACGCTCGAGGCGGCGGGGTTCGAGACCTGGTGCGTGGGCGGAGCCGTGCGCGACGCCCTGCTCGGTCATCCGCACCTGGATTGGGACCTGGCGACGGCCGCTCTCCCGAAGCAGGTGCGGAAGCTGTTCCGTCGCACCATCCCCGTGGGGATCGAGTTCGGTACCATCGGCGTGCTCGATGAGCGGGGGACGATGCACGAGGTGACCACCTTCCGCCGCGACGTGCAGACCGACGGCCGGCACGCGGTGGTGGAGTTCGGGGCCTCGCTGGAGGACGATCTGGCCCGTCGCGACTTCACGATCAACGCGATCGCGTACTCTCCCACGCGACGGGAGCTGCGCGACCCGTTCGGTGGTCGGGAGGACCTGGCGCGCGGGGTGGTGCGGGCGGTGGGGGATCCCGAGGCGCGGATGCGCGAGGACCGCCTGCGCGCGTTGCGGGCGATCCGGTTCGCGGCGCGCTTCGACTTCACGATCGAGCCGGCGACGTGGCGGGCGATCGTGGAGAGCGCGCCGTACCTCGGCCGCCTCTCCATGGAGCGCGTGAAGCAGGAGCTGGAGAAGACGAGGGAGCAGGTGGCCCGTCCGGGGCGGGCGCTCCGGCTCTGGCGCGAGGGCGGCGCCCTGCGCACGCTGGTGCCCGCGCTCGCGCACGTGTCCGACGTCACGCTCGCATCGCTGGACGCGATCCCGCGCCCCGTGAAGGGGGTGCGCCCGGAACGGAAGATCGACCGGTTGACGGCGCTGTTCGCGGAGCTGGCGGCCCCCGAGGCGGAGCGGATCCTGCGCGCGCTGCGCTTCGCGAACGCCGACGTGGCGTGGATCGGCGGGGTGATCGCGCGGTGGCGGGAGCTGGAGCCGGCGATCCGTGCCGCGTCGCGCGCGGACGAGCCTGTCACGGACGAGACCATCCGGCGGTGGCTGGGGCGCACCGGGCGCACGCGGGCGCGATCGGTGCTGCGCCTCGCCGCCGCGCGCTTCGCGGGGGAGCGCGCCATGGGCGGCGACGCGCCGACGTCCTCGCGCATGGCGTCGCTCTACCGCCGCGCCATCCGGATCGCGTTCCGCGACCCGGTGGAGATCGGCGATCTCGCGGTGGACGGCGACGACCTGCGCACGGCGGGAATCCCCCCCGGGCCCACGCTGGGCAAGGTGCTCCTGCTCCTGCTCGATGACGTCCTCGGCGACCCCTCGCGGAACACGAGGGATTGGCTCCTCGACCACGCTCGCACACATTACGCACGCCTGAGCGGCACGGGCGCCACATGATGCCCGTCGTCGCGTCGCGCGCTCCCCGTCCGGCGTTCTGAATCCCCTCGTCATGTTCTTTCGCGGCCGTCAACCCGAGACCTCCGTCTGGAAGCGCTTTCGCAGCGCGGCCGACGGCTTCGTTTTCGTCGAGGAGCCGGACCACTTCATGGCCCACCTGGTCGCGAACGCCGAGCGCGTCGTGGACCTCTTCCTGGCGCTCATGGAGCAACTGCCGCCCGCGGTCGACGTGGCGGTGCGCGACGAGCGCACCGGGCAGACGTGGGCGGGGGAGCGCCTCGCGCTCCCCGACGTGCGCGATGCGATCGCCCGCATCCGCACGCAGATCGCGGCGAACGGCGGCGTGGAGCTCTCGGTGTTCACGAGCGAGGACCAGCTCACGCTGAACGGTGTGCTCGAGCTGTTCGTCTACGCGCGCACCGACCGCTGGCTGTACATCCTGAAGGGGAAGGGGCTGGAGGAGCGGCGCGTGGTGCGCACGAAGAGCTGGCGGCACGCGCGCCGCGAGTACCCCGAGGCGCCGGAGCTGGCGCAGGGGATCGCCGCGCTGGTGGCGTCGCTGCAACTGACGCCGGCGTGACGCAGACGCCGCTGCAATACGCGCTGATCGCGGCGCTGGCGAACCTCGCCGGCGCCGCCGCGGTCACATGGCGCGCGCGGTGGAGCGTGGAGGTGCTCGACACGCTCGTGGCGCTCGCCGCCGGCTTCATGATCTCCGCCTCGCTCACCGACATCTTCCCCGAGGCGATCGAGCGCACCGGACACATCGGCGCGCTGGCGGCGCTGGCGGGATACCTGCTGGTGCACCTCACGCAGCACACGCTCGCGCCGCACTTCCACTTCGGCGAGGAGACGCATCCGGTGTCGGAGATGGTGGGCGTCTCCGCGCTGGTCGGGCTGCTGCTGCACACGTTCGTGGACGGCGTGGCGATCGCCTCGGGGTTCCACGTGAGCGATGCGCTGGGGCGGCTGGTGTTCCTGGCGATCGTGCTGCACAAGCTGCCCGAAGGGCTGGCGATCTCGAGCCTCTTTCTCGCGGCCGGAGCGGGGCGGGCGCGGGCGCTCTACGCGGCGGCGTCGCTCGGGCTCGCCACGGTGGCAGGGGTTCTGCTCACGGATCACCTGGGCCCGCTGAGCCAGCTCGGGCTCGGCATCTCCGCGGGGGTGACCTTGTACGTGGGCGCGTCGAACCTCATTCCGGAATTCCAGGCGAAGCACGCGTGGCGGCTGCAGTTCGGCTTCTTCGCCGGCTGCGGGCTGTACTTCCTGCTGCGCGTCGGGCTGGGACGCTGACCATGGCCGGCCGGAGCGGTCGCGGACGCGGGGGGAAGGGGGAGCCGACGCTGTTCCAGGCGCCGCCCTCGGCGCAGCCGCTGGCGGCACGCATGCGCCCGCGCACGCTCGACGAGCTCGTGGGACAGCGCCACATCCTCGCCCCGGGGAAGGCGCTTCGCGTGGCGGTGGAGAAGGGGATGCCGGGGTCGATCATCCTGTGGGGGCCTCCGGGAACGGGGAAGACATCGCTCGCGCTCCTGATCGCGCGCTACACGGATCGGGAGTTCGTCCCCTTCTCCGCGGTCACGGAGGGGGTGCCGCGCGTGCGCGAGATCGTGGCCGAGGCCGAGGAGCGGCTGGCCACCACGGGGCGCGGCACCATCCTGTTCGTGGACGAGATCCACCGCTTGAACAAGGCGCAGCAGGACGCCTTCCTCCCGCACGTGGAGCGGGGGACCGTGACGCTCGTCGGCGCGACCACGGAGAACCCATCGTTCGAGATCAACGGCGCGCTGCTCTCCCGCTCCCGGGTGTTCGTGCTCCGCCAGCTCGGCGCGGAGGACGTGGAGGGGGTGATCCGGCGCGCGCTGGCCGACGACGAGCGCGGCCTCGGCGCGGAGGGGATCGCGATCGACGACGCCGCCGCGCGCCTGATCGCCGAGGAGGCGGATGGCGATGCGCGCCGCGCGCTCACGGTGCTCGAGGCGGCGGCGGAGTACGTGGGGCGTGGGGGGCGCATCACGGCGGACGTCGCGCGCGAGGCGATGCAGCTCCGCTTCGCGCGGCACGACAAGGGCGGCGAGGAGCACTACAACCTGCTCTCCGCGTACCACAAGTCGCTGCGCGGGAGCGATCCACAGGGGGCGCTCTACTGGATGGCGCGCATGCTCGACGGCGGGGAGGACCCGATGACGATCTTCCGCCGCGCGATCGCGATGGCGGCGGAGGACGTGGGGCTCGCCGACCCGAACGCGCTCCAGATCGCCGTGGCGGCGCGGGATGCGTACCACATGCTCGGCGCGCCGGAGGGATATCTTCCGCTCGCCGAGATGACCATCTACCTCGCCACCGCTCCCAAGTCGAACAGCGCGAAGGCAGCGTTGCGGGCGGCGCTCGACGCGGCGCGCGAGACCCCGGCGGAGCCCGTGCCGCTGCACATCCGGAACGCGCCCACGGGATTGATGAAGGAACTGGGCTATGGGGAGGGGTATCAATACGCGCACGATGCGCCGGAGGCATACATTCCGCAGGAATACCTGCCGGAGCGGCTGCGCGGCACCACGTTGTACGCGCCGGGGCGGTTCGGCTTCGAGCGGGAGATCGCGAAGCGCCTCGCGTGGTGGGACGAGTTGAAGCGCAAACACGCGCGCCCCGAATGATCGCGCGCGCAACCTGTCGGAGGATCGATGCGAAAGGTGGCCCTGCTGGCGATGGCGGTGGTGATCGGCGCGACGACCGCGTGCTCGTCGCTCGGACTGAACGGCTTCCAGGACCCGGTGGTGACGCTCAAGGATGTGCGGGTGAACGGCCTCGGCCTCACCGGCGGCAGCGTGGACATCGTGATGAACGTGTACAACCCGAACCACTTCCGCCTCGATGCCACGCGCATGACGTACAAGCTGTACGTGGACACCATCCCGTTCGGGTCCGGGGCCACGGACGCGAAGTTCTCGGTGCAGAAGAACGACTCCACCGAGGTGCGCCTCCCGCTCTCGTTCTCGTGGGCCGGGATCGGCACGGCGGGGCGCGAGCTGATGAACACGGGCACCGTGCCGTACCGCGTCACCGGCGACATCACGGTCGGATCGGCGGTGGGCACCTTCACGCTCAAGTACGACAGGACGGGGCGCTATTCCGCCATGGGGGGGAACTCGCGCTGACCCCGACGCACTGACTCACTGACCGAGGTTCGTTCCATCACTCGCGACACGATCAATCTCGCTCCGCCCATCGAGCGCGCGATCCTCGTGGGGGCGCCGCTCAAGGCGTCGCGCGCGCGGCACCATCTCGCGGAGCACCTGGAGGAGCTGGCGGAGCTCACGGACACCGCGGGCGCGGTGATCGTGGGTGAGGTCACGCAGATGCTCGACCGCCCGAATCCGGGCACGTATCTGGGGAAGGGGAAGCTCGAGGAGCTGCGCCACGAGGTCGAGCGCACCGACGCCACGCTCGTGATCTTCGACGATGAGCTGACGCCGGCGCAGGCGCGCAACATCGAGCAGGCGCTCGGCAAGCGCATCATGGACCGCGCCGAGCTGATTCTCGACATCTTCGCCACCCGCGCGCGCACGGCGGAGGCGAAGATGCAGGTGGAGCTGGCGCAGCTCGAGTACCTGTTGCCGCGCCTCACCCGGATGTGGACGCACCTCGAGAAGTTCCGCGGCGGCATCGGCATGCGCGGGCCGGGTGAGACGCAGCTCGAGACCGACCGGCGGCTGATCAACCACCGCATCCGCGTGCTCCGCGAGCGGCTGGTGGACGTGCAGAAGGCGCGCGAAGTGCAGCGGCAGTCGCGCCGCGCCGAGTTCCGCGCCTCGCTGGTCGGCTACACGAACGTGGGGAAGTCGTCGATCCTGCGGGCGCTGAGCGCGTCGCGCGATGTGTTCGTGGAGGACCGCCTGTTCGCCACGCTCGACCCGCTCACGCGCGAGGTGGGGTTGGGCGAGAACCAGCGCGTGCTGGTCACCGACACGGTCGGCTTCATCCGGAAGCTGCCGCACCACCTGGTGGCGTCCTTCCGCGCCACGCTCGAGGAGGCGCGCGAGACCGAGCTGCTGCTGCACGTGATCGACGCGAGCCACCCCACGTGGGAGGAGCAGCGACAGGTGGTGGATCAGGTGCTCGCCGAGCTGGGGCTCACCGAGTACCCCGTGCTGCACGTCTTCAACAAGATCGACCGGCTCGCGCCGGCGGACCTGGCGGCGCTCCAGGAGCGCGCGCGCAACCTGCTGCCGAACTCCGTGTTCGTGTCGGCGGTGGTGGAGGATGGGCTCGAGCCGCTGCGGCGCGCGCTCCTGGCCGCCGTGCGGCGGCAGCGCCCGGTGACCGAGCTGCGCGTTCCGTTCGCCGACGGGAAGCTGCTCGCCGAGCTGCATCGCGCGGGCGAGGTGCTGTCGCAGCGCCCGGATGGCGACCACTGGGTGATCTCGGCGCGGCTGGATGAGGCGACGCTCGGCCGACTGCGGCGGCAGGGCGCGGAGGTGCGCGACGGCGGGTGATCACCCCGCCGGGGTCGCGCTCTCGAGCGTATCCTCGAGCGCGGTGGCGTCGGCCTCCGGCTGGGTGGTGAGGCGCGACTCCCAGACGGCCCGGAGCATGGCGATGGCCCCTTCGGGGCAGCTCGGCACGCAGACGCCGCACCGCGTGCACGCGTCCTGATCCAGGCGAAGTCGCGGCGGCGACCCGCCGTCGATGGCGAACGCGCCGTGGGGACAGGCGCGCACGCAGCGCCCGCACGACGTGCACCGCTCGTCCACCACGGGGACGACGGTGCAGTCGAAGCAGCGCGCGCCCTCGGCGGCCATCTCATCGGCGGCCCGGAGCCCGCTGGGCGTGAACGGATCGGTGGGTGGAACTGCGGGGCGCGGCGCGACGCGGGGCAGGGCCAGCGCGCGCTCGGCGCGCCCGGGATCCCAGTCGTCCACCTCCACCCACGCCGAAGCGACCGCGACGCGCACCGGCTCTCCGGTGAGCGCGCCGTGGATGCTCCACGCCGCGCGCTTGCCATCGGCGGCGGCGTGCGCGATGGAGCGGTGACCGAACGCGCACGCGCCGCCGGCCCACACGCGGGGCATCGAGGTCTGGAGCGTGTCGGGATCCACCACGATGGCGCCCTGCCCGTCGCAAGCGATCTCCGGTGCGAAGGGGGCGGCGCGCGGCGCACGCGCGCCGGCGGTCACCACCAGATCGCAGGGGAGGACCATGGTCGTGCGGTCGCCGCGGCGGGCGATCTCCACCCCCACCAGCGCGCCCCTCTCGTCCACGAGGTAGCGCGTGGGGCTCCACCCCGCGCGCACATCGATGCCATCGTCGAGCGCGGCGACGAGCGATGCCGGCGCCAGCGGCGAGGCCTCGATCGTGGTCTCGAGCACGAGCCGCACGGTGGGCGGGAGCGCGCCCGAGTGCGCCGCGGCGCGCCGGAGCACGCGCGCGGCATCCGCGGCGATGTCCCCCCCGCCGAGCACCACTGCCTCGCGGGTGGGCGGGCACTCGCCGCCGAGCACGCGCCAGGCATCGAGCACGTGCGCGTGCTCCGGCTGGTCGGGGAACATCGCGTCGCGCGCGTGCGAGGCGCCGATGGCGAGGAAGACGGCGTCGAACTCGCCGGCGAGGAGCGCGCGCAGGTCGCCGCTCCCCTCGATGCGGTAGCGGTCGTTCAGCTCCACGCCCATCGCCAGCACCGCGGCGCATTCGGCGCGCGCCGCGGCGACGGGGAAGCGGAAGGCGGGGATGCCGCGCGTGAGCAGCCCGCCGGGCTCGGGCGCCTCGTCGAACACGACGCACGTGTGGCCGAGGAGTGCGAGGTCGTGCGCGCACGCCAGGCCGGCCGCGCCGGCGCCGATCACCGCCACGCGATGGCCGGAGCGGGGTGCGGCGATCGCCGCGGCCGGCGAGAGGGCGAGCAGCCCGGCCACCGAGCGCGCGTCGTGCGCGCTGGTGCACGGCTCCGGCGAGGCGTGCGTGCCGGGGGGCGAGCAGGCGGTGGCGTAGGCCTCGAGCGCCGCGACCGCCACCGGCGCGCCGAAGGAGCGGCGGCGGCACGCGCTCTCGCACGGCGCGTGACAGCCGTGCCCGCAGGTGGACGCGAACGGATTGGAGGCACGCGCGATGCGATACGCGCGGTCGTGATCGCCGGCGCGGAGCGCGCGAGCGAGTGCCGGGACGTCCACCGCGAGCGGACATCCCGCGGGCCCGTGCGCGCACGGCACGAGCGCCTGGAGGCCCTGCGGCGCGATCGGCAAGGGGTAGCTGTTCGCTTGAACGCTCAATTTGCTTCCGTTATGTTCTCGCGACCGGACGGCACCGGAGAGGCGCCGTCCTGGAATGACTGGCGACGCCCCGCGAAGGTTACCGCGCCTCGGGGCGCGCCGCCGGGGGCGCGGGGAGCCAGCGGTTGGAGACGGACACCATTGGAACGGGAGACTCGCTGGATCTTGCTGTACACGAAGCCGCGCGCCGAAGCGTGGGCGGAGATTAACTTGCGGAAGGACGGATTCACCACGCTGCTGCCGAGAGTCCGGCAGCGCGCCGGGTTCGCGGCACTCTTTCCGAGATACCTGATCGCCGGATGTCCGGAGGATGCGGTCACGGCGGTGCTGCCGGGGGCCGTGGGCATCCTGTACGTGGTGCACGGCGGCGACGCGCCGGCCGAAGTGCCGGCGGACGTCATCGCGGAGCTGCGCGGCCGGATGGACGCGCGCGGGATCGTTTCCCTCGACGCATCGCCGTCGGCCGACTCGCTCTTCTCCCTCTCGCGGCGCGCGCGCGTGCGCGCACTGCTGAAGCGGGCGCGGGCGGACGTGCCGATCGTCGCGTGACGGAGCCAACTTCTTTCGCTGACGCATGAGCACATACGAGGCGCTGTCCAACAAGATCGCCCGCCGCGAGGTGGTGTGCGGCGTGGTGGGACTCGGGTACGTCGGGCTGCCGCTCGCCGTCGAGATGGGCAAGGCGGGGCTCCGCGTGGTGGGCTTCGAGAAGTCGCCGCGCGTGGCGGAGATCGTCAACGCGGGCGAGAGCCACATCAAGGACGTCCACGCGTCCGATGTGGCGGCGCTCCGCCGGGACGGACGGTTGGAAGCCACGCTCGACATGGCGCGGCTGGCGGAGTGCGATGTGATCTCCATCTGCGTCCCCACGCCGCTCGGCAAGACGAAGGATCCCGACATGTCCTACGTCGTGGCAGCCACCGAGGCGGTGGCGGAGGCGCTCCGCCCCGGGCAGCTCATCGTGCTCGAGTCCACCACCTATCCCGGGACCACGCGCGAGGTGCTGCTCCCGACGTTCGAGCGGCGGGGGCTCACGGTCGGCGAGGACTTCTATCTCTGCTTCTCCCCGGAGCGCGTGGACCCGGGCAACGCGCGCTGGCACACGAAGAACACCCCCAAGGTGCTCGGCGGCGTCACGCCGCAGTGCGTGGCCCTCGGCAAGCAGGTCTACGAGCTGTTCATCGACACCGTGGTGCCGGTGAGCTCCCCCGAGGCGGCGGAGCTGACCAAGCTGCTCGAGAACACCTTCCGCATGATCAACATCGGCCTCGTGAACGAGATGGCCGTGATCTGCGACAAGCTCGGCGTGAGCGTGTGGGAGGTCATCGACGCGGCAGCCACCAAGCCGTTCGGCTTCATGAAGTTCACGCCCGGCCCCGGCCTCGGCGGTCACTGCATCCCGCTCGACCCGCACTACCTCGCGTGGAAGATGCGCACGCTGCACTACAAGACGCGCATGATCGAGCTCGCGGGGGAGATCAACACCGAGATGCCGGCGTTCTGGGTGCAGAAGATGGCGGATGCGCTCAACGAGGCGGGGAAGCCACTGAAGGGCTCTCGCGTGCTGGTGCTCGGCGTGGCGTACAAGAAGGACATCGACGACCTCCGCGAGTCGCCCGCGCTGGAGATCCTCGACCTGCTCGCGTCGAAGGGGGCGGTGGTGGGCTACCACGATCCGTTCGTGCCGGAGATCGTGGACGACGGCCACACGCCGTCCGGCGCGGTCGGCCGCTCGGTGCCGCTCACCGACGAGGCGCTCCGCGAGGCGGACGCGGTGATGGTCGTGACCGACCACTCGCGCGTGGACTACGCGCGCGTGCGCCGGCTGGCGCGCATCGTCATCGACACCCGGAACGCGTGCGGCGGCGTGGCGCCCGCGGTCCCCGAGACCGCCGCGCCGGTGCCGGCCTGACGCGCCGGGAGCGAGAGCAATGACCCGACCCGCGACGGGCGACCGTCGGTTCCGCATCGTGGTGGTGGGGTGCGGGCGCATCAGCGAGCGGCACCTCGAGGCGATCGCCAGCCAGCCGGCGCTGGAGCTGGTGGGGGTGGCCGACGAGCTCCCGGAGCGCGCGCGCGCGGCCGGGGAGCAGTGGGGGGTGCCGGCGTTCCCGAGCGCCGCGGCGCTCTTCGAGCACGTCGGCGCCGACGTGGCGGCGATCTGCACCCCCTCGGGGCTGCACCCGCGGCACGGCATCCTCGCCGCCGAGCACGGGATGCACGTCATCTGCGAGAAGCCCATGGCCACGCGCCTCGAGGAGGCCGACGCGCTGGTGCGGGCCTGCGACGAGGCCGGCGTGCAGCTGTTCGTGGTCAAGCAGAACCGGCTCAATCCCGCCATCCAGTTGCTGAAGCGCTCGGTCGATGCCGGGCGCTTCGGGCGCATCTACCTCGCCAACACGACGGTGCGCTGGAACCGGCCGCAGAGCTACTACGACCTGGCGCCGTGGCGCGGGACGTGGGAGTTCGACGGCGGCGCGTTCATGAACCAGGCGAGCCACTACGTGGACATGATCCAGTGGCTGGTGGGCCCGGTGGAGTCGGTGCTGGCGCGCACGGCGACGCTGGCCCGGCGCATCGAATCGGAGGACACCGGGGTCGCGCTCCTGCGCTTCCGGAACGGGGCGCTGGGCACGATCGAGGTGACGATGCTGACGTATCCGCGGAACCTGGAGGGCTCGATCACGATCCTCGGGGAGACGGGGACGGTGAAGGTGGGGGGGACGGCGCTGAACCGGATCGAGCACTGGGAGTTCGCGAGCTACGACGATCTGGACCGGGAGGCGGAGCTGCTGCGCCAGGCGCCGAACCCGTTGTCGGTCTACGGGTCGGGGCACCGGCCGTACTACGCGAACGTGGTGAAGGTGCTCGAGGGGAAGGCGGCGCCGGGGACGGACGGGCGCGAGGGGCGCAAGTCGCTGGAGCTGATCCTGGGGATCTACGAGTCGGCGCGCGCCGCGCACGAGGTCGCGCTCCCGCTGCGCACCTTCGCGCGCCAGGAGCCGCACGCATGAGCGCGCGGGCGGCGGCGGGCCCGACGCGCGGCGGCGCGAGCGAGATGCGCGAGCTGGCGGGGGGCGGCTCGGCGCACGAGTCGAGCTACGTGGACGCGGGCGCGGTGGTGGGGGCGGGGACGAAGATCTGGCACTTCTGCCACGTGATGGCCGGCGCGGAGATCGGCGAGCGGTGCAGCCTCGGGCAGAACGTGGTGGTGATGCCGCGCGTGCGGCTCGGCCGGAACGTGAAGGTGCAGAACAACGTGAGCCTGTACGAGGGCGTCTCGTGCGAGGACGACGTGTTCCTCGGGCCCTCGATGGTGTTCACGAACGTGCTGAACCCGCGGAGCCACGTCTCGCGCAAGCACGAGTACCGGCAGACGCTGGTGAAGCGCGGGGCCACGGTGGGGGCGAACGCGACGGTGGTGTGCGGGCACACGCTCGGCGAGTACGCGTTCGTCGGGGCCGGCGCGGTGGTGACGCGCGACGTGCCGGCGTACGCGATGGTCGTGGGCGTGCCGGCGCGCGTGGCCGGGTGGATGTGCCGGTGCGGCGAGCGGCTGCCGCTGGAGGCGACGGTGGCGCCGGGGACGGAGACGGCGTGCACGGTGTGTGGCACCCGCTACGTGGAAGCGCGGGGAGGGGTCCGGCCCGTCGACGAGGGGTGACGCGGCGCGGCCGATGAGCGGCCCTCCCGCGTAGCCCCGGGAACAGAAGCGCCCCGGCATCCACGTTCATCTGGATGCCGGGGCGTTTCGTGTTTCGTGCAGTGGTCGCGCAGGGACTCGAACCCCGGACCTCTGGTATGTGAGACCAGCGCTCTAACCAGCTGAGCTACGCGACCGTACGCGGCCGATGGCGGCGCGAACGTCCCCAATTCTAATCGGGAGGCAGCCTCGATGGTAGTGGCGCCTCTCGGGTGCGAGCAGTAGTTTCGCGGTCGAGCGACTCACCTTTCGTGGAGGTCGACGACATGGCCGTCCTGTCCTTCCTCGACCGGGAGCATTCCATCGCGAAGCCGGGCTACAACCGGTGGCTCGTTCCGCCTGCGGCGCTCGCGATCCATCTCTCGATCGGCCAGGTGTACGCGTTCAGCGTCTTCAAGATCCCGCTCTCCCGCCTCATCGGCGGGAGCGCATCCGCTCCCGGCGACTGGTCCCTCGCCACGCTGGCGTGGATCTTCAGCACCGCGATCGTCTTCCTCGGCCTCTCCGCCGCCGCGTTCGGCGCATGGCTGGAGCGCGTGGGACCGCGCCGCGCGATGTTCACGGCGGCGCTCTGCTTCGGCGGCGGATTCTGGGTCGCGTCGCTCGGGGTGGTGCTGCACCAGTTCTGGCTGCTCATCCTCGGCTACGGGGTGCTCGGGGGGATCGGCCTCGGGTTGGGGTACATCTCTCCCGTGTCCACGCTCATCAAGTGGTTCCCGGACCGCCCCGGGATGGCCACGGG
>DASTSH010000264.1:0-4221 GCA_035760785.1 Gemmatimonadaceae bacterium | reverse complement strand
CGCGCGGCGCGCGCGGAGCGCGCGCGCCGCGGCCGGCCCGTCCATGACGGGCATGGTCACGTCCATCAGCACGAGGTCCACCTCGTCCCTGCGGTCGATCACCTCGAGCGCCGCCGCGCCGTCGGCGACGACGATCACGTCGTAGCCCAGCTTCCGCAGGATGCGCTTGGCCGCGAGGCGCACCACCTCCTCGTCATCCACCACGAGCACGCATCCGTGCTCGATGGGCGCCGGAATGGTCTCCGCCGCGTCGGGCGTCGCTTCCCGCTGCCCGCCCTGCTCCCGCGGCTCCACGCTCGCGGCGAGTGGAAGATAGATCCGGAAGCGCGCGCCGCGTCCCGGCGCGCTGGCCACGGTCAGCCCCCCGTGGTGCGCGCGCACGATCCCGAGCAGCGCGGCCAACCCGAGCCCGCGCCCGGTGAACTTGGTGCTGTAGAACGGATCGAAGATGCGCCCGAGCAGCGCCGCGTCCATCCCGCAGCCGTCGTCGTCCACCTCGAGCAGCGCGTACGGGCCGTGCGGCGGCATGTCCGGCGCCGCGTGGAGGAGCGCGAGGGCGCGCTGCGCCCCCGACTCGATCCCGATCCGGACGGCCACCCGCCCCCCGCGGTCGCCGATGGCCTCGCCGGCGTTGGTCACCAGATTCATGATCACCTGACGGAGCTGCGTGGCGTCGGCCTCCACCACGGGGCGCACCGCGCTCGCCTGCAGCTCGAAGGCGATCGTGCGCGGCACCACGCTCCGGAGCAGCGCGAGCATCTCGCGCACCAGCGCCACCAGGTCCACCCGCTCGATCACGAGCCGCCCCTTCCCGGCGTAGGCGAGCATCTGCTGCGTGAGCTCCGCCGCCCGGATCGCGGAGCTGCGGATGTGCCCGAGCAGCTCCTCCTCCTCGCTCGCGGGAGAGACGCTGTCGCGCAGCAGGTCGGCGCTGCCGAGCACGCCCACCAGCAGGTTGTTGAAGTCGTGCGCGATGCCGCCGGCGAGGATCCCGAGACTCTCCGCCTTCTGCGCCTGCAGCATCTTCGCCTCGAGCGCGGCGCGCTCCTCCTCGGTGCGGCGGGCGGTCGTGGCGTCCAGCATCACGCCCGTCCACACGATGGTGCCGTCGGCGTGGCGCCACGGGTGCGCGTGCACGGAGAGCCAGCGCGTGGCGTCGGCGGCGGTGGCCCAGCGCAGCTCCGTGCGCCACGACTCCAGCGTGTCGCGCGACCTGGCCAGCGAGCGCTCCAGGACGGCCGCGTCGTCGGGGTGCACGCTGGCGAGCAGCCGCTCGGCGACGTGGCGCGGCGGCTCGCTCGCGCCGCCCCCGGGCGAGGCGCCCGCATCGTACAGACGGAGGATCCCCTCGCTCACGAACGGAAAGGTGCGCGTGCCGTCGGGCGCCTCGCGCAGCTGGAACACGCCCCCGGGCACGGCGGCGGTGATCTCGAGCAGCTCCCGCGCGGCCCGCCGCTCGCGCTCGAGCGCGTCGCGGAGCTGCGCCTGGGCATCGGTGAGGCTCCGCGTCTGCTCCTCCACGCGCCGCTCCAGCCAGGCACTCCGCCGGCGGTTGGCGCGCAGGCGCACGTGCTCCACCGCGAACGGGAGCACGATCACCAGCAGCGATGCCAGCAGGCGGGCCCACCACGTGGCCCACCACGGCTTCGCGATCACCAGCGTGATCGCCGCGCCCCGCATGTTCCACACGCCCGCGGCGTTGGCCGCCGCCACGCGGAAGACGTACCGCCCCGGCGGCACGCTCGCGTACGATGCCTCGCGACGGCCGCCGGCGGAGATCCACCCGTCGTCCACTCCCTCCAGCCGGTACGCGTAGCGCGTCTTCTCCGGCGCGGTGAAGTCCAGCGCGGTGAACGTGACGGTGAACGCACTCTCATGGTGGCGCAGCACCACCGCCGAATCGGCGGGGCGCCCCACGAGCGGGCGCGCGGCGCCGCCGGCCGTCCGCAGGGAGACGATCGCCACCGGTGGCGGCGGCGGTGGCGCGCCCACGTCGTCGGGGCGGAACACGTTCACGCCGTTGATGCCGCCGAAGTACATCACGCCGTCGGGGCTCCGGTAGAAGGCGCGGCGGTTGAACTCGCGTGCCTGCAGCCCATCCTCGAGGCCGTAACGCACGACGGCGTGCGTGCGCGGGTCGAACATCGCGATCCCGTCGTCGGTGCTCAACCAGAGGTGGCCGCGCGCATCCTCGAGGATCCCGTAGACGAAGCTGTGCGGGAGCCCTTCCGCGGTGCCGAACGCGGTGAAGCGGCCCGTCGCGCGGTCGAAACGCTCGAGTCCCCCGCCCTTCGTGCCGATCCAGATCGTTCCCTCGTGGTCCTCCACGACGTTCGTGATGAAGTCGCTGCCGAGGGAGCCGGGGCGTCCGGGCGTCCAGCGAAAGTGCGTCACCCGTCCGGTACGCCGGTCGATGCGCGTGAGGCCGGGATCGCCCGCCACCCAGAGCATCCCCTCCCGGTCCTCGAGGATCGCCTGGACGTCGTCGCTGGTGAGCACGCGGTGCTCTCCCGTGAGCGCGCCGTAGCTCCTGACGTGCCGCCGGTCGGGGGAGATCTCGAGCATGCCCCCCTCCTGGAGCCCGACGAGGAGCGCGCCGGCGCGGTCCTCGTAGAGCACGTTCACGCTCGCATCGCGGGGCACGAGCGGCGACGGGACGAACGCGCCGGTGCGCGGGTCCAGCGTGCCGAGCCCCCGCAGGTGCAGCCCCACCCACAACGCGCCGCCGCGGTCCTCGAGCACCGCCCACACGCTGTCGCCGGGGAGGGAGCGCGGGTCGCCCGGGCGGTGCCGGAACACCGTGATCCGTGCGGTGCGATGGTCCACGCGATCGAGCCCGCCGAACTGCGTGCCGATCCAGAGATCGCCGCGCCGATCCCGCGTGATCCCGCGCACGTAGCCGTTGCTCAGCGAGGCGGGCATCGATGGGTCGTGGCGGATCAGATCGAAGTGCACGACGGCGGGCGCGTACTTGCTCAACCCGTAGCTCTCGACCCCCACCCAGAGCACCCCGCCGCGATCCACGAACGCCGACCGCACGATGCGGCCGCCGAGCGAGCGCGGGTCCTTCGGGTCGTACGTGTAGCGCGTGAAGGCGCCGGTGACGGGGTCGAGCGCCGAGATCCCATCGTCGCTCCCCACCCAGAGCGTCCCATCCGGCCCCTGGAACAACGCCAGCACCCGGCCGATCAGGGGCGAGGGGTGCCCCGGCGTGGCCGATGCGTGCCGCGCCAGCACCAGGCGCCCGGTGGGATCCACCGCCACCAGATCGTGCTCCGTCCCCACCCACATCACACCGCGCCGGTCGCGCAGGATGACGTGCACCGGCTCCTCGCGCGACACGACCCCGAGCCGCTCGAAGCGCCCGCTGGCCGGGTCGAAGACGAAGAGCCCCATGCGCGCCCCCACCCAGAGCCGCCCGTGCCCATCCTCGGCGATCGCGAGCACGTCGTTCGAGAGATCGGTGGTGTCGCCGATCGCCGGCGCGTAGTGGCGCACGTGGCCGGTGGCGGGATCGAGCCGGTCGAGCCCGTGCGCGGTCCCCACCCAGAGTACACCTCCCGCTTCGTGCACCGCGCTCACGTGATCGCTGCTCAACGACAGCGAGTCGCCGGCGCGGTGGTGGTAACGGCGGAAGCGCCGGGTGCGGGGGTCGTAGCCGTGCACGCCGCCACGGAGCGTCCCGATCCACACCGTGCCGTCGTGCCCCACCGCGAGCCCCGTCACCCACGCATTGGCGAGCCCCGACGTGTCGCCGGGCATCGGCCGGAAGATGGTGAAGCCGGAGCCGTCGTAACGATCGAGACCATCCTCCGTCCCGAACCAGAGGAACCCCACCTGGTCCTGCACGATCGCGGTGACCGTGCCGTTCGACAGTCCGCGCTCCTGCGCCATGCGCTCGAACTCGATCCGCGGGCGCTGCGCATCGATGCCGGCGAGGGGAATCGTCAGGCAGAGCGCGACCAGGGCGAAGAGCGCGCGGACCCGGACGGTGGTGGAGCGGAGGTGATTCGGGGAGATCACGGAGACGAAGGAGGGGATAGGACCTGGTGGCTGGACCACCAAAGGACGCGTGTCGCGTGTGGGGAACTGACGGAAGGAGGAGGGAGGTACGGCGCGTGTAGGTTCGTGTGTAGGCGGACTCTCTCTCTACATCCAAACCTACTCTCGCCGTACCTACCTCCTCTTTCCGTCAGTTCCCCACACGCGACACGCGTCCTT
>DASTSH010000263.1:0-12007 GCA_035760785.1 Gemmatimonadaceae bacterium | reverse complement strand
CTTCGGAATGTTCCCGCCGATCGCGTTCGTGGTGTCATCGAAGACGATGCCCACGTCCTCCGTGGTGTTCAGGTTGCTGAACTGCACCACGCCCCCCTGGAGCACGGTGACGTCCGTCTGAGGCATGATCGACGGACTCGGATTCAGGCTGTACGACACCGGGTACACGTAGAGCGACGCGGTGTCGGCGTACGTGAGCGAGAGCGTGAGGCTGTCCTGATACTCGTGCCCGAAGATGAACGCCTCGGCATGGATGGTGACCTGCCCCACGTTCCTCGGCTGACCTCCGCCCCACCACGGGTTCAGGTAGAACGTGCTGAGCCCCGCCGACGCGTCGTAGTGCGTGGACGGGTAGATCGTGTCCCCATCGGCGTCGAGCAGCACGTTGCCTGCGGCATCCTTCAGCACCGCGTCGAAGTTCCGCCACACGTTGGCCGGCACGAGCGACGGGCCGTCGGGGAGCATCTGGAAGGTGGTGAAGTCGTACGGCGTGGCCACGATCGACACGCGCGCCGTGTCCTGGATCGTCCAGTTCCCCTCCTCGCTCTGGACGGTCGCGAGGACGAGCACGCGATCGCGCTCCGCGAGCCCCGTCAGCTTCCCCGAGGGATCGATCGTGAGGACGTTCGTGTCCGGCGTGCTGAAGACCACCGGCGGGAGTCCGGAGATCGGCGTGCCGTCGATCGTCACCGGCGTCGCCTCGAGCTGCACCGGCTCGCCGATCACCGTGGTGACGGCGTGATGGTTCATGACCAGCTTCCAGGGGATCGTCTCGATCGAGTTCTTCGGCTGGATGATCGAGTCGCCGCCCGTGCACGCCGCCAGCGCCAGCACCAGCGCGGGGATCGCCCATCCGCGCGCACCGGCGAGGCGCCGGGCGCCATGATCACGTTGTGCTCGCATGTGATGTGTCTCAGGCATCGCGGTTGATGCAGCCCTTGTACTGCTGGTTGATGGCGCGCTCGGTGTTCGGGATCGGCACGTTCGTGTACCGTCCGTACGCCTGCGCCGCGCCGATGGGATACGGACCCGTGGGATAGACCTCGTCCTGCGGCCACCCGTACACGCGCACGAGGCGGCGGAGATCGCCCTGCCGGATCCCCGTGAGGAAGGTCCAGTAGGCGCGCTCGTCGTAGACCATCTTGATCCGCGCCTTCTGGTCCCCCGGATCGGTGAGCGGCGGCAGCCCCGCCACGCCGCCGGTGCCCGCGGGCGCCGGATCGGGGCAGGTGGCCGCATCCGTGCACGAGGTGCGCAGCGTGTTGAGGATCGTCAGGAACGACGCGTCACCGGCGTTCGCCTTCGCCTCGGCCTCGGCGAGCCGCGCCTCGATCCCGCTCGCCACCACGATGTCCTCCCCGTTCTTCGGCTTCGTCGACGTGCCGTGCCAGAAGTTGTCGTTCGGGAACATCCACGCGGGCAGCGTATAATTCGTGAGCGGATAGGTGGTGCTCTGGATCGGCGACGAGATCAGCGGAACGCGCGGATCGTGCGACGACACGAACGGCAGGCCGTTGATCCCCTCGCGGTCGCCGATCGTCCCGAAGCCGTTCTCGGGGTCGGTGTACGTGGGCACGCCCCACACCCAGTTGTTCGAGAACGATCCCACGTAGTCCACCGCATAGCGCGCCTTGTACACGAAGTCCGTGGGCACGTCCTGCACGGCGGCCGCCGCCTCCTGGAACTTCCCGAGATCGAGCAGCGCGCGGGCCTTCCCCACCTCCGCCAGGTACTTGAAGTTCAGGCTGTCCCCCACGTTCGCCAGCGCGCTGTCGTACTCCGCCACCGCGCGCTTGTACACCGAGTCGGTGCTGATCCCCGGCTCGTACTCGTAGCCGCCGGGGCTGGTGTAGTTGGTGAGGGGGATGCCGGAGCAGAAGAAGTCCGCGAGGTACGTCATCGTCAGCCCGCGGATCGCGAACATGTGCCCCACCAGGTCCTTCGGCTGGAGCGGCGCGTAGTTGCGCAGGTAGAAGATCGCGTCCACCGCCTGGTTCCGCCCCATGTTCATGAGGCGGTACCAGGACTCGACGGTGGTGGAGCGCAGGATGGCGTCCTCCGGCATGTCGCGCGCGTCGATCTCGTCGAGGCTGCCGGGCTGCATCGGGGCGATGTCGCCCGTGGCATACGCGCCGGTGGTCAGCTCATCGCTCAGCCGCCCCGCGATCACCACGTAGCCGGTGTTCGCGCCGCCGAAGCCGCGACGGAACGCGTGAATCGCGCCGTGGTACAGCGAGATCGCGCCCTCCTCCGTCTTCAACGCCTCCGGATCGGCGGTGGTCGGCGGCAGCTTGGCCTTCACCAGGTCCTGCCAGGAACAGCCGGCGAGGACGGTCAGCAGTACCGTCGCGATCGTGCGGAGTGCAGCCACGCGGCGGCCCGTCCCGCTCGTATGAAGTCTCATCGGAGCCATTCTCCTCGATGTCGCTCGTTCAGAACTGGAGTTGTACGCGCACGCCGTACTCCCGGGGGGCGGCGAACGCCGAGCCGGCGACCACCGCGTTGCCACTCACGGGCGTGGTGTTGATCCCGGGGTCCATCCCGTGGTAGTTGCTCCAGTGCGTGAGGTTGCTCGCCGTGAAGCGCACCGTCGCCGACTTGGCCCCCACCGACGCCGCGATCCGCTGCGGCAGCATGTAGCCAACGGAGAG
The DNA here is from genome assembly GCA_035760785.1 of Gemmatimonadaceae bacterium. Taxonomy (GTDB): domain Bacteria; phylum Gemmatimonadota; class Gemmatimonadetes; order Gemmatimonadales; family Gemmatimonadaceae; genus JADGGM01. The sequence goes on along the minus strand of DASTSH010000263.1, from coordinate 9,356 downwards.
GTCCTGGAAGCGCAGCACCTTCACCGTCTCCATGAAGCACCAGTCGGTGGACGGGTGCGGCCAGCTCTGCTGGGCCGCGGCGATGCACGCCTGATCCTTGAGGCTCCCGAAGCCCTGCCCGATCGCGAGGCTCGAGAGCATCGACTTCCGCAACTGGTTGAACTGCGTCATGCCGTTGCTGTACGCGAAGTTCGCGTCCACCGTCAGCCGGTTCCGCAGGAAGCCCAGGTGATGGCTCATGTAGGCCGTGTACTTCGGCTCCGTCGGCCCCACGTACGTGAGGCTGTCGCCGACGCGCACCTCGTTGGGGCTGATGATTCCGTTGTGGTCGTCGTCGTTCCATCCGAGGATCGGCCGCGCCCACCGTCCGAAGAGCGGATAGCCCTCGACGATCCGCGAGTCGTTCCCCGTGTACAGGTCGCCGCTGGCGCTGAGCGACAGGAACGTGACCATCCCCGGCGCGATCTTCTGGAGCTTGTTGCTGCGCGACGTCACGTTGCCGGTGATGCTGTACGACACCGGGTCGCGATCGAGCACGCGCACGGTGGCGCCGAGCTCGAAGCCGTGGTTCACCACGTCGCCCACGTTCAGGAGCTCCGGCCGCACCACGGCGGGACCGAGCGAGCCGGCCACCGGACCGCGGTCGATCGCGTCCCACGTGTACTTGCGGTACCAGGTGGCGTCGAGCGAGAGGCGCGACTGGAACAGCTCCATCTCGAAGCCGCCCTCGTACTCGCGGCTGTGCTCCGGGCGCAGCCCGGGGTTCCCCGGGCTTCCCAGCTCGGCGAAGTCGCCGGTGGGGGAGCCGTTGTCGAGCACGTAGTTCCCCTGCATCGCGTACGTGCGCAGCTTCGCCGTGGAGCTGGGCATCACGCCCGCGTTGCCGGTGGCGAAGCGGATGCGGAAGAGCGAGATGTGATCCTTGAAGGGGAAGAACGGCTCCTCGGAGAGCACCCACGACGCGTTGTACTTCGCGTAGATCGGCTTCACCGTCTCGCCGAGCGAGCTCGCCGCGTCCTGCCGGAGCCCCACGGTGAAGAACAGGCGGTTGCGCCGCATGTTGAGCTGCTCCTCGAAGTACCACCCGGCGAGCGCCTGCTCGTCACCGATGTCGCTGATGAACTTCGTGCCGCGCGCCGTGTAGAACTTGCGCCCCACCCCGAGATCGCTCGCGTTCCCGTACAGCTCGTACGTGGTGCTCTTCTGGTAGTTGCCGCCGAAGCGCGACTGCGTCTCGAGCCAGCTCGCCACCGGCAGGTTCACCGAGCCGCCGACGGTGAGCGTCTGCTCGAGATCGGACCGGCGCCCGCCGTTGATGTAGCCCTTGAGCCCCTGGTCCTGCGAGCCGTTGCAGAGCGGCTTGCAGGAGCCGCGCGCCGCGTAGTACTGGTCGTCGTTCAGCGAGAAGTCCCACCCGTAGGTGAACGTGCCGCTGAACACGTTCCCGCCCCACCACTTCGGCTGCCAGTTGATGTTCGCGTCGCCGATCACGTGCTTCAGGCTCTCGGTGCGCGACCCGTACCAGTTGTCCCAGCCGGCGACCGGCGACGTGTCGGTGGGGAAGCGCGGGGCGGTGAGCAATCCCGACATGCCGTCGTTCCCCACGCGCTGGTTCTCCGACATGAAGCTCGTGCCGATCGCGAAGTGCGAGTTGCCCAGGAACCGCCCCGTGATCCGCGCCGTCGCCGACGCATCGGTGCGCGCGTTCGGCCTGATGGTCTCCTCGGCGAGCGGCTGCCCGCCGCGACCGGCCTCGATGTAGTTGATGTTGACGTCGGGGAGCTTGGCGGTGCCCAACTGGTCGAGGTAGGTGCCGCCGAGGAAGTACTGGAGCCCCTCGTTGCCGCCGGACACGTTCGCGCCGAACGACTGCGTGTATCCGTTCGCCTGCGGCGTGAAGCGCGGATCGCGGAGCATGTTGAAGCCCAGGACCTTGCCCGGGATCGGAATGCACGACCCGTTGGAGATCCCGACGATCCCGCAGTTCGGGTTCGGCCCCGCGCCGCCGGCCAGCGGGTAGCCGAGCTGCTGCACGGGGTAGTCGTAGTCCTTCACCTGGGTGAGCTCGCGGCGGTCCGCGTACACGTTCCACCGCGGCGGGCCGGCGTGCCCCTGCTTGGTCTTGATGATGATCACGCCGTTGGCGGCCTGGCTGCCGTACAGCGTGGACGCCGCCGGCCCCTTCATCACCTCGATCGACTCGATCGTGTTCGGGTCGATGTCATCGAGACGCGAGGAGAGGTTGTTCGCCCCCGTGCCGCCGACGACGCCGGCGTACATGGAATTGTTCACCTCGCTCTTCGCGTCGTTCGAGATGCGGATCCCATCGACGATGATGATCGGGGCGTTGTCCGACTCGATGCTGCTCAACCCTCGAATGCGGAGCCGCGTCGGCGCGCCCACCGCGCCGCTCCCGGGGGTCGCGAGCAGGCCGGGGAGGCGGTTCGCCAGCAGCTGGCTCACCGTGGCCGCCGGCGTCACGGACATCACCGAGTCCGCGTTCACCGTCACGATGGAGTTGCCGACCTCGAGCTTCTGCCGCTCGCCGGCGCCGGTGGTCACCACCTCCTGGAGCACGCTCGCCACCTTCGTGAGCGCCAGGCGGATGGTGGTGTCCGCGCCGGCCTCCAGCACGACGGTCACCCGGACGGGCTTGTAGCCGAGGCGGTGCGCCGTGATCACGTGCGTGCCGGCCGGCACGTCCCGCAGGAGGAACACGCCCTCGTCATTGCCGATCACGCGCTGCTTCGTGCCGTCCACCTCCACCATCGCCTGCGGCACGGGCGCGTTGGTGGCGGAGTCCACCACGCGGCCGCGCACGGTGGCCGAGTCCTGCAGCTCCGCCGCCGTCGGCACGCGCTTGAGGACCACCACCTGCCCGCCGCGCGTCACGAACGCCTTGATGTCCGTGCCCGCGAGCGCCTGCCGGAGCGCCGCGCCGAGCGTGATCCGGGTCGCGTGCAGCGTCACGCGCGCCGCGCGTGACACCACGCTCTCGTCGTACATCAGGTGTCCGCCCGCCTGCCGCGCGAACTCGCGGAGCGCATCGCGCAGCGGGACGTCGTGCAGATCGACCGACATCACCGACCGCAGCACCGGCACATCGGCGTCGACCGGCGCCGGCGTGATGAACTGTCCGGTCGCCGGGGTCACGTCCACGGCGGCGACGCCGGCGATGCTCTGCGCTCGCGCCAGTCGGCCGGTGAACGTGCTCAGTGCGACACACGCAAGTACACTCCACATGCGCACGATCCACTCTCCAGAAGTGGGGGAGTCAGGAGGGAAGCGAGAGGATTGGTCTGCGGTGCGGCTCGCCGGACGGTGCGGCGCCGCGGCCGCCGGAGGCGGCGCGCGGCACCCGGTCCGGCGGGTGGTCAGCGCGGCGCGAGGATCAGCTCGCGCCCGCCTCCCGGACGTTCGTACTTCGCATCGAGCAGGAACGCGAGGCCGCTCAGGAGCTGGTCCATGTCGCCAGCCGTGAACGAGCCGGTGAAGCGCCTCCTCGCGAGCGAGGAGTCCTCGAGACGGATCTTCAGATCGAACTGCCGCTCCAGCACGGGAAGCGCCTCGCCGAGCGTGACGTTGTCGAACTCGATCACGCCGTCGATCCAACTGAAGTAGCGGTCCACGGACACGTGCCGCACGGCGGTCACCTCGCCCCCGGCGGCGAGGCGCCCCACGTCGCCGGCGCCGAGCATCACCGCGGTGGACTCGGCGCCGCGCAGGGAGACCTGCCCCTCCGACACCGCCACGTGCTCGGCCGCATCGCTGTCGTAGGCGACGACGACGAAGCGCGTGCCCACGTCCTCCACCACGCCGCGCGCGGTGTGGATGCGGAGCGGATGCGCGGCCTCGTGCGTGACCTCGAAGTACGCCTGCCCCTCGAGAAAGAGATCGCGCGCCGGCCGGTCGTAGCTCGCGGGGATGCGCAGCGTGCTCGCCGCGCCGAGGATCACCTTGGAGCCATCGGCCAGCCGCAGCTCCGCCCGCTCCCCACGCTCGGTGGTGTAAGTGCGCATGGGCGGCGGTGCGCTCGCCACGGGGCGCGGTGGCACGACGGGCTGCCGGATGAGGAGTACGCCCGCCCCCACCACCACGGCGGCCGCCGCGGCGCGAAGCGGGACGGTCGCCCACCAGGAGCGCCGCGTGGGTGGCACGAGTGCCAGCGTCCGCGTGTTCCGCGGCGCGTGCGTGGCGCCGGCGCTCGCGGCTGCGTGCCCCTCGCCGTCGAGCTGCCGCGTCATCTCGCGGCGGAGCGCGTCGATGTCCCACACCGGACCGCGCGGGAGCGCCGCGAGCTCCCACGCCCGCGTGAGCCGCTCCACCTCCTGGCGGTTCCGCTGGTCGGCCGCCATCCAGCGGTCGACCAGCGCGCGCTCACCAACGCTCGCGTCGCCTTCGATGTATCTGAGGAGCACGGCGGAATCGATCGTTTCGTTCACGACGGTGCTCATGAGTGAACTCGGAAAGTCATGCCGAGTATGACGTGTCCAGGACCGGCGACCCTACAGCGCGTTTTCGCGGCCGCCCGCCGCGCCCCTCACTTGGGGCGGCGGCAGGGGGACGAGCGCCAGTCGGAGAGCTGCTGGCGCAGCGCGGCGAAGGCGCGGACCATGTTCATCTCCACCGCCTTCACCGACACGCCGAGCACCTCGGCCGCTTCCGCGTACGAGAGCTGCTGCTGGCGCACGAGCACGAACGTCTCGCGGCAGCGCCGCGGCAGCGATGCCACGGCGTGATCGAGCGCGCGCAGCAGGTCCGCCTCGCTCAGGTGGTCGTCGGCGCACTCGGCGCTCGGGAACGAGGCGAACGTGTCGTCATCGTCCCCCACGGCCTGCTGCAGCTCGTGCCGCGCGGCGGTGGTGCGCCGGTAGTTGGTGATGCAGTTGCGCAGCGCTCGGAAGAGATACGAGCGGAGGGAGTGGGTGAGCACCCACTTCTGCCGGTGCTTCCACAGCTTGAGGAAGAGGTCCTGCACCGCCTCCTCGGCGAGCTCGCGGGATCGGAGCTGCGCGAAGGCGAATCGGAGCAGCCCCGGCGCGAACTCGGCGTAGAGCATCTCGAACGCCGCCGCATCGCTCGCTCGAATGCGCGCTACCAGATCCTGCTCGGGGTCCATCGGCAGACCTTGGACGGCTGCGCAGCCGTCCACCAACAGATACGACATGACACCTCGCGACGAGTGGATGGACGAACGTCGGCCGATCCATACAACACGACGAGTGCGATCCCGCTCGCTGGACGCCGCCGGCGTCGCGCGCGCGCGCGGCGGGCTCCCGTAGGGAGTGCCCGGCGCACCGCGATGCGCGTGGCGAGGTGGCGTCCATCGATCTCTTCGATGCGCTGAGGACGTGCGGTGGGCACGAGAGGTGATGCGGGGACGTGCGCGGGCGCGCGGAAGCGCGCGTCCGCTCACATCGCAAGACGCGCGTTCCGCAGCATCCCCTACGTCCGACCTTAAGAAATGTTGAGCGCGAGTGGACGACATCCGTTCATCGTCCACTTGCGCATGCAACATCAGTTCACGGTCGGCGCCGGAGCGAGGGAGAGCTGCACGTAGTTGTCGCTGGTGAGGTATTCCTTCGCCGCGCGCTGGATCGCGTCGGCGGTGAGCGCCTGCCCGCCGCCCGGCGGCTGCGGCGCCGCGATGCTCGCGAAGTCCCACCCCTCGCGCGCGTAGCTCGCGAGCATCGAGAGCCAGTAGCCGTTCTGGCGCAGCCCGGTCTCGCGGCCGCGCTCCTGCTGCTCGGCGACGTCGTGGACCTCCTGCGCCGTCGGCCCCTTCTGCTGCAGATCGTGGATCGTCGCGAGCACCGCCCGCGTGAGCTCATCCACCCGCTCCGGCGCCGAGCCGAAGGCCACCGTGATCTCGTAGCGCGTCAGCGGGTGCGTCGTCAGCGCCGTCCCCACCGACGGCGAGTACGTGCCGCCCATCTCCTCGCGCAGCCGCTCCGTGAGCCGCCGCTGCAGCACCTGCGCGAGCGCGTTCAGCACGTACTCGCGCTCCGGCGTCACCGGCGCCGTCCCCGTGAAGTACAGCCGCGTGTCGGCCTTCGGCTCCGTCCCCGCGAGCACCATCCGGTGCACCACTCCCGTGGGCGGACGGATCCCCATGTCCACCGGCGCCTCGTGCCGACCCAGCGAGGGGAGCCCGCCGATGTAGCGCTCCACCAGCGGGCGGATCGAATCGGGATCGAACGCGCCCACGATCACGAAGGTGAAGTCGCTCGCATCCGCGAACCGGTCGCGGAAGAACGCCAGCGCCTTCCGCGCGTCGAGCGAGTCCACCATGGCCGTGGTGATGGGACGCGCCCTCCAGTTGTGCTGGGTCATCACCGCCACGATCGAGTCGGCGAACCGCGCGCCCGGACTCGCGGAGCGGTTCGCCAGGTTGGAGCGGAGCGCCTTCTTGTACGCCGCCACGGCCGCCGTGTCCACGCGCGGGGCGGTGAACTGCAGGTAGAGCAGCTGGAAGATGGTATCCATGTTGCGCGGCGAGCCGCTGGCGCTGATCCCCTCCCCCGCATCGTCGATCGACGCGCCGACGCTCACCACCTTGCCGGCGAGCCGCTTCTGGAGATCGTTGCGCGAGAAGTCGGCCAGCCCGCCCACCGAGAGGATCGACGTCGCGAACCGCGCATCCAGGAAGAGCGAGTCGGGGGCGAGCGACACCCCGCCGGGGCCGTAGCCGGTGATCGCGATCTGGTCGAGGTTGAAGTCCGTCGGCTTCAGGATCACGTGCACGCCGTTGGCCAGCGTCCACTCGCGCGCCCCCACCGAGTCGAGCTGCTGCTCCTTCACCACCGCGCCGGGCTTCGGCTCCGCCGCCACGAGCGGCGCGTCCTTCAGCGACTCCTGGTACGGCGCCAGCTTCATCGCGCGCACGGAGTCGAAGATCGCCAGCAGCCCCTCGCGCGTCGGCACGCGCAGGCCGGCCTTCCTGGGGAGCGTCGCCAGCACCACGCGATTCTCGGTGCTCCGCCACACCGGCGCGATCGCGTTCACATCGGCCAGCTCGATCTTCGGCAGGAGCTCGCGAGCCAGCGAGAGCGACGTGCCCACGCTCGGGATCGGCGCGCCGGTGAGGTAGTTCGAGATGTAGCTCTGCGCGTACGCCCCCGACGTGATCGCGGCGCGCGCCGCGTAACGGCTCTCGTACCCGCGGAGCACCGACGTCTTCGCCCGCTCGAACTCCGCCGGGGTGAAGCCGTGCTGCGCCACCCGCTCCAACTCCGTCAGGAGCGCCTTCAGCCCGGTCTCGATGCCGTTCTCCGGCACCGATGCCGTGAACGAGTGCACCGTGGTCGCCCGGACCACCGTCCCGGTCGCCGAGCTGGCGCTAAGGAACGGCGCGTCGGAGCGCTGCGCGATCTCGTTGAGGCGCTCCTGGAGCATCCGGTGGAAGAGCGACTCCACGAGCGAGCGCCGGTACGCGGCGATCGTCCCCTCATCCGTGCGCGGCGCGAGCTTGTACAGCACCTGCACGCTCGAGCCGGTGGCCTCCGTGTCGGTGACGATGGACACCAGGGGGTCGTGGTTGTCGGGGAGCGGGTGGCTCGGCCGCGGGCGCGGATGGCTCGCCGCGGGGATCGCCCCGAACTCCGAGCGGATCGCCGCCACCACCGAATCCTTGTCGAAGTCCCCCACCGCTACCACCGCCATCAGGTCCGGGCGGTACCAGTCGTGGTAGAAGCGCGCGATCTCCGGGCGCTGCGCCGTCTTGATCCGCTCCGGCAGTCCGATCGGCAGCCGCTCGGCGTACGGCGAGCCCTGGAAGAGCACCGAGTCGTGCCGCTCCATGATGCGCGCGCCGGCGCCGCGGCGCCCGCGCCACTCCTCGAGCACCACGCCGCGCTCGGCCTCGATCTCCTTCGGGTCGAGCGTGATCGCGTGCGCCCAGTCGCCGAGGATGTCCAGCCCCGTCTTCAGGATCCGCGTCGTGTCCGTCGGCACGGTGAACTGGTAGATCGTCTCGTCGTAGTTGGTGCCCGCGTTCAGGTCGTTGCCGAAGCGCATCCCCACCGACTGCAGGTAGTCGACGATCTCGTGCTTCTGGAAATGCTCCGTGCCGTTGAAGGCCATGTGCTCGAGGAAGTGCGCGAGCCCGCGCTGGTCGTCGTCCTCGAGCACGGAGCCGGCATTCACGACGAGCCGCAGCTCGGCGCGCTTCTCCGGCTTGGCGTTCCGCCGCACGTAGTAGCGCAGGCCGTTCGGCAGTACGCCGGTGGCCACGGCGGTGTCGGCGGGGATGTCCTCCGCCACCGGTGACACTGTGGCGTGGCTCGATGCCGGCGGCGTCGAGCACCCGGCCGCCAGGGCGGTCGAGGCGACGAGCAGGATGGCGGCGGAGCGACGGATGTGATGTGGGCGCATGGGCCAGAGCTGAAGTTGGGCCGCTCGAACGCGTGCGATGCGTGGGAGCGAGGTGTGACCTGAGAGACGCGCGCCTGGCACGGTGGCCAGCAGCGGCTGTATGGGATTGACGCTATGGGACAGCGCGCCCCCTACAAGCGGCGCGCGGGCGTTACGCGATCTTCGTCATGGTGCGCCACGCAGGCGTCGCGATGCCCATTCGAGCAGCAACGCCGTGCAGAAGAGCGCGAACTGCCACGACGCGGGGATGCCGCGGCGCGGATCGATGTTGGCGGGGGGCGGCGCCGAAGGGCCAAGGCGCGCCACGAGGTGCGCGAGCGGCGCCTCGTCCACCGGGCCATCGGTCGCGCGCGGCGTTCGCCCCACGTGCGCGACGCTCGCCACGAGATCGGCCCACCACTCCCGGTGCGCGTCGAGTCCGGCGTCTCCGCCCACCATGCGCCATCGCCAGGTGTCCTCGTACCCGATCTCGGCCACGCGCCCGCGGTCCACCCGGCGCGCCGCGACTGCCACCAGGCTGTCGCGCCGCTCCACCGGGATCGCGGCGGCGGCGAGGGCGATGGGCGTGAGCGCGAGCGCGCGGCGTGGTGCGGTGGGCACGGAGTCGAACGGTTGAGCCGCCGGAAGCTCCCGCTCCGGCGCGCCGGCACGCAGCGCCGTGAACGCGCCGGCGGCGGCCGTGTGCGCCGGCACCACCAGACCGCCGCCGGCGCGCACGTACGACACGATCTGCCCGGCGTACCGCAGCGCCGTGGTGTCGAGCGCGATCACCGCCGCGTACGTCGCGGTGTCGATGCGCGTGACGAGCCCCTGGTGCACGTCACCCTTCGGTGACAGCACGAGCCGCGCGTCCACCTTCCACCCCTGCTCCTCGAGCGCCGCGGTGACGAACTTGCTCTCCCACCCGGCGCGGCCGAGCACGAGCAGCTTCCCGAGCGACAGCGAGTCGCGCACAGGCGCGCGCGCCGATTCCCACCCCGACC